>NZ_JBHTNH010000026.1:0-132092 GCF_042679865.1 Lentibacillus salinarum | reverse complement strand
TCGTTGGGACGAGTATGTCATTCACCTGTGAAGAATGTCGTTTCTTTATGACTATTGTCGCAATTTAACGCAGGAAACACCTTTAAAATTCTGAAAAGAAAACTGGAAATTTAAAGCGTGGGTCCTGGTGCACTGGCTTGATGGTTGATTTTAAGAGGCACTTTCTCTATACGAATGGTCAGTAAAACTTTCATCACGAGGTCTACACTTGATAACACCCGACATGAAACAATTTCGACACTCTGATCTTGACATCGATCCTGTCTATTTACATCACTGGTCACCGCGTTCTTTTCTGGAAAAGGACGTTCCGGAAAATGTGCTTATGAGTCTATTTGAAGCCGCACACTGGGCACCATCGGCCATGAATCACCAGCCATGGCGGTTCATCATCACTCGCACTAAAAAAGACCGGGAAACATTCCATTCCTTTATTAGTGCGTGTTCAAAAAGGAGGATAAAAAGGACCGAGAAGTTCGAGGCGGTGCCGTTTCGAGCAGCGGAATGTATGCCTTTAGATACATGAGCAGCGGAGAAACAAGCCAACGAAGAAATTCGACGTGTCATTTTTACCGGACTTTTTGAACAACCTTTATTAAGGAAGGAAACCGGAAATGGTGTGAAAAAGCCCCCGTTTTAGCGCTCATCATTTCCGATAAACAGGACACTACCCATGCGTTTGATACGGGAGCGGCCTGGGGATATCTATCATTGCAGGCAGCACGGCAGGGATTGGCCACTCACCCAATGGGCGGATTTCATCGGGAACAAGCACGCGACATCTTGAACATCCCGGATGACTTTGCTATTCAGGCACTCGTCGCCATCGGGTACCAGGGGGAGAAAGAAGCCCTTGATGAAGACCTTCAGGCACGCGAGCAACCATCCGTTCGTCGTCCTTTAAATGAATCGATGTTTGAAGGATCATTTTTATAAAAGCGAAATTAGGTGACGTATGGTCGCTTTGATGCCATCCTCCCAACAAATCAAATGGATGTTTCATCACTATAATCGAAAGAAACGGCAAAATAGGGGGCATATACTTTTTAAAAATTTTTTCTGTCCTCATGCCCTTTTTTCACTTCAGATGACGATTATCATTAAAACAAAGATTTTAATGGTAGCGCTTTTGTGATCAAATGATGAAGCTAATCATCTGAAGCGACATACGGCTTTTCCTGCGGTATTGCTTCTTTTTCATAGATTTTCATACCATGATGATCAATGTGCTCTGTCAATTTCTGATTCGATATTGAGTCATAATGCACAATGTCAAAAAAATAAGGGAGAGGATACGCTTCGTTTAGCGATTCACTTAATCGGGCTGCTGTATCACGGGTTACATATAAACCTTTTATGGCAATATCAATGTCCGAGCCTTTCTTATAGGTCCCTAAAGCACGGCTTCCGTAAATGATGGCACGATCGATTTCATCAAACCTTTCGATTGCCTGGACGATTAATTCGATATCCTGTTTCAGTAATCCAAACAACTAGAACGCCTCCAATAATTTATGGTAAAGTGATTGCATCATAGGCAAATAGGAGTTGATAATCTCTTCCGCAAATTCTTTTTCCGTATCCTCATCATACGTATGGACAGTCAAGTCTCGCTTTTCCAGAGCCCGCATCCATGTATGACCGTCATCGATCAACCCACTTTGAAAAGCTTGCTTGATGGTTTGACGCGGGCTTTTGAGAATAAATCCTTCCGCCTCGAGATAATCTTTAAGAACTTTCCATGAGAGTTCGAATGTCATATCAAAAAACTGAATGATGCCCGCTCGCTCCAGCTCATTATCAATTGTCTCATTAGCGTATTTTTCCAAAAGTTTATAAGACCGCTCAAAGTTTTCAAACCGTTGTTTCCAACGAATATCGTTTAATGAAGCCATTATAACGCCTCCTTTTGTGCACCTTATTTTTATTATAAAGTTAACGTTAGCAGGCAACAACTGTTTTTTTATAAAGGACCCTGGATTAATAAAGAGATTGTGATCTTCATCACATTTACGTCTGAATCACTATGGTATCATTAGTCCACCAAACATACATGCGAAAAGCCCAACGGAGGACATTATGAACAAATGGTTTTACTTTAATCTATTTTTGCTAATGTTAGGTGTATGGAAAATAGCAGAGCAAGGCAGGCTGCCCACCCACATCCTATTCGGCGCTCTCGGGCTGTTTCTTTTCCTATTTAACTGGACTCGGCATGCGGTTTTCTCAACCATTCGTAGGACACCGAACAGACAGACAAAAATCAAATTAGCCAATTTGTCGAAAAAAATCGTGCCATTCCATCGGTGGATCGGTACAACAGCACTCATCCTTATTATGATTCACGCTATTCTGGTCATTCATCTATTTGGCTTCAGCTGGCAAAACATAAAGCTATTAAATGGAATGCTGGCCGGCGCAGTTATGATTGCAATGGTGACAAGCGGCTGGATGCGCCTGTTCCGTTCCACCGCCAGGAAACGCGTCGTTCATATTTGGCTGGGGATCACGTTATTTTTTGTCATTATCATCCATGTTGCTATGTAAGTGTTACCTTTTTCAAGCTGAAAGACGATGGGGTTTCGCTCACATCTTTCGCCCCTCTCTAATAACCGTCGTGCCGTTCTTCCGGAAATGACTGCTGCTGCGCGTGGCGTGAGACTTAAGAAATAGTGATGCGATCTTACCAACATATCAAGTCGTCGCATCAGTTAATGCCTTCATTGCGCGAGTTTAACGAGAAACCGCACGATGTGAGAGGAGTGCTGCGCGAGTAGACGGAGGTATTACACGAGGCGTGCGATTACGGCTCAAATTGCGAAAACACGCTTATCGTGCAATCAGTAAAAGTTACGCACGTCCAGCTACTACCACTATGCATTTTAAATGACAAAAATGAATCCGGCTGCTAGCCTAACAGCCGGATTCATTTATCTTTATTGATATTCTTCCATTTATAGCTTTTTTTCACGCCGACTGATGTAGCTTTTTCGCCAGCCGCTGAATCATCGGCAATGTGCTGATATCCATATTGCCGCCACTGACAATGATACCGCAATGGTCTGTTTTAATATGGCTGCCATGGGCAAACAATGCGGCCAGTGCTGCAGCACCGGCCCCTTCCAACAATGTCTTGTTCCGTTCGAGCATATAGACAATAGCTGAGGCAATTTCCACATCCGTGACTGTAACCATATCATCGACATATTGATTGATCAGTGGCAGTGTCCGTTCACCCGGCTGTTTGACCGCAATGCCTTCAGCAATGGTGGACACATGATCAAGCTGCTTCACCCGATTGTGATAATAGCTCTGATACATGGCCGATGCACCTGCCGCCTGCACACCGATGACATTGATGCGCGGGTTCATATGCTTCGTGGCAGCGGCGATCCCACTGATTAGCCCACCGCCGCCGACCGGCACGATGAGCGTATCAATCCGATCCTCCTGCTGCAGCATTTCCGCTGCAATTGTACCTTGCCCGGCCATCACATCATAATCGTCAAACGGGTGGATATATTCGGCCCCTGTCTGCATTTGCCGCTTCATTGAGGCTTCATACGCTTCCTGAAACGACTCACCGGTCAGCACAACCTCCGCGCCATAAGCTCTTGTCGCATTAACCTTGGCTGCCGGTGTTTTTTCCGGCATAAAAATCGTTGCCCGGACATTCATTTTAGCAGCCGCATGAGCTAAGCCTTGTGCGTGATTGCCGGCTGATGCTGCAATCACCCCTTTTTGTAGCTGCTCATTTGACAACTGCATCAATTTAAAACTTGCGCCCCTGAATTTGAATGCGCCGGTTTTCTGCTGATTCTCCATTTTAAAATAAACGTGTTTCCCGACTAATGCATCTGTTGTCGCTGACCTCATGACGGGTGTGCGGTGAGCGACGGTTGCCAGCCGGTCCCGCGCCGTTTTCACTAAGTCACCACTTAAGCAATTCCCAACTTGCTCACTCCTTCATTTATTAAAATCATGCCTGTGTTCAGCCGCTAAGCCTGTTTCGCACCTTCAAATGCCGTAATCCTGGCTTCATGCTTCAAGGTGATCGCAATATCGTCCATCCCGTGAAGCAGGTTTTCCTTTTGATAGGCCGGTATATCGAAACCTGTTTCACGCGCCTGATCTTGGATCGTTTGTTTTTCCAGATCAACTGACAGCACCAATTCTGCCTCTTCTGCCTGTTTCATCCATTGACGAACCTGCTCCTCACTTATTTGGACCGGGATAATACCGTTCTTCATCGCATTATTGTAAAAAATGTCGGCAAAACTTGGTGCGATAATCACGCGAAAGCCATAATCCTGCAGTGACCATGGCGCATGCTCTCTGGATGAGCCACAGCCGAAATTTTCTCCAGCCAGTAAAATGGTCCCGTTCTGATAAGCCGGCTGATTCAGAACAAAGTCATCACGCTGATTTCCATCTTCATCAAAGCGCCAGTTATAGAAAAGAAACTGGCCGAAGCCGGTCCGCTCAATTCGTTTCAAAAATTGTTTCGGGATGATCTGATCCGTATCAACGTTTGACCGGTTTAACGGAACGGCCACGCCTTCATGTTTCCGGATTGCTTCCATGTACGACACCTCCCAGTTGTCAATAGAGCCCCTAATCAAATCATTCGTAGTTCGACGGCAATTTACGCGGAATAGACATTCGCGGCAAATTCGCGGACATCAATAAAATGGCCTTTAATGGCTGCGGCTGCCGCCATTTCCGGGCTGACCAGGTGTGTACGGGCCCCATTTCCCTGCCTGCCTTCAAAATTCCGGTTCGATGTCGATGCACAGCGTCCACCAGGGGGCACAACATCATCATTCATCGCTAGACACATGCTGCAGCCCGCTTCACGCCACTCAAATCCAGCAGCTTTAAAAATCACGTCAAGGCCCTCTTTTTCAGCCTGCAGCTTGGTACCAAATGAGCCTGGTACAACAATAGCTCGAACACCTTCCTTAACCTGATGCCCATCAACAATCCTGGCTGCCTTGCGCAAATCCGTAATGCGTGAATTGGTACAGGAACCGATAAAGACATGATCAATTTCTACCGATGTCATCGGCTGATTTTCCTTAAGACCCATATATTCAAGGGCACGTGCCACGTCATCCGGATTCTCGGATTGGCTGACATCCGGCGTACTGCCACTGACTGGCACACACATGCCGGGGTTAGTCCCCCACGATACTTGCGGCTCAATCTCCTCGGCTTTAATCGTGACCGTTTCGTCGTATTCGGCACCTTCATCAGTCGATAAAGCCAGCCATTCGCGTGCTTTCTCGTCAAACGCTTCATCCTGTGGGACATTCGGTTTACCGCGCAAAAATTCGACTGTCGTCTCATCCGGGCTAATCAGACCAGCTCTTGCACCGGCTTCAATTGACATGTTACAGACAGTCATGCGTCCCTCCATAGACAAGTTTCGGATGGCTTCACCCGTATATTCGATGACATAGCCGGTACCGAACCGAACACCGAATTTCGAAATGATGGCCAGAATCAAATCTTTCGCCGTTACGCCTGTTCCAAGATCGCCTTCTACATGGACATTCAATGTCTTCGGCGGTTTTTGCCATAACGTCTGTGTTGCCAGAACATGCTCAACTTCACTTGTACCGATACCGAACGCAAGCGCCCCAAACGCGCCGTGTGTTGACGTGTGGCTGTCACCGCAGACAATCGTTTTGCCTGGCTGCGTCAGCCCGAGCTGTGGGCCGATCACGTGTACGATCCCCTGATCGGGATGAAACATGTCGGCAAGCGTAATGCCAAAATCCTTGCAATTTTTCTTCAATGTTTCCATCTGCTTCTTGGAAATTTGGTCGTCGATGACATCCCTGTTTCGCGTCGGCACATTATGATCCATTGTGGCAAATGTCAAATCCGGCCGGCGGACACGGCGATTATTCAGACGCAGTCCCTCAAACGCCTGTGGAGACGTCACTTCGTGCACCAGATGCAAATCAATATACATTAAATCAGGTTTACCCGTTTCCTGATGTACCACATGCTTTTTCCATATCTTTTCAACAATCGTTTCCGGTTTTCCCATATGCTCACCTCCACTCCTCAGACATACATGCTGCAAATGCTGTCCGAGACACCTTTAACAGTTAAATTTTCCACAACGGCTTCCGTCATTTGCCCGGTGCTCACAAGCTGGCCGTCTTCCATCTGAAGATCGGCTGTATGATACCCCTGTTCCAGACTTTCTTTGACGGCCTGCTCAACGGCAGCCGCTTCTCCTTCCATCTTGAACGAGTGGCGTAGCATCAACGCGACTGACAGGATCATGCCTAACGGGTTGGCAACCCCTTTTCCGGCAATATCAGGGGCAGAGCCATGGACCGGTTCATAGAGGCCCACACCGTCCGACCGGATGCTCGCAGATGGTAGCATCCCTAGTGAGCCGGTCAAGACAGATGCCTCATCACTTAAAATATCGCCAAACATATTCTCGGTGACCATGACATCAAATTGATTCGGCTGGGTAATCAGTTTCATCGCCGCGGCATCCACCAGCAGGTGCTCCACCTGAATGTCCGGGTATTCCTTCTTTTTTTCATCAACTACTTCGCGCCACATCCGGCTTGATTCCAAAACATTGGCTTTGTCAACAGACGTCAGATGGTTATGCCGCAAACGCGCACTTTGAAACCCCTGATCGATAATCCGCTCCATTTCCTCCCGGTGATAATGCAGTGTATCGACAACGACATTCCCGTTTTCACGGCGCTCGCTCGGTTGACCGAAGTAAAGCCCGCCCGTCAACTCCCGGACGATCAACACATCACTGCCGGAAATGATATGTTCTTTCAGCGGGGAAGTGTGTAGTAATGACGGAAAACCTTTGACAGGTCTTAAATTGGCAAACAGCCCGAGTGTTTTCCGGATTCCGAGCAAGCCTTTTTCCGGCCGTTTGTCTGCTGGCAATGTATCCCATTTGTCACCGCCGACTGCACCGAGTAAAATGGCATCGCCCTCTTGGCAAGCCTTAACGGTTGCTTCCGGTAAAGGCGTATCATAGTGGTCAATGGCTTCACCACCGATTGCCTGCTCATCCGTTGTAAATGTGTGGCCAAACTCCGTAGCGACCGCGCGGAGTACTTGTTTAGCCGATTCTATGACTTCTTTACCAACGCCATCCCCCGGAAGCAGAATAATGTGCTTATTCATTCACTTCCCCTCCTTTACTTAACGACCTGTTCTTCTTTCACTGTGTTCTTCTGCACGATATAGCGATTGACGGCATTCAGAAAGGCATTGACGGAAGCCTCCAGAACATCCTGGGCAGTGCCTCGGCCGTTCATCGTTTCGCCATCGACTGTCAGCTGAACGTGGGATTCGGCAAGAGCATCTTTGCCGCGGCCGACGGAATTGAGCTGATAATCGGCCAAATGCAACTCTTCCTCAATCAAGGCATCCAATGTTCTGTATAAGGCCTCAACACTACCCTGTCCGGTGCACGCTGTCTCTAGCGAGCGGCCATCCGGTGCTGTCAGCGAGATCGTTGCCGTCGGGATATTGGATGTGCCATACTGCACCTGGAACATCTCCAGCTGATACTTATTGACCGCTGACGTATCGGTTTGAATTTCCATCAGAATCGTATACAGATCATCATCGGTCACTTCTTTTTTATGATCGGTCAGCGCTTTAAACATCTCGAATGCTTCTTTCAATTTGTCATCGGAAAGATCGATCCCTAGTTCACTGACCCGATCCTTGAACGCGTGCCGACCGGAATGTTTCCCTAGGAACAATGTGTTGGCTTTAACCCCGACCATTTCTGGCGTCATGATTTCATACGTTTCCTTATTCTTTAAGACGCCATCCTGATGAATGCCGGCTTCATGCTGGAAAGCGTTACGGCCGACAATGGCTTTGTTGGCCTGCACATACATGCCGGTCAGTTTCGCAATTAAATCACTTGTGCGTTTTGTCTCATCCAGTTTCAGCCCCGTTTGATACGGATAATGATCTGCCCGGACTCTTAACGCAACGGCCACTTCCTCAAGGGATGCGTTACCGGCGCGTTCACCGATGCCGTTGATCGTGCCTTCCACCTGTGTGACGCCATTTTCGACAGCTGCTATGGAATTCGCAACCGCCAGCCCCAGATCGTTGTGACAGTGGCAGGAAAGCTCAACCTGATCAATATTCGGGACAGTTTCCCTGATGAAACGGAACATGTCACCGTATTCATCGGGTGTTGTATAGCCAACTGTATCCGGAAGATTGATGACCGTTGCCCCGGCATCAATCACGTTTTCAATAATCTGAGCCAGGAATTGCCGGTCTGACCGGGATGCATCCTCTGCCGACCATTCGACTTGCGGAAACTTCTCCTTCGCATACCGGACCATGCTAACCGCGTTCGCCATCACCTGTTCAGGTGTTTGTTTCAGTTTATATGTCATATGGATCGGGGAGGTAGCCAGAAACAAATGGATGCGCGGCTCCTCAGCGTATTTAAGTGCTTCCCAGGCAGTGTCTATATCCGCCTTGTTCGTTCTGGCCAGGCCAGTGACGGATGTGTTTTTAATCGTTTGGGCAATAGCTTTCACGGCTTCAAAATCCCCCTGGGAGGAAGCAGGGAAACCTGCCTCCATCCGATCCACACCCCAGCGTTCAAGCTGTTTGGCGATTTCCAGCTTTTCCTGTTTGTTCAGGTTGACCCCAGGGGACTGCTCCCCGTCTCGCAATGTCGTATCAAATATTTTAATTTGTGACATGTGCTTTCACATCCTTTTGTTTTTCTTTTTGGTTCGCTTGCAATGGCTGTTTAACAAAAGGCATTAAATCACGTAACTCCCTTCCGACCTGTTCAATTTGATGACTGTTTTCCCTGGCATTAATCGCATTAAATTGAGGGCGATTCGCCTGGTTTTCCAAGATCCATCCACGGGCAAACTCACCGGATTGGACATCTTCCAGAATCTCTTGCATCCGTTCTTTCGTTTCATCGTTCACGACGCGCTTGCCGGAAACGAAATCACCCCACTGGGCTGTATCCGAAATGGAGTAACGGACGTTTTCTAGGCCGCCTTCATACATTAAATCAACGATCAGTTTCATTTCATGCAAACATTCAAAGTAAGCGACTTCCGGCTGATACCCGGCGTTAGTCAATGTTTCAAAGCCGGCTTTGACAAGGCTGGTCAGCCCGCCACACAACACGGCCTGCTCACCGAACAGATCGGTTTCCGTCTCTTCCTGAAAACTCGTTTCGAGAACGCCCGCTCTAGCTGAACCGATACCTTGTGAATAAGCAAGAGCCAATTCTTTGGCGCTACCGGTGACATCTTGATAGACAGCGTATAGTGACGGAACACCACCGCCTTCTTCATACGTGCGGCGAACCAAGTGGCCGGGTCCTTTTGGCGCAACCATAAACACATCGACATCACTCGGCGGGACAATTTGTGAAAAGTGAATGTTAAACCCGTGGGCAAAGGCGATCGCATTGCCTGCCTGTAAATTCGGCTTGATGCTTTCTTCGTACACCCTTGTCTGATGCTCATCAGGCAGAAGGACCATGACCACATCCGACTCGTTCACCGCTTCGGCTACCGGCTTAACGGTAAACCCGTCATCTTCAGCTTTTTGCTGTGATTTGCCTGCTCTTAAGCCGACGACAACATCATACCCACTTTCACGAAGGTTAAGTGCGTGCGCATGACCTTGTGATCCATAACCGACCACCGCAATTTTCTTCGCCTGCAATACCCCTGTCTGAATGTCCTGCTCATACAATACGTTTGCCATTTTAATCGTCCTCCTCATTCATTTAACGCTTTTTATTAGAAGCTATTTTCCTTGGATTGTGATTTTACGATTTCTTCTGAATTCAGGAAGTTTCCTTCCGCTCTTTTAAATGCTTAACACTGATTAAACTAATTGGGAATTAATCTCGATGATATCCTTTGGCTGCTGTCCCCGGAGAAATGCGGTGACACCTGTTCGGGCCAGTTCTTTAATGCCATATGGCCGCAAGAGGGCAATCAGCGCTTCAACCTTATCCGGCTTTCCAGTAACCTGGATCGTCAGACTGTCTTTACTGACGTCAATGACGGATGCCCGGAATGGGGCGATCACCCCTTGAATTTCCGCGCGCTGTTGCCCGCTCCCGCCAACTTTAATCAGGGCCAGCTCCCGTGCCACAATCGATTGATCCGTAATGTCCTTGACTTTCAAAACATCAATTTGTTTATTCAGCTGTTTCGTCAGCTGCTCCAGCTTCTGGTCGTCGCTGACTTCCACAACGAACGTCATTTTCGATATGCCTTCCCGTTCCGATTTGCCGACAGAAATGCTGTCAATGTTGAACTGCCGTTTATGAAGCATGCCGGTGATCCGGTTAAGAACACCGGATTGGTCCTGGACATCAGCTGTGATAACGCGTCTCATTTCGTCACCCCTATCATCTCGTGGATCCCTTTGCCGGGTGCGATCATCGGATAGACACATTCTTCCTGAACCACACGGCAGTCAATAACGACCGGGCCATCATGGGAAAAACCTTCCGCCAGCACGTCAGCCACTTCAGCTTCATTATCAGCTTGCATTCCGCGTATCCCATAACTCTCGGCCAATTTGACAAAGTCAGGGTTTTCCGGAAAGATCGACTCGGAATAGCGCTTTTCGTAAAATGTTTCCTGCCACTGGCGCACCATGCCGAGTGACTGATTGTTCACGATCACAACCTTGACCGGCATCTGCCTTTCTTTTATGACGGACAATTCTTGGGCTGTCATCTGGAACCCGCCGTCGCCAACGACAGCAACAACCAGGTCATCCGGTGCGCCGAGCTGAGCGCCCACTGCAGCCGGGAAGCCAAATCCCATTGTGCCAAGTCCGCCTGATGTCACCCATCGGTTCGGCTTACTAAACGGGTAAAATTGTGCTGCCCACATCTGATGCTGTCCAACATCTGTCGTAACAATCGCCTCGCCACCCGAGATACGGTATACCTGCTCAATCAGCCATTGCGGCGAAATGAACGTATCCTGTCGGTCATACCAGAAAGGATAATCCTGCTGATTGGCTTTTAGTGTTTCCAGCCATGAGCCCTGTTCATTCCCGGGAATGTCGACATCCAGCAGTGCCTCAAGTGCCTTTTTCGCATCCGCGACTACCGGTATGGCTGTTTCCACATTTTTGCCGATTTCAGCCGGATCGATATCGATGTGAGCCACTTTGGCATTCGGGGCAAAATCCTGCAATTTGCCTGTCAACCGGTCATCAAACCGCGCCCCGATATTGATCAGCAAGTCACAGTCGACAATTCCCATGTTGGCGGCATAACTGCCATGCATTCCCGCCATACCGAGCGAGAGTTCATGTGTCCCCGGAAAACTCCCCAAGCCGAGGAGGGTATTGGCTACCGGGATCCGGAGTTGTTCCGCGAATGTCTTTAATTCATCCGCTGCTTCGGCAAATAACACCCCAGCACCGGCGAGGATCAGCGGCTTTCGAGAACGGCTGATCGCCTCCGCCAGCTTCACAATCTGCAGCGGGTTCGGCTGCTGATTCGGCTGATAGCCAGGCAAATGGCAGTCTGTATCAGCGTCCACATCGATATTGGCAACCGTTGTTGAGATATCTTTCGGAATATCCACAACAACCGGTCCCGGACGTCCTGTTGACGCAATGTGAAACGCCTCTTTAACGATGCGCGGCAATTCCGCCAGGTCCCGCACCTGATAGTTGTATTTCGTGACGGGTGTTGTAATCCCCATCACGTCTGACTCCTGAAAGGCGTCCGTTCCGATAGCCGTTGTGGCCACCTGACCGGTAAAAATGACCAGCGGCAATGAATCCAGCATGGCGTCGGTAATGCCGGTAATCAGATTTGTCGCGCCAGGTCCCGACGTTGCCAGCACAACACCAGGTTTGCCGGTAACCCGAGCATAACCTTCCGCAGCATGCACAGCCCCTTGCTCATGGCGTGTCAATATGTGCTTAAAAGATGCGTCACTGCGGTATAATGCGTCATAAATCGGCAGAACGGCTCCGCCGGGATAACCGAACACGGTATCCACATTGGCGGCTGTCAACGTCTGAATCAGTAAGTCAGCACCGGTCACCTTCTTCTCGATTTGTTTCAATTCCTGTTCAGCCTCAACACTCACTGTGGCTCGCCTCCTTTGGTATTTGTCAAAAAACCTGGACTCCCTGGTGTGAAAGGGGGGTGCCATGGCTTTTTTGGCATTTAAATTAAAAAAGACCCTTCTCTCCCCACAAATCTGCATAATTACAGCATTATTGGGGTGAAAAGCGTCTTCTTTCCACGGTACCACCCAGTTTCATAGCATTCTCACAAATACTACCTCGCCAGCTGACAACAGATCAGCTGATTTGATAACAGGTGCATGAGTGTGCACCTGACCTAACCTAATAAGGGGGATCCCTCCCGTTCAGCAAGGTACTCAGAGAAGATGTCGGAACAATATGCATTTCCGGGCTTCCAGCAACCCCGGCTCTCTGGGAATGCATCGGCATGTTCCTTTTTTCCCGTCATCGCGTTTATATTATTCTGTCATTGGTTTCAAAACGTATTTGTTTCTTTCGTACGTTGAAAGATTGAAAGTTAATATTGCCGATAATCATATAACGTTTTTTCGAATTGGTCAACAGTATTTTAAAATTTTTTTGATACTTTCGATAAGTCTCAAATAATGTATGCGTTTACATCATCTCTGTGGCACTAAGGTGATTGAAATGTTTCAATTTTGTTACAAACGGAATTGGGCGATAAGAATGCAGATGTGGGCGAGGTATTGCTGGTTTGTCTTTCGAGGTATATACCTATCTGTTAATCGTTTTGTTGACTCCCATTCCATGCGCTTTGCTCATCTTGAAGATTTTCGCGTCTCCCGTTTTAATCAACTTTACTCACGACTATGAGCGCGATGGTTTAACATATAAACGTAACCCCGGGCAGTGCTTGCTCGGGGTTACGTTTATATGTGATTAATCTTTAGCCGCTTGAAAATCTGTGACAGCACCTTTTGATGAGCAGGAGACGTTATGAGCGTATTTACCCAGAACGCCTTTTTTATAAAGTGGTGGGGCTGTCCATTGTTGTTTGCGTCGCTCAAGTTCCGCATCTGACATATCGGCGGTGATTTCTTTTTTGTCGGAATCGATCGTTACCTGATCACCTTCCTGCAAAAATGCGATCGGTCCGCCAACCTGAGCCTCAGGCGCAATATGGCCGACGACCAGACCATGTGTACCACCGGAAAAACGGCCGTCGGTGAGCAGGGCAACTTTTTCACCCATCCCCTTTCCGACAAGTAAGCTGGATACCGACAGCATTTCCGGCATACCGGGACCGCCTTTAGGCCCGACATAGCGGATCACCAGGACATCCCCTTCCTGAATTTTATTTTGTCTGACCGCATCGGTCGCTTCCTGCTCGGTGTTAAACACACGGGCAGGTCCTGTATGGCGTGTCACGTTGACACCCGACACTTTGGCCACCGCTCCTCTAGGCGCCAGATTACCTTTCAGAACAATCAACGGCCCGTCTTCGCGTTTTGGGTTATCCAATGGCGCGATGATTTGCTGATCTTCGGCCAGCGCCGGAGCCTCTGCTAAGTTTTCCGCAACCGTTTTACCCGTCACAGTCAGGCAGTCCCCGTGCAGGTAGCCCGCCTCATACAACAGCTTCATGACGGCCTGAACACCGCCTGCTTTATGCAGATCCTGCATAACAAACTGCCCGCTCGGTTTTAGATCAGCCAAATGCGGCACTTTTCCCTGAATCCGGTTAAAATCATCAATCGTCAAATCAACACCAACCGCATGCGCCATTCCCAGCAGGTGCAGAATCGCATTCGTGGACCCGCCAAGTGCCATTACGACGGTCATGGCATTTTCGAACGCTTTTTTCGTCATGATATCTTTCGGGTAAATACCTTTTTCCAGCAGCTTGTACACCGCTTTAGCGGCAGCGGCACAATCCGCCGCTTTTTCCTCGGACTCAGCAGGATTCGATGAGCTGCCAGGCAGACTCATCCCCATTGCTTCCACAGCTGAGGCCATTGTATTGGCGGTATACATGCCGCCGCACGCACCGGCACCGGGACAGGCTTTACATTCAATGTTCTTGAGTTCCTGATCATCGATGTCGCCATTGTTATGCTTGCCGACACCTTCAAACACTGACACGAGGTCAATATCCTTGCCATTATGTGACCCCGGGGCAATCGTACCACCATAAGCAAACACGGCTGGCACATCTGCGTTGGCAATCGCGATCATGCAGCCGGGGATATTTTTATCGCATGCGCCGATGGCAACAAAGCCATCCAAACTTTCCGCACCGACAACCGTTTCAATTGAGTCGGCAATCAAGTCTCGGCTCGGCAGCGAATAGCGCATTCCCTGTGTCCCCATCGAAATACCGTCCGAAACAGTAATCGTGTTGAAAATAAGCGGTGTCGCACCCGCTTCTCTTGCCCCTTTCTTGGCACTGACAGCCAGGTCATCGATATGAATATTACACGGCGTTACCTCACTCCATGTGCTGGCAATCCCGACCATCGGCTTTTCAAAATCTTCGTCCGTTACACCAACCGCTCTGAGCATAGCCCGGTTCGGTGCTCTCATCGTGTCATCGCTGAAAACATGACTTTTGATGCGTAAATCTTTTTCCACTTGCAAGACCACCTTTCTATTTTGGAATATTATAGGCCTAATTTTTAAATCGTTCAATGTTTTTGAAATTTAATATTATGCTTCTACGTCTGTTACACGTTTCGGTGCCGCTTCCGCACGGGTTAAGACAAACCTCTCTCAAATATGTCCCTTCAGATCACCATCAAGTCACCCGGCTTTATTTTGTTCATCATCAGATGACAAATCTTGACTACGTTTGCCCCACCAGGTGGCCAGAACCGGCCCGGAAATATTGTGCCACACACTGAACAGGGCGCTTGGCACAGCAGCAATCGGTGAAAAGTGGGCAAGCGCCAAAGCTGATCCGAGCCCGGAGTTTTGCATACCAACCTCGATGGAAACGGCTTTTTGATTGGCAAAATCAAATTTGCACAACCTTCCAAGCACATAACCAATCGCCAACCCAAGCACGTTATGCAAGATGACGACTGTAAAGATGAGCAAGCCAGTCGTCAGAATGTCTTCCCTGTTCACCGCAACGACAGCTGCCGCGACTGCAACAATCCCGACAACAGATACAAGCGGTAGTGCCGCCACACTTTTATCAACTTGCCTGCTGAACAGCAATCGGACAACGATTCCTAAGACAATTGGAATCAACACAATTTGCACAATCGACATAAACATATCAGCAGCGGATACCGGCAGCCACTGACTGGCAAAAAGCAATGTTAATGCCGGCGTCAGAATCGGTGCCAGAATAGTTGATACCGCTGTAACGGATACGGATAGAGCCGTATTGCCCTTGGCTAGAAACGTCATAACATTCGATGCCGTACCGCCCGGGCAGCAGCCGACTAGAATGACACCAGCGGCAATCTCCGGCGGAAGTTGAAACATAACGGCCAGCCCAAACGCCACCAGCGGCATGATGATATATTGCGCTGCTACAGCAACGAGAACGCTGACCGGCGCCTTAAGTACCCCTTTAAAGTCATCCAGGGTTAAGGTCAACCCCATTCCAAACATAATGATTCCCAAAAGCAGCGACACATGCGGAGCAATCCAAGCAAAGCCTTCCGGAAATACTAAACTTAAGACAGCAAATAAAATGACCCAAATCGCAAATGTATTCCCCGCAAAGCTGCTGATTTTTTCTAGCGTTTTCATGTCCTTCCCTCCATGATGTGTTATAGTCTTCAGATAACTTAAGATTTTAGCACAATCTCTCGTACAGGGAAAGTCCAATTTTTAAAACATTATAATAATATGCAAAAAATCAAATTTTGGGCTTGCTTTTGCATAAAAATTATTCTATGATGGTATACAACTTTTCACACAAGGGGATGGCGACATGGAGGAGGAACAAGTAATTCGAATGGATCTTTGTTCTTCAGGCAAAGAAAAGCCCCAATCAGACCAACTGGCATTCGGGCGAACATTTACAGATCATATGTTTTTGATGGATTATACAGATGAAAAAGGGTGGCATGACCCCCGCGTTGTACCGTACGAGCCGCTGACTGTCGACCCATCGGCAATGGTGTTTCATTACGGGCAGTCGGTATTTGAAGGCATGAAGGCCTATCTGACAGCGGAGGGTGACGTACAATTATTCCGGCCGCAACGGAATTTCAAGCGCATGAACCATTCCAACGACAGGCTATGCATTCCGCCAATTGATGAGGCATTTGCACTGAAGGCTGTCAAACAGCTCGTCGCACTGGAAAAAGACTGGATCCCTGAAGCTGAAGGGACATCCCTGTATATCCGGCCGTTTATCATTTCCACTGAGCCTTTTCTCGGCGTAGCACCATCTAGTCATTATCAATTTATTATTATTTTATCGCCGGTCGGGGCGTACTACAAAGAGGGTATTAACCCGATCAAAATTGCTGTGGAAAACGATTATGTCCGTACCGTGGCAGGCGGAACCGGTGAAGCCAAAACCGGCGGGAACTATGCAGCCAGCCTGAAAGCCCAGGAGATGGCGGAAGAAGGCATTGCCCAGGTTTTGTGGCTTGATGGCGTCGAGCGGAAGTATATCGAGGAAGTCGGCAGCATGAACGTCTTTTTTAAGATAAACGGAAAAGTCGTCACGCCCGCTTTGAACGGAAGCATTCTGGAAGGTGTCACCCGCAATTCAGTCATCCAGCTGCTGAAACATTGGAACGTTCCGATTGAAGAGCGGAAAATATCCATGGATGAAGTCTATCAAGCGCATAAGGAAGGGACGCTGGAAGAAGCATTCGGTGCTGGAACAGCCGCCGTCATTTCCCCAATCGGTGAACTGGTGTCGCACCATGAGCATTTGGAAATCAACAGCGGTCAAACCGGTGCCACGGCCAAACGGCTTTACGATACTCTGACAGGTATCCAATACGGCAAGATCCAGGATCCGTTTGACTGGGTTGAAAAAGTGGAAGACATCAGACAGGGTACACTGCGGGCTTCCGGTTAAAAAGCACTGGCTTTACGTGTGAAAGCTCTAAAATCCCCCGACACACCTCACGTGCCGGGGGATTTTAGCATGCCTTATATCTATCTCGCAAATTTCACCAGTAAATAGACGACTGGTGTGTCAATCAGTGCAATCATCAGTTTGACCAGATATTGAGAGACAAGCATTCCCAGTAGCACACTGAATGGGACAGTCCCCCAAAAGGCGACCGTAATAAAAATGGCTGTATCCGCAAGCTGGCTGGTCATGGTGGACAGGTTGTTGCGGAGCCATAGTTTTTCTCCCCCGTGCCTTGCTTTCAAACGATGAAAGATGCTCACATCAAGGTTTTGACTGACCGCGTATGAAATCAGGCTGGCAACCATTACCCGGAAACTTCCACCCATAATCGCCGCAAACTCTGCCTGCAGGCCAAAATCCGGTGCTGCCGGCAATTTTATGACGATAAAAATAAAAACAAGGGCAATCACCTGTGTCAGAAAGCCTGCCTGGACCGTTTTCCGGGCAGCATCTTTCCCGTAGACTTCACCGATCACATCCGTAATCACATACGTGACAACATACACAACCAGCGTTGCAGGCAGCACGATTTCCCCGATGCTGAACAACTTGACACCCAAAACATTTGATAACAATAATAACCCGACAAATAACGCATTTAAATAAACAAACACCCAAATCCTCTCCCTATCATTTAAAAAGCCTGGTCACCAGTAAAACAATTCATTACCGGCGAATTGATAGATTAAGGAAAGGATTCATAGCCAGCCCTCTTTTAGCGGTTATCTATTTTTTCCGGATACAGATCATGATTCATTAGACGATGCGCCGCCATTTGCTCAAACCGGGTATCCGGCTTTCCATAGTTGCAGTATGGATCAATGGATATACCTCCGCGTGGCGTGAATTTACCCCACACTTCAATGTAGCGCGGATCAAGCAAATCGATCAAATCGTTCATGATAATATTGATACAATCCTCATGAAAATCGCCATGGTTTCGGAAACTGAACAAATACAGTTTCAACGATTTGCTTTCAACGATTTTTCGATCCGCTATATAGCTAATGTAGACCGTTGCGAAATCCGGCTGCCCGGTTTGCGGACAAAGCGTCGTAAATTCAGGACAATTGAATTTGATAAAATAATCCCTGTCAGGATGTAAGTTGTCAATTGCTTCAAGCACGTCAGGCGTGTAATCAAATTGATAATTTGTTCCCTGGTTCCCTAGCTGTGACAAGTCCTGTAAACCGTCACGACGTCCTGCCATATCAAATCCCTCCTATTTTTTCCAATAAAAAAACCACGGCCTAAGGCACATGGTTTTAACGTCATCATCATCTGTCCTTAGTTTTTTATAGAGGGTGATAGCTAAGAACCTCTCCCGCAATCAGAACGGATATACAATTATCCAATCGACATTATTATATAGCGGAAATGGCATTGTGTCAATGTGCCGGACCCGGACAATGATGACAAGACTGTTAAGCAATTTTTGGCCTATCGCGCGAAATCATTGGTGCCCACGCGCGATTTGCATGCGTTACCGTGCGAAAATGATGGGATGTTGCGCGAAATGACAGAACTGCCGCGCGAATCGCGATTTATGGTATCTGCAGCACGAAACGTCGTTCCAAATCCACGACAGCAAACCACGGGTGTTACACCTCACGCGTACTTGTAACGTCAACACCTTTTAAAGCTTGCGACGCCAGCCGGTCTGCTTCCTGATTATGTTTTCGTGAAATAGCCACATATTCCGGGTCAATGCCTGCCTGATCAAGTTCATCTTCAATCCGGTCAGCCCACTGATTCAATACCTGTTCATAACACGGCCATTCACCTTTTAACTGGTTAATCACCACCTGAGAATCACCGGAAAAGGTAACCGCTTGATGATGGACTTCAAGCAGCAGTAACTCCTGGATGGCCAGATGCAGTGCCGCATATTCCGCTTCATTATTGGTCTCCAGCTCCTCGACCAGCGCGTTTTTGCGCAGGCGCCACGACTTACCGTTCTGTTCATAATATATGACACAGCCCAGTCCGGACCTTTTCGTTTCCCGATCAAAGCCGCCATCAAAATAAACCGTCACCTCATGAGGTTCAGTTTGAATGACTTCCATTTGTTTCTTCAGTTCTTTCATTGTCCAGTTGCTATCATATTTATCAATAAATCTCAGTTGCTTCGCACGGCCGGTTTTCTCCAGATCTTCGGCCAACAAAAGCGCTTTAGCAGCTGGCATCTCGTCCGACCAAAAAACGGTTTCTGTTCCTTTAGGTGTTGTGTAGGTTAATACAACTCTAACATCCATGGCAGACTTCACCTTTGTGGATATGGTATGGTTTGGTTTGTCTTAGACAGTGTTCCCGCAAATGGCAGGGACTATTTAGTAATCTCTCTCATTTTCACATTTATAGCCGCCATTTTAATGGCCAAAAACACCCTTATGGCAGGAATT
The DNA here is from genome assembly GCF_042679865.1 of Lentibacillus salinarum. Taxonomy (NCBI): domain Bacteria; kingdom Bacillati; phylum Bacillota; class Bacilli; order Caryophanales; family Bacillaceae; genus Lentibacillus; species Lentibacillus salinarum. Next base: position 112,535 of record NZ_JBHTNH010000026.1, on the reverse strand, counting down.
TTCCTCAAATCAAGAAAATTCCTGCCTCATTAACACGTATTGATGCTTCATCTGAAAGCGTCCTTTGTTTCTATCCATTAACCAAAATCAGCTATTTTCACCCAAACACCGGCCAGCCCTGTTGCACAGCGATTTTCTTCATCCCATCATCCGGGTTAACGACAATCGGATGCTTGACGAATTGAAACAATGGCACATCACTCTCACTGTCGGCATATGCCCACGTTTCACCCGCTTCTTCTTCGGTCAGGTTGCCGAGCCGCATCTGCTGGTTGATCCAAGCCTGAACATGGTTTACTTTTTCATCACCGTTAATAATCGAGCCGATGTTACCGGTACATACCCCATTTTCGTCAAACGCCAATTCGGTGCTGATAATATGGACATCCAGCGCCAACTCTTGTGTAAAGGCTTTTAAAAATGGCTGCAGTGCACCGGACAGAACAATGATGTGATCGCCCTGCCGTTCATGATCGCGGATTTTATGTATCAAATCGTGATGGGCGTCCTGCTTGCCAATATCAACCAATCGGTGGAAAAATGTATCAAGTTCTGCTTCAGCCATGCCTTTAAATGACCGCGCAAATGCACTGAAAAACGCAAGTCTGAACGCATTTTTACCTTTGACCACACCGGCCGCCGCTGCCTTAACAACTCCGCTAGCGACAACAGTCCACTGCTTTAAGCCAAACGATTGATTGGCCGTCTGGAACATAACTTTAAACGAATTACCTTGATAGAGGGTTCCATCAAAATCTACGGTTACAACGCCCATGCAAATCACCTCAATATCCATTTTAAGCCAGTCCATAGCAAATGTAAATATTCAAAAAGTTTTCATGAACCAGTTACTACCCTTAAAAATATTTGACAGAAATGAATATCCGCTGTAAATTAATAATTATTATCCAATTTCATAAAAAAACGATATTCTTATCCAGAGAGGTGGAGGGACTGGCCCCACGAAACCTCGGCAACAGACTTATCACAGTACTGTGCCAATTCCAGTAAGCGTCAGGCTTAGAAGATAAGGAGATGATGGTTTATATGATGATACCCTCTTCTTATCTAGGAGAGGGTATTAATTTTGAAAACAATAAATCTTCCAGAGGAGCGATACATATGTCTCATCATCCATTCGAACAAGACACCACGTTTGCCCAAATCGGCAACCATAAAACGGAACCATTAAAAGCTGTCAGCACACCGATCTATTTATCGACTTCCTACCGGCATGAAAAGATCGGTCACGGGAATGGCTATGACTATACACGGACCGGTAATCCAACCCGGGATGTCCTTGAAGATGCCATGGCACGAAGCGAACATGGTGACCGGGCATTTGCTACCAGCTCTGGGATGAGTGCCATTCAACTTGTCTTTTCCCTGCTTGCTGCTGGGGATCATATCGTGACTTGCCGGGATGTATATGGCGGATCCTACCGCTATTTTGCCATGCTTGAGGAAAAACAGGGATTCCAATTTTCGTATTGGAACGGTCAGGATGCAGATAAGCTGGCTGACTATATCCAGGACAACACAAAAGCGATCTTTATCGAAACACCGACGAACCCGCTCATGACGAACATCGATATGGCGGCTGTTTCGCGCATTGCCAAGGAGCATAACTTGCTTTTCATCGTGGATAATACGGTTTACACCCCTTTTCTCCAGCAGCCGATCAACGAAGGTGCGGATATCGTCATCCACAGTGCCACCAAGTATTTAGCGGGACACAATGATGTACTGGCCGGTGCGGTCGTGGCTAAAGGCAATAAATTGTGTGAAGAACTGGCTTATATCCACAATTCAACAGGGTCAACGCTTGCCCCATTTGACTGCTGGCTTCTGATGCGCGGCATGAAAACACTGCCGCTCCGCATGCGCCAGCACGAATATAATGCCAAATGCGTCAAGGCATTTCTTGAATCCCAACCACTTGTGAACCAGGTGCTGTATCCGGGGAAAGGCGGCATGCTGAGTTTTTACTTGAACGATGAAACGTATGTCGAGCCGTTTCTCAAGGCTTTGAACCTGTTCACTTTTGCGGAAAGTCTTGGCGGTGTGGAAAGTCTAATCACCTATCCGGCCACCCAGACACATGCTGATATTCCGGAGGCGGTACGTCATTCCTATGGCCTCACCAATGAATTGATCAGACTGTCCGTCGGAATTGAGCATGCAGATGATTTAATTCTGGATCTTGAGCATGGGTTGGCGGCCGTGGCGAAATAAGGTAGATCAAAAAAGCGTTCCCGGCAACGCTTGGGCATTGGGAACGCTTTTTTGTTTCGTTATAGGATGTTTGACCCTGCCATGTTTCGTTTTCAGTCATTCGTTTTCTTATTACGATTTACTTTAAGACGCCAGAAAGCGAGCGCGGAAATGACAGCTGCGCCACTGACAACCGGGCCTTTTTTCAACTTGTTATCTTCAGTATAAAACACGTCTTTCACGATTAAATTCATGTTCTGCGGACGTTCGGCAAGCCGGCGCATGAAGTAGCCGAACCAGTCATCGCCGAACGGAATATACGTGCAGAAATGATATCCTTCATTTGCAAGTTTTTGCTGAAGGTCATTGCGGAAACCATAAAGCATCTGGAATTCAAACTGGTCGTTATCAAGATGATTTTCCGCCACAAACGCTTTCAATTCATCGATAATATGGTGATCATGGGTGGCAATCGACGTGAACGCACTGCCCAACAGCCGCTGTTTCGCCAGCGTCACAAAGTTACGGTCGATAGCCTGCTTATCCGGATAGGCCACCTCGGCACTTTCCTTGTATGCGCCTTTCACAAGCCGGATCCGCACATCCTGCAAATCCTGCAGATCATCTTCTGCCCGGAAGAGATATGACTGGATAACCGTTCCAACATTGTCATAATCCCGACGGAGCACGCTCAGAATGTCTAACGTCTGCTCATAATGGGCATAATCTTCCATATCAATGTTGACGAAAATACCATATTTGTTCGCAGCGTCAAGAACCTCCCTTATATTCACCATGCAATAATTCTGGTCGATATCCATTCCCAGCTGGGTTAATTTGACCGATAAGTGGCAATCGACATTTTCCTGGTGAATCGCTTCTAAAAGCGTGATAATTTTATCTTTGGCCTGACTGGCTTCTGTTTTATCGGAAACAAACTCGCCCAAATTATCAAGCGTGCAACTGATCCCACGGGCATTCAATTCCTTAACCGCTTTCATAACACTTTGAATAGTCGTACCGGCAACAAATTTATCTGCCCCGAGGAAAAAGCCCCATTTTTTCGCCCGGGTATTCAAAAATTGATTATTTGATAGTCCAATGAAAAAATCCCGTGCCACATTTGCCATGTTAAAAACTCCTTCAAGCTTAATATAGGAAAATCTTTAAATGTAAGTGCATTCATTTTGGGTGATTCTATTATACTACAAAACGTTTCCAAAAAGAAAACTGAAATTTCGCGTCTTTATCAAGCCGTTACACGGAACTGTATCAATGTTTTGTTACAGACCTGAATCATAGTCTTTATCCAGACGGTCCGGCTATGGGCGTTAACGATTCCTGCAACAAGTTCTCGGTCACACAAATGGCGCCTTCAATCCATCTTTATTTTCCGGCATAGGCATCGCCCATAATATGAACGGCATCTGCCACCGGACGGCGTACGAACGGTATGACGTCGGCAACCATCCCATGACGGCCACCGGATTTTCTGATAGGATAAAGTGACACGTCAGTCAACATGAACCGGTGGGGAGCGGCTTTCAACCGGAGCGGCACAGCTATCGACCGGAGCGAGGCGGCTTTCAACCGGTAAACGCGGAATATCAACCGGAGCGAGGCGGCTTTCAACCGGAGAACGCGAAGCATCAACCGGTGCGGCACAGCTTTCAACCGGTGAACGCGGAACATCAACCGGTGGGGAGCGGCTTTCAACCGGAAACGCGGAACATCGACCGGAGCGGGACAACTATCGACCGTGAACGCGGAACATCAACCGGTGCGGCACAGCTATCGACCGGAGACGCGAAACATCGACCGGAGCGGCACAGCTATCGACCGGAGACGCGAAACATCAACCGGAGCGGCACGGCTTTCAACCGGAAACGCGGAACATCGACCGGAGCGGGACAACTATCGACCGTGAACGCGAAACATCAACCGGAGCGAGGCAACTTTCAACCGGAGACGCGGCATATCAACCGGGATCCCTACTTATCCTTCCAGGTTTCGCCTCGTCTCGCTAACGTGAAGTGTGGGCTTACGACGCACAGGACTGCCAGGTCGACAATGCGATAAGACGCCCGGGTTTTTGCCGGCCCGCCTGCCCGTTACATGCAAGATAATCATGACAAAAAAACCATGAGGAGACGACACAATATGACCACGACGATAAAACTGCGCGCTTTGGAAAAAGATGATTTAACATTTTTACACAAGCTATTCAACAACGCCGATGTAATGCATTATTGGTTCAGTGAATCGTATATGTCGATGGAAAAACTGAAAGAAAGCTTTGACAAATGTTATGACAACGAACGGAACCGGGAATTCATTTTGACTGACGGTCATGAACCGCTTGGCTATGTCGGGCTGTTTGACATTGATCCAAGACACCGTCACGCGGAATTTGCCATTATAATAGATCCCAGTCACCAAGGAAACGGTTACGCTGGTTCTGCCACCAAACTGGCCATGGACTATGCCTTTTCCGTGCTTAATTTGCATAAACTGTATTTGCTTGTCGCCAAAACGAATGAAAAGGCGGGTCATATATACGAAAAGTTGGGTTTCCGGGTTGAAGGGGAATTAGCGCAGCATTTTTTCATTAACGGAGCCTATGAGGATGCCATCATGATGGGTATCTTTCAGCGGGACTACTGGGAAAGATAATCATGCATGCTGCCGGTCATCAGGCCGGCAGCTTTTGCATTCAAAACAATCCGGAATACGTCACTTGTCCTTACGATGCCGTTTGTTCCGCTTATTGTCCAGGTTTAGAAACTCCCTGTCCTTGGCAAATTCCACGTCAGGATCAGGCTTTTGCTTGTTAAACCGGTTATGATTGTTCTGCGTGTTCTTATCCTTGTTACGATTTTTATTTTCCTCTGACATTCGACCTTCCTCCTTTTTTGTCATCCTTAGGGTTTTCCAATCGCAGACGCATTATGATCATCACTATAACCGGATAGTTAAATTTTGAGCGGCGCTTTTTTATAATCGCTCATCAAATGTGGACACGTCCGTTTGAGGTCGTACACAGGGGTCGTGCCTTAAACTTTCATCCCTTCTCCACAAAGGTTACAATAACCATTGAAAGGAGTACACCTATGACACAGTATAACCATCTACCTGAATCAATCAGGCATTTAATCGAACATAACCGTAACACAAACGATGACCATGATTTCAGCAATCTCATTCGTGAAGGTGGTTATGTCCCGCCCGAAGAGGATTTGCTGATCGATGCTGTCACAGCTTTAAGTATGGGGAAAAATGTGCTACTGAAAGGGCCGACCGGTTCAGGCAAAACACGCTTTGCCGAGACGCTTTCCAGCTTATTTAACCAGCCGATGTTCAATGTAAACTGTTCGGTTGACCTCGATGCCGAAAGTCTGATGGGGTTCAAAACACTCGCCTATGAAGGTGACAAACAAGTCATCGAATTTGTTCCCGGACCTGTCACGAACGCAATGAAGCATGGAACATTTCTTTACATTGATGAAATCAATATGGCAAAACCTGAAACATTGCCGCTCATTAACGGCGTGCTGGACTACCGCCGGACAATCACCAACCCGTTTACCGAGGAAATTATGATGGCCGAGGAGGGCTTCGGTGTCGTTGCCGCGATTAATGAAGGGTATGTCGGAACGGTACCGCTCAACGAAGCATTGAAAAACCGTTTCGTCGTCATTGATATCCCCTATTTGCAGGGGGACCAATTGAAACAGTTGATTCAGGACACAAGCCGGCTGGAGGACGCGCGCACGATTGATTTGTTCGTCCGTCTTTCCGGTGATCTCATTCAGGCGGTCGCCCAAGGCAAACTCGCAGAAGATGCAGCATCCATCCGTGCGTTGCTGGATGCCTGTGATTTAACGGCGCTCATTCCACCAAAACGGGCGATTCGCCGGGCGATTGCCGACAAGCTGGATGAAGATCGGGAAAAAGAATTTGTGCTTACCATGGCCGAGACGCTTTTTGACTAACCAATACAGCTCAACATCATTTGAATAGGAGAATCGCCATGTTCCGATTTCGCGAAACCAATGTCGATACCCGGCTGTTTCAGCAGCTGCAGGATTTGGCCACTGTGCTGTCAGGCATTCCTGATTTAATGTTCGACTATGCCTATGGATCAGCCATTGATAACGACAATTTTAAAATAACGGCAAGTGCCAATTGGGGAATCGGCAACGCAACAGCCCGTGAAGCCGGGCTCAAGACGGACATTCTGCTTAGGACAATTGGGACACTAAATCATTCCGATATTCCGGCCATGAAAGAATTTCACGAAGCCATTTCTGAGTCGGCTCTGCCAAAGTTCGCCAGCCAATTATTCACCTTATTTGAAAATATCCGGCTGGAAGAAATCGTGAAACGAGAACGTCCCGGTACGACCAATTTATTCACCATTCGACGGGATTATTTAAGGCAATTTTTCACCCAGCAGCTGGAAGCAAATATGACACGCAGTCTTTCGCTTGATGAGCTGTATTGCCTAATCTATCTGCTGATTGAATCCGATACGCCGGACCCTTCCTTTCCACAGGCAAATGGACGTCAGACCGATCAGCTGGAAGCACTGAAACCATTATTGTTCCAGCTGTTTGAAGCTAACCAGACAATCGATGTGACCCGGCTTACAGAACAAATCGTCTTCCGGCTGGAAAATGATTACCGTGACATGACACATGCATATTTTATTTTTCCAATAACCAATCTGGCCGAATATACGAAAGATACTGCCTTTGATGAACTAACACGCACCGACCCACTCGCCAATGATAGTTTGGCAGAAGACGTCAGTGAGGAGACAAGCGACACGTTTAACCAGGATTTTTCCACCTGGCATAGCGAAAACGAAAACGCAGACCGCAACCAAAATTTCATGCAGTTTGAACTGGAACAGGGAACGCGGTCAAGCCTGATGGGAGAAGGCGCCCGTGAAACAGAGGAAGGCGATCAGGCGATGGCTTCTATACAAGGATCTTCCGGCGAAAGTGAACAAAGCGATTATTCAAATATGGAAGCGATGGCGAAACGGCAGCATCAGCAACAGGTGGAATCATCCGGCAGCGCTTATGGCCGGGAAAATCAAAACGTTGTCAAAGTGATGAAACAAGCGGAAAAACCAACCGAAGCCGACATGAATCAGTATGAGACATACGCCGACGATATTGCGCCGATTAAGCGCAGGCTTTCCCGGACGATTGAAAAGATGCTCGAACATAAACGGCAGACACCTAGACGACAGCTGACGGCCGGCCGCTTGTCTAAAAATTTGCTTCCGGTCGTAATCGATGAATTTCCGCGGTTGTTTTACAAGAAAAATGAGGAATCAAACGACATGGATGCCGCCTTCACCCTTTTGGTCGATTGCTCGGCATCGATGATGAACAAAATGGAGGAAACAAAGAAAGGAATTGTCCTGTTTCATGAAGTGTTGAAAAAATTGAACATCCCACATGCGATCATCGGGTTCTGGGAAGAAGCAACCGGCGTCAAACAAGCCTATCAGCCAAATTATTTCCATAACGTCCGCTCATTCAACGATTCGCTTTATCACCCTGACAGTGCGACAATCATGCAGCTGGAAGCGCAGGAAGACAATCGCGACGGCTACAGTATCCGTGTTGCCGCTGAAGAACTGGCAGCCAGAAGTGAGAAGAACCGATTCCTACTCGTTTTCTCAGATGGTGAACCAGCAGCAGCTAATTACACGGAAAACGGCATTATCGACACGAACCTAGCCGTTTCCGAAACACGCAAAAAAGGCATTGACGTCATCGGCATGTTTCTGGCGGAAGGGGAAATCAGCGAACAGGAAGACGACCTGATGCAAGATATCTACGGCAAAGAACGCATCATGATCCCAACCGTCGCCGATCTGCCCGAACACTTCGCCCCGCTCTTGAAAAAATTGCTGCTAAAATCTATGTGATCATCCTGGCCCGGAAGGCAATCAACCCGTTTCCTTCCAGGCCTCACCATTCCAATGCACCGTCACATGCAAGAGGGTTCCTTTTGCATAATAACGATAAAATCCGGAAAAATAACGGGTAACACGCATGAGGAATGGAGGCCCAACCATGAAAGACAACAAAGACTACAGGAAACATGTCAAAAACGTCCAGACGGAAACGGACAATTCCATTATTTTAAATGATGTTGCGGGCAGTGAATTTGAACGCGAACAGGACCATAATGAAAGGGAAAGTCAGCTTACGCCGGTTGAAGAAGTTGCTCGAAATAATGTCGACGGGAAAACGTGGCCGCATACAAATGAATAAATGGTGGTTACATTTTCCACCAGTTTTTGCCTTTCGGATTAATGTCAATGGACGTCGTTGAAAAAATTTAAAACAACCCCGGTTGCTGCAGGCTGTGCTTGCTAATGCTGCAGGCGGAACAGACATTTTCCCGCCTACTGGACTGCTACGGCAATCACACCAGCAACCATTGCACCAGCTGCGGCAATTCGGCGCGGGCCGAACCCTTCTGAAAGCATGTGACTCCCCATGATAGTACCAATCAGTATGCTCATTTCACGTACCGGCGCAACATGGCTGACAGGAGTAAATGTCATCGCCGTCAGGACAAGTATATAGGCAAGCTGATTTAAGACCCCGACACCAATGACTTCCTTCTTATGGTACCGCCATTCATGACGGACATCTTTCCAGCGCCGGAAGACAAATGGCGACAAAACCACTGTCTGGGCAATAATACTACCATAAATCAGCATGAGCGGTTGCATCATCACAACACTGACCGCACCTTTGTCCAAAAGGGTATACGAAGCGATCATAACGCCAATCAGCAGACCATACAAAAGCGGCACAAGCGTTCCGTTTCGTTTAATTGCCTCCATACCACCCGTTATGATAAATATACTGAAAGTAATCAGCACAATTCCGATAACACCGGTTGTTGTCAGCTTTTCATCGTAAATAAAAAAGGCGGCAATCGCTACAATTAAAGGCCCTGTTCCGCGACAGATGGGATATATAAGGGAAAGATCACCAACCTTGTATCCCTTTTGCAACAATAATGAATAAGCTAAATGAATGATGGCACTTCCTGCCATGAATCCCATTTCCAGCCAGCCAATCTGACTATCACGCCAAAGAAAAAGACCGATGGCAAAGGGCGCATAAACAACAATGCTTACCACCATATAAAGCCACACAAACGTGTACCCACCCTCTGACCGTTTAGCCAGATAATTCCAGGTGGCATGCATGAACGCTGATATGACAATAAGAGTGAGGGCCAGGAAAGACATATAATCCCCCCTTTCTGCCAAACAGTTTTCGATTTATAACGGCATCAGGCCTTAAAAAATGAAGCTTCCAACGTGCAGGCTCAAACAATTCTGGATCGGCGATGTACAGGACATACGACTCAACTTCCAGGTTTCCTCTCCCGCCGCTTCAATAGCATATATTCAAGTGCACCGGTACCCATAAACACGCCGCATAATATAAGGCCGAATCCGACCGCATGATTCACCGTAACCGTTTCATTTAAAAAGATCGCCGAGCCGATAACAGCAAACAGCGTATTCAAATTGAGAAAAATAGCTGTTTCAGCCGGCCCCACTTTTTTAATCGCGAAATTATACGTCATGTGGCCAAACGCTGTCGCCAATATCGCACTGAATAAAAAGGCCGATCCCAGCTGCCAATCAATCACATGGACCATTTCCCGGACGGCCGAACCAAGTACCTGACTCGTCAAGAAAATGGCAATCGACCCAATCACGAGCATATAACCCGTTGCCAGTCTTGGATCAAGTGTCGGCTGTAGTTTGCTGATCAATACAAAACTGAAACCTTGAACCACAACACCCAGAAATACAACAAAGTCACCAAGCGAAACACCCGCCAATTCGCCTGTCCCGGTCAATGTCGTCACAACGACGCCAACAAACCCCAGTATAAACCCGGCGATCCGCAGCCACGTCATCCGCTGGCGCAAAATCAGAAACGCCATCATCGCTGTGATGAGTGGATTCATCCCCAGAATAAGCGACCCGTTAATACCCGTTGTCAAATCAAGGCCAACCGCGACTAATGAATGGTGCAGCATCACATTAAAAATCGCTATGTAAAAAATGGTAAGCCACTCGTGTCGTTTCGGTAGCCGGAACAGCCCCATCACAGCACAAATCATTAAAACAGCAATCCCCGCTGTCATTACACGAAACCCCGTTAACAGCATTGGATCGATTGCATCCACCAGCACTTTAATCGCCGAGACGTTGAGCCCCCACATTAACATAACCAATAACAACAACGCATAAATCCTGAACATTTTGATTCACCCAGTTTCTAAAAACAATATATCTACCAATGATATCAGGAAAATCACAACTTTTCTTCCTCTCTGCTTAAAAACATACTGCTTAACATTAGCCATTATGATATAGTAAAAAAGTACAGTTTTTGAGGAGGTAACACATGGCAAAACGTCTATTTTTATTTTTACTGACAAACATTTTAGTCTTAACGACCATTGTCATCGTCTGGTCTGTCATTGTGAATTTCACAGGCATAAGCGGCTCATTTGAAAACGGTGCTGACGGGGCGGCCGGCATCAATTATGGCTCCTTATTGATCTTTAGTTTGCTTGTCGGTTTTATCGGCTCGTTCATGTCTTTGGCGCTGTCACGCATCATTGCCAAAAAAATGATGCGGGTCAAAGTGCTTGACCCGAATGGGCAGCTGTCCGGAAAGGAACGTGCTGTCGTGGAAAAGGTCCACCGCCTTTCCCGTACGGCTGGCCTGATGCATATGCCGGAAGTTGGCATTTATCAATCCCGGGAAGTTAACGCGTTTGCAACAGGGCCAACCAAAAAACGATCGCTCGTTGCTGTTTCCAGCGGCTTGCTGGATCAAATGGATGAAGACGCGGTTGAAGGCGTCATTGCTCACGAAATCGCCCACGTGGCCAACGGTGATATGGTAACCATGACACTGCTCCAGGGAATTGTTAATACATTTGTCGTCTTTTTATCAAGGATTGCGGCCATTCTCGTCTCACGGCTGGTACGGTCCGAGCTGCAAACCGTTGTCCGTTTTGCGGCAATTATCATTTTTCAGATACTTTTCTCAATACTCGGAAGCCTGGTCGTCAGTGCTTACTCCCGCCATCGTGAATACCGTGCCGATCACGGCGGAGCAGACTTGGCCGGACGCGACAAAATGGCCCATGCGCTCCGTTCACTGAAAAACCGTGTTGGACTGGCCCATGTGGACGACCGGACAGATGATTCAGCTGTCCAAACGATGAAAATCAATGGAAAAGGCAGGATGATATCACTTTTTTCATCCCACCCAGACATCGACGACCGAATTGCACGCTTGGAGCGACGTTAGCCACATGTTTTATATAAAGTGAAACTTCATTCAGCGGGGCGTTTTTTCCCGCTGAATGTTAGTTAGAATCGGGCATTTATGGTCAGTTAGCCGCCGTTTTTGGGCGGATTACTGACCATTATATGCGGGATAAAAATAACGCCACGCAGCCCTTTTGGCCACGTGGTGTTTTCTTTAGCAGCTTTTGGGGGGCAAAATAGGTACGAGATGGGGCTGCTCAACACACGCGAATTGAGCCTGTTCCCGCTCGAGTTGGTGTTGCTCTTGCTCGAGTTGAGCGCATTCCCGCTCGACTTGGGGCGGCTCTCGCTCGAGTTGGCGACGCGCTCGCCCGAGTTGACCGCATTCCCGCTCGACTGGGTGCGGCTCTCGATCGAGTTGAGCGCATTCCCGCTCGAATTGGCGACGCGCTCGCTCGAGTTGGCCGCAATCCCACTCGAGTTGGCGACGATCCCGCTCGAGTTGGCGGCACTCTCACTCGAGTTGAGCGCAATCCCGCTCGAGTTGGCGACGCACTCGCTCGAGTTGACCGCATTCCCGCTCGACTGGGTGTGGCTCCCGCTCGAGTTGACTGCGATCTCGCACGAGCTAAGACTCTCCCCCTTTATTTATTCTCTTCGGATTGCCGATTTTTCCGTTTGACTGCTTCAACATCTGTATCACTATAAATATTCGTGCCGTGTCCGCCAGTTGTCCGGGCGATGAATTCCTTTGCTTCGTTATAAGTCAGCCCGGAGCGACGGCTTTGTTCTTTGACGGATTCAATATCTGTTCCTGCAGAAGTCAAATTGTGATGATCATGATTTTCCTGCATGAAAAAACCTCCCTTACGTGTTTAGGCTTAGTTTGCGCAACGGAGGTTTTTTCATGAATTTATACAATACCTTAAGACACTGGCTCAGGCTCATTTAAAACACTGACAGGGTTGAACACTTCATAATGCCTATTTTCACCTGGGACACCCCAGTCTTTAAGTGACCGGTCAACAGCTTTCATGAACGGTGCTGGACCACAGCAATAAAAGTCCGCCCGATTGCCACATGACAGAATGGATTGAAGCCATGGCAGATCGACATAGCCTTCTTTGTCAAAATTTTGTTTAGCCCGATCTGCTTCATTCGGGCTGTCATAACAGACAAATGATGTCATGTTCGGGTGTTCGGCGGCAAGTTGTGCCACATGGTCCTTCATCGCATGGGTTGAACTGTTTTGCGTTGCGTGAATGAATGTGACCGGGCGATGGGGATCTTTTTCCGCAAGCGTATCAAGCATCCCGACGACAGGTGTCAGCCCGATGCCACCGCTCAACAGAACAATCGGCTCCTCGTCACTCGTGATGGTAAAATCGCCTGCAGGAGCGGAAAATGATAAGACATCGCCTTCTGTCACCTGATCATGCAAATAGTTGGAAACAACGCCATCAGGCACATCGCCATTACCTTTTTCCCGTTTAACACCTATTTTATAATAATCCTTGCCGGATGAACCGCAGAGGCTGTACTGCCGCATATGGGTATACGTTTCGCCTTCGATGTCTACTTTAAGGGTCAAATATTGCCCCGCCCTATACGACGCAAGCGACAGACCGTCCGTTGGCTTCACGACAAACGAAACGACATCATCGGTTTCCTGAATTTTTTCCTCAATAATAAACGACCGAAAGCCTTGCCAGCCGCCTTCCTGCTGTTCTGTTTCCAGGTATTTTTTCGTTTCTAATTCTATAAACAAATTGGCAATATAATCATAAGCGTCACACCAGGCATCGATGACCTCATCGGTTGCTTGATTACCGAGAACATCCTTGATTGCCTGAAGCAATGCTTCCCCAACAACAGGATATTGCTCAGGCTGTACACCCAGAGAAACATGTTTTTCAGCAATTCGGTCAACAAGTTGGTGAATTTGATCGAGACTGTCAATATTTTCACCTGCAGCGTAAACCGAATACACGAGCGCTTCCTGCTGCAACCCCCTCTTCTGATTTGTCTGATTGAATACGTGGCGAAGTTCGGGTACTTTTGCAAACAATAATTCATAAAAATGTTTACCGATGTCAATGCTGTGCTCTTTCAGAATTGGGGCACTCGCTTTCACAATGGCCAGTTTTTCAGCATCAAGATTCAATTCAATTCCCTCCAGCAAATGTGATGTTTCACTTGTGTTAACAGGGGTTAACCCTATATACATCATGTTAATCTTGTGATCTGCATCACACTGTGATCCAGATCACACTTAGCTGTGACAGTTATGTGAAAGTTGACACAAGAAATTGAGGACCCACCCGCTAACGCCATAGCGTCTTGAGATGGTGAAACCCGATCCTATACCACTCAAACATTGTCTGTCACAAATAAAACGTGCTACACTTAGATAACCTATCTTGATGTCGGGTGGTGCGCCATGAAAAAGCTATTTGCTGTCTTTACATTGCTGACTTTTATTGTTGCTTGTATCGTTAAAATTTATCGGGATACCCATTCTTTTAAACTGGAAACCATCACATATGACAGCCCCAAACTCCCAAAAAGGACAAGTCTTTCCATCCTGCAGATCAGTGACCTGCATAATCGCGTTTTTGGAACAGACAACGAACAGCTGGTCAACGCCGTAAAAAAGGCGAATGCCGACATGATTGTATTGACTGGCGACCTCATCGACCGGAAAACCACAACATTTGACCATGTGTTCTCCCTGATCGAACAATTGACCGCGATCAACAAGCGTGTCTTTTTTGTACCTGGAAATCATGAGTGGGGAAATGCCCGGACAAGCGAATTCTTGCATGGCCTGCACGAGCGGCATGTTACCATCCTGTCGAATCAAAACGTGCAAATGACGAAAGGAGATGTAACGGTTAATATCGCCGGTGTTGACGATCCTGCAACCGAACATGACAATTTAAGTGATGCATTTAGCCAGATAAACGATGATGATTATACCATTTTGCTGGCACATGCACCGGATATCGTCCATCTTTATGACACGATACCGGCTGACCTTATTTTGAGCGGCCATACGCACGGCGGCCAGATAAGGTTCCCTTTTATTGGTGCACTGGTGGCACCCGGACAGGGATTTTTCCCAAGGCTTGATAAGGGAACCTATCAACTTGGCCCGGATCAGTATCTGTATATTGACAGCGGCCTTGGGACAACCAGGATGCCTGTACGTTTTTTAAATCAAAGCCAGCTAAGTTTAATGACGATTGCAGCAAGACATGAGAAAGAATAGAACCCCATATCGAACTTACGATCTGACCTGCCAGGCAAACAAATGGGCACCCCACCCCAATAGACGTTATACTAAACGTAAGTCTCGTTTGAAAAGGAGGATAACATGAGCAACGGAATGGATGGTGCCGTAAATGGATGGCTGCAGCATCGAATGGTGCTGGATGATTTACTGGCGCTGGTGGATGATACGTATGTGGATTACAAACCGTGGGATGGTGCCATGTCGCTTGGAGAACTGGCCGTACATATCGTTACCTCAACACATATGTTTGTTAAAGGGATTAAGAAAGGCGAATTCGACGCTCCTCCTACGGAAAATCATTATAAAACGATTAACGATGTACGCAAAATTGTGCAGCAGTACACTGAAGAAACTAGGGAAGAGATCGCCACCATTTTCACCTATCAGATGAAGGGTTATATTCTATTCAACAACGTGCGTGCACCTGGTACATATTGGTTCTCCAACGCCATCGACCATGAAATTCACCACAAAGGTCAACTTTTTACATACGTGCGTATGATCGGTGTACAAGACGTACCACAGTTCACCCGTCAGCCGGATGAAATTTAAAGGGGCAAAGGTTAGACCTTGCCCCTTTCATTGTAAGATCAGAAAGTATAACATTTTCGGTGACGTCTTCGATCGTGAAATCAGTTGGTTCGCCGATTTCCTCAAGTCTGACTTCCGGCCTCAGACCTCTAGAAAGACGAGGCGGGAGCCGAGTTTTTCTTAATTGACATAAGCGAAACAACCGTTATGCCGCCTGTTTCTTCCAAAGACCAAGCACCATCGATGCGATGACCGATCCGATAACAAGTGCCACCAAGAAGAAAAGGGCGTTTTCGGCTAACGGGATGACAAATATGCCGCCATGGGGAGCCGGAATCGCGCTATGCCAAAGCTGTGTCAGCCCGCCGCCGATCACCGCACCGATCACCGATGAACCAATCACACGGACTGGGTCGGCTGCGGCAAATGGGATGGCGCCTTCCGTAATGAACGACAGCCCCATGACATAATTGGTCAGACCTGATTTGCGCTCTTCTTCCGTAAATTTCGTTTTAAAGAACGTCGTAGCCAGGGCAATCGCAATCGGCGGAATCATACCACCCACCAAGACAGCAGCCATCAGACTTCCATCACCTGTATCCGTAAAAATACCAATTGAAAACGTGTAGGCGGCTTTATTGAACGGCCCACCCATATCAATCGCCATCATACCGCCAAGCAATGCACCAAGAATAACCGCGTTGCCTGTTCCGAGATTCTCCAGAAAGCTGAGCATACCGGTATTAATCGTGGAAAAGATTGGGCCGATAAGAAAATACATGAACAGCCCGACCAACAGCAGTCCGGTTACTGGATAAAGCAGGACCGACTTCAAGCCATCTAGTGATTTCGGCAAACCCCGGAACCATCTTTTGACGAGCAGCACAAGATAACCGGCTAAGAAACCGGCCACCAGTCCGCCGAGAAAACCAGCATTGCTTTCAACGGCCATAAAACCACCGACAAGCCCAGGCATCAGACCCGGCCGATCGGCAATGCTCATAGCAATATAACCGGCAAGGATCGGAATTAAAAAATTGAACGCGTTACTGCCGACGGTATTGAAAAACGCAAACAATTCATGATCGTCGCCGGCAAAGCCTTCAATCAGAAATGAGATGGCGATCAAAATACCACCACCGACAACGAATGGCAACATGTGCGAAACCCCGTTCATCAAGTCTTTGTATATTTTACGCCAGACTGATGGGGACGTCTCTTCGGCATCTGCTTCAGCCGCCTGATCCGCATGAAAAATCGGCGCATCCTGACTGATGGCTTTTTCAATTAATTCTTCGGCGTTATTGATGCCGTCACTGGCCGGCCGTTCGAGTACAGGCTTCTGGTCAAACCGGTTCATCGCCACATTTTTATCGGCGGCAATGATGACACCGGCTGCTCGGTCAATTTCCGCCTGGGTCAGGGCATTGGACGCACCATCCGATCCGTTAGTTTCCACACGGATATTAACACCCATTTCAGCAGCTTGTTTTTTTAGCGCATCTTCCGCCATATACGTATGCGCGATACCAGTTGGACAGGCTGTCACCGCGACAACGAAGGGTCGTTCTGCTGCCTTCTCATCAACTGCTTCTGACTCAGCGGTTTCTTCCTCTTCTTCCATCGTGAAAAGTGCCTGTACCTCGTCCGGTGTGGCAGCCTGCTTTAACTGAGCCACAAAATCTTGGTCAATCAGCATCCGCGATAATGACGCTAGTGCCTGCAAATGCGTATCGTTCGCCCCATCCGGCACCGCAATCATGAAAAATAAATACGTCGGCTGGCCGTCGAGCGCTTCATAATCCAGGCCGTTCTCACTTTTGGCGAATAAAACGGTCGGCTCATTGACCGCATCCGTTTTGGCATGCGGCATCGCAATCCCGTCACCGAGCCCAGTCGATGTTTGCGCTTCCCGGTCTAAAATGGTTTTTCTGAATGTTTCGGCGTCATTGATAACGCCTTTATCGGCCAGTGACCGGATCATTTCATCAATCGCAGCCGTCTTGCTGTCAGCCTGCATATTCATGATCATAATATCCTTGCGCAGCAATTCATTAATGTTCATGTCTAGTCTCCCTCCCCAAGTTAAGCTAAACGCTTAATCGTGACTTTTTCCGTTAAGGTGTCAATATTCCCGGCTGTTGCCAAGTCATCCGAAAATGCTGTCGCACTCCCAGCCGCGAGACTGAGCAAAAAGGCATCTAGGACATCTCTTGTTTCGATAACCTTTCCGGTAAAACCAGCAATCATCGAATCACCGGCGCCAACTGAATTTTTAACCTGTCCTGCCGGGGTCGATCCATGATAAATACCATCTTGCGTAAACAACAGGGCCCCCTCACCAGCCATGGAGACGATCGCATGCCGGGCACCCAAATCGAGTAATTTCTGCCCGTAATGGATGACATCTTGCTGGTTGTTAAGCGTAACGTCAAACAATTCGGCTAACTCTTCTTGATTCGGCTTAACTAACATCGGCAGGTGCGATAAGGCCGCTGTAAGCCCTTCTCCAGTCGTATCACTGACAAATTGGGCGCCGGTTGCGGCAATGCGCTCAATTAATTGTTGCTGAAAATCATTTTGCAGTGACGGTGGTGTACTGCCCGATAAAATCACCGTATCCTGACGCGTAATGCTATCAAGTTGACGCAACAGAGCATCCACTTCTCCCGGGTGTATGTCCGGTCCCTGCCCATTAATTTCCGTTTCAGTTTCCGACTTCAATTTAATGTTAATTCGGGTGTCGTCTTGAATCGGTGTGAAAGCGGCCGGGATCCCCTGGTTGGTCAACGTGTCGACAATAAAATCACCGGTAAAACCGCCGAGAAATCCGAGCGCCGTCGTATCATAGCCTAGCTCATGCAGCACACGGGACACATTAATACCTTTACCGCCTGCAAACTTCATGTCATTGTCCATTTTGTTAAGGGCGCCGAGATTCAGCTGATTTACCTGCACGACATAATCAATGGATGGATTGAGGGTAACCGTATAAATCATTTCGCTGCCTCCATGATGGTTGTTTTGTCATAATAGTGTTTTAAATGATTATCTAATGTATCCGTAATGATGGTGAAGTCCTCCAGGTCACACACTTTGGCAAAATTCACTTTATCCCATTTGCTCTGGTCAGCTAAAAGGAGTGTGACCGCTGCCTGCTTGTGTGCCATTTGTTTGAGCGCTGCTTCTTCTGGGTCCGGTGTCGTGCAGCCGAATGCCAAATCAATCCCATTCATCCCCAAAAACGCTTTATCAAACCGATAGTTGCTAAGGTCGTGCAAACTTTGCGAGCCGATCATTGCCTTCGTAGCCTGTTTAATCTTACCGCCTGTCAGGAACGTCTCGATGCCCTGATCAGCAAGCAGCGAGGCATGCTGGATGCCATTGGTGACAACGGTGATTGATTGGTGCGTCAGATACGGCAGCATCGCATACGTTGTCGTCCCTGCATCGATATAAATCACATCGTCCTGATCGATGCATCCAGCAGCCTTTTGGCCGATCATGTCTTTGGCTTGAACGTTTTTGAATGATTTTTCTGAAGCCGTCTGTTCTGCATCAAGTTGGTAGGCCCGTTTGGCACCACCATGGATTCTGATCAGCTCCCCCGCCTCTTCCAGCTGGTCCAAATCCCTTCTTATCGTTGACTCGGAGCAGCCGATAACGTCAATCAAATGCTGTGATTTTACAATATGATCCTGCTTGAGCAAATCTAAAATAAGCTGATGCCGCTCCTCTGTTAACATCCCATCAAACCTCCTCTATCATTATAATACCACCACAAACACTCAAAAACAATCACAAATCATGCAAGAATCCTCCCCCCTGTACACCTATCCTCTTTACAAATCTTCAAATCAAAGCTATCATTGTTACAATTCACACGATTGGGAGGATTATATATGACACGGTCGTTTGACCAGTCAGACCTCTTAAAGCGATTACCTGAGCAATTTTTTGCCAAGCTTGTCGCAACCGCCCGTGACAAGAAGAAGCAAGGCCATGATGTGATCAATCTCGGGCAGGGGAATCCGGATTTGCCGACGCCCGGCTATATCGTCCGGGAGCTGCAGAACGCCGCGGAGGACCCCATCAACCATAGATATTCGCCATTTCAGGGCTTTTCCTATCTCAAACAGGCAGCAGCCGATTTTTATCGGCGGGAATATGGTGTCACACTCGATCCGGCTAAGGAAGTCGCCATTTTATTTGGTGCTAAAGCTGGTTTGATCGAATTAAGCCAATGCCTGCTGAACCCTGGTGACACAGCGTTGTTGCCGGACCCTGGCTATCCTGATTATATGTCGGGTATCGCAATGGCTGATGCAACCCCGCACTTCATGCCACTGCTCCAGGACAATCATTTTTTGCCGAACTACAGCACCATTCCTGAGACCGTACGCAATCGGGCGAAACTGATGTTTTTAAACTATCCGAACAACCCGACGGCCGCAACCGCTACAAAAGCGTTCTATGATGACACGGTGAAACTGGCCGAAAAGCATCACATCTGTGTCGTCCAAGATTTTGCGTATGGCGCGATTGGATTTGACGGCCATAAACCGCAAAGTTTTCTGCAGTCTGATGGCGCCAAAGATGTCGGGATTGAGGTCTACACATTGTCCAAAACATACAACATGGCCGGCTGGCGGGTCGCGTTCGTCGCGGGCAACCCATCCGTGATCGAAAGCATCAATTTAATCCAAGATCATCTTTATGTCAGCTTGTTCGGCGCTGTCCAAAGTGCTGCAGCAGAAGCATTAACCGGTAACCAGACAGCGGTCCGAGAACTTCGCGATACATATTCCGAACGGCGCAATCGATTCATTCAGGCCCTAAAAAAGATCGGCTGGAATGTTGAAGCACCGGCCGGGTCATTTTTTGCCTGGCTCCCTGTCCCGAATGACTATACGTCTGAGGAATTTGCAAATTTATTGTTGGACGAAGCGCATGTCGTCGTTGCACCCGGCAACGGATTTGGACGCTTTGGTGAGGGCTACGTGCGGGTCGGTCTGCTTGATTCAGCTGAACGCCTTGAAGAAGCAGCAGATAGAATTGGTAAGCTCGGCATCTTTTAAGAAAAACTCGGCTGTCGCCTCGTCTTTCTAGAGGTCAGAGGCCGGAAGTCAGACTTGAGGAAATCGGCGAGTTTGCCGATTTCGGTATTGAAAACATCGGCTAACATTTTATGCTATCTTATTTTCAAAAAATATTGATCAGGTGTACAAAGAACTTTGAAGGAGGCGGTAATGTGACCAACGTGATTGATCTGCAGGATGTTTCCTGGCGAAGAGCACAGGAAACCATTTTATCGGAAATCAATTGGCATGTTGAAAAAGGTGAACATTGGGCTATCCTGGGCTTAAACGGGTCGGGGAAAACATCACTGCTTAATATCGTGACCGGTTATGCCTGGCCAACATCGGGACATGTGCAAATATTGAATCAGCCATTCGGCCGGACAGATATCCGCGAGCTCCGCAAGTCGATCGGCTGGGTCAGCTCCTCACTTCAGGAGCGCATCAAAGGATCTGAGCTGGCTGAAAATATCGTCGTCAGCGGTCAATACGCATCCATCGGGCTGGCGTATGAATCACCAACGCAAGAAGACTTTGACAAAGCCTTCCAAATTATGGAGAAAATGCGGTGCCACCATTTAGCCGGCCGAACCTATCAGACATGCTCACAGGGTGAACGGCAAAAACTGCTGATTGCCAGAGGATTGATGGCGTCTCCTGACTTATTGCTGCTGGATGAATCGACAAGCGGGCTTGACTTCATCGCCCGGGAGGAACTTTTGTCCACGATCCAACAGCTGATGCGACAGGATGATGCCCCGACCATCATCTTTGTAACGCATCATATCGAAGAAGTACTACCGGAATTTTCCCGAACCCTGCTTTTAATTGATGGTACTGTTTTTGCCAGTGGTACGAGCCAGGACGTGCTCACAGCCGAAAGTTTATCCCGCTTTTTTGCTATACCAGTCCAGATTGACTGGCACCATGGGCGCCCCTGGCTGTCACGACAAGACTGAACAAGCATGAGGGATCGCGCCCCATGACGATTAGTGGCGGCGAAATTCACGATGCGGAACAAGGGGCCCTATTCCTTTATCCCCGCATGGTGATCTGTTACCAACATCCTTTCCCCTGAACCGTCAATCCCTTAAAATACGCATTAAGTCATAATTGCGATACTTTTTATTTCACCTTGTCTCTGAATCGGTGAACAGTAATTTTTTAGCTGCCAGTGATTTCAAAGCTTTACGTGCCGTATTTGGGGAAATCCCCATGCGCAACATTTTTAGCTGTTGTAAACGGATCCGAAAAGCTGTATAGCCAGACATTTCGTTCGGATTCAAGATGGCATTGTTTAAGCCCATGTTCGGCTAATTGATCCGCATTTTCTAATTTTTTATGAATGCGATCAGCCATTCGATCACATACATTTAAAAAGAACAGGAGCCAATCATTCCAATTAGGGTTATCTCCCCTGACACCATTCAACATGTCATAATAGCGTACACGCTCTTTTTCAAGCTCCTCACTAAACAAAAAAAATTGGCTGTGAGACATGTGACTGGATTAATGACAAAACCGGTATTAGCGCAAAATAAAATAAAAATTGAGTTTATAACATTAATCTATGCACGCCTTAATCAGTCAGCCGACAACAAGTGCAAAAAGAGTGTACCCCTACCGTTTAATAACCTCAGCGGCCACATTCCCGATTCAAAACAAAAAACAGCCTGCCACCTAATGTGACACGCTGCTTTCAAGGGCTGTCCTAAATTTAACCTTTGTTGATCATATCATGCACTTTTTGCACTTCTTCGTCTGGCACCATCAAATAATAGGTGCCATCAATTTTTGTTCCGCTTCCTTGCATCTGGTAGCTGGCGATATCTTTCCGCGTATTGCGATAACCATTAAACAAATCCTTCATGTCATCAAAATCCATATTGGTTGTCATATTGGTGCCAAGCACGTCGATATAGTCGTTAATTTTTGTGACTGAACCTACCGAAGCGCCTTGTTCGATGATACCCTGGATCACTTTGCGCTGGCGCTCGGTACGCCCAAAGTCACCCTCAGGATCCTGTTTTCGCATGCGGACATAAGCCATTGTTTTGTCCCCGTCCATCTCGACAGGACCAACGCCAAAGTCGTACTTCCCATCATCCCAGGCGATCTCGTTATCAACGGTGATTGTACCAAGTTTATCGACCAATTCTTCAAGACCTTCCATATTCAGACGTACAAAATAATCCAGCTCAACATCCAAAAAACTCTCCACCGTCTCAACAGCCATATCACTGCCGCCGAAAGCATAAGCATGGTTAATTTTGTCCTCAGTGCCCCTGCCGGCAATCATCGTGCGTGTATCACGCGGAATGCTGACAAGCTGCATCGAGTCGTCTTTTGGATCCAACGACATCACCATCAGGGCATCCGACCGCCCGCTGTCATCCTCGCGCTGATCGACACCGAGCAACAATACATTTAGCGGCTCGGTCGCTTCCACTTTTTCCTTCGTTTTATCGCGATCGATCGAATCAACCTGTTCATGCATCTGTTCATTGACCGTGTCCCGGGCGTTGCCATAAATCGACCAGACATAAAGCCCGATACCCAGCACCAGGACACCGATAACGGCCAGCGTTATTTTCAGCCAGCGCTTTTTTGACCGTTTCCGGCCTGTACGTTTTTCTTCCATCTTCGTTTCCCCCAATAATCGTCCGTTTGCCTGTTAGGTACATCAATCCGTCATTGTACCTATTATACTTCCTATTATTATCTCATAACAGCACGAAATTTGTAAGGGCTATTTTATAATCTTGGTAACGTTTGTTTTCCGACTGTTATCTTGCTTCTCTATGTTTCGTCACATTTCATCCGGGATATACACAAACCAGAACCATTCAACGGGGTGATCATATGGCAATTCATGAACAGAACGCACAAACAACAGGGAAAATAGAGATACCGGGAAAGTGAGTTCAACCAAGAGCAAACAACTGATGGACGATGTACCACTGGAAGAATTGAAAATAGATATGAAAGCGGAAAGGAAAAAGGGTACATCACAAAATGCCTCACAAAGCGAACGAAGTATCGGAGCGACCGGAATGAACAGGAATAGCACGTTTTCTTAGCGTACCCGACGGTTATACTACTACGACATCAAAAATAAACGAAGGAGGCTGTTTAACAAATGGATCCACGAAACATGCAAAACGGAAGCACCCCAAGACAAGTGCAGCTGAAGCAGCCGGGTATTGAATCCGAGATGAACCCGCGGCCAGCCCAGCCGACAGATTATCAGGGCACCGGAAAACTGCAGGGAAAAAGCGCGCTGATAACCGGCGGCGACAGTGGCATAGGCCGTGCTGTTTCAATTTTATATGCCAAGGAAGGCGCCGACGTAGCGATCGCTTATTGGGATGAGCATGACGATGCCGCTGAAACGAAACAATTGGTTGAAGCAGAAGGACGACAATGCTTGCTGCTGCCTGGCGATTTGCGAGATGAAACACATTGTGTCGATATCGTCGAAAAAACAGTAGAAGTATTTGGCAAACTGAATATATTGGTGAATAATGCCGCCATTCAATATGTCCGGGAAAATTTGGAAGATATTTCTTCTGAGCAATTTGAAGACGTGTTCCAGGTCAACTTCTTTTCCCATTTTTACACGACAAAAGCAGCGGTTCGCCACATGCAGGCCGGTGATGCCATCATTAGCACATCGTCCATCAATGCCTACCGCGGCAATCCCATCTTCATGGATTATTCCGCTACAAAAGGCGCTGTCACCGCGTTCATCCGCAGCATCGCCCAAAGCCTTGCCGGTAGAGGCATCCGGGCCAATACGGTCGCACCCGGACCGGTCTGGACACCGCTCATTCCATCTTCCTTTGATGAGGATGGCGTTGAAACGTTCGGTCAGGACAGCCTGATGAACCGGCCCGGCCAACCGTCCGAGCACGCCTGGCCGTATGTCATGCTGGCCTCGGACGAGTCTTCTTATATGACCGGACAGGCCATTCATATTAACGGCGGCTCATGGACATCGTCGTGATCGAAAACGCACTAAGTCAAGGGTCTCTTCCCTTTTGTGTTAGTTGGTACTATGGATTTAACCAGAGATTCAAGTCGACGGCCCCGTTCACACATTATTCAGGTCGGTTTTTTGCCAAATCCGGCCTGGTCGTCAAATTCCCCGGCCAATTCGAAAATTTGACCTTCTAGGACCATCCGGCTTCTTTCTCCACTAATTTGACCAATAACACCTCACACCACCGAGCAAAGTGACTGCCCACCGTTCAGCACTTTCATTACTTCCTTGGCAATCAACATGGCTGTCCGGGATTGCGACTCATCCGTCAAGCCGGCGATATGTGGGGACAGGCGAATCGCATCGACCTGTGCGAGTGGTGAATCTTTCGCGACCGGCTCCTTTTCAAGCACATCAAGGTAGGCACCGGCGATTTGTTTTGCTTGAACCGCTTCAACTAGGTCCTGCTCATGGATAATGCCCCCTCGTGCTGAGTTGATGACATAGGCATGCGGCTTCATCAATGGTAAGTTATCTTGGTTGATCATATGTTTGGTTGCTTTGGTTAGCGGTACATGGACCGAGACAAAATCCGATTTCGTCAGCAGGTCATCAAGCATTTCAACTGGACGGACACCTGTTTCGGCCAGCACATGGTCATAAGGCGTGACAAACGGATCATAGCCGATGACGTGTAACCCAAAAGCGTTCGCTCGTTTGGCAACTCGGTGTGCAATTTCACCGAGTCCTACAAGCCCAAGTGTCTTCCGGTTCAACTCATATCCAGTGAAAAATTTGCGGTCCCAATTCCCCTGCCGCACGTTAGCATCCGCTTCTCCCAGTGGACGATAAGCATCCAGCATCGCAGCCATTACATATTCCGCAACAGAGGTCGCATTCGCATGTTTGGCAGCAATGACCGGCATGTTGCGTGCTTTGGCCGCTTCCAGATCAATGTTATCCAGCCCAACGCCAAGGCGGCCGATGACTTTGACATTTTTCGCTGCATCAAGCAATGCCGGATCGACCCGTGTTTCATTTCGCACAATGAGCGCATCATAAGACGGCACCAATTCAAGCAGCTCACTTCTTTTTCGCGACAATTCCATATCATAATCCACCGAACACCCTTGCCGCCTGAGTTCTTCAATCCCATCTTCCCACATCAGCTCGGTTACAAGTACCTTCATGAACGTTCACTCCCTCTATTAGTGGTCAACACACCTACTTATCAATACCTTAATTCCCCGCTGAATAAACCGCACCACAATGGCATTAAGTCCTTTAGTGACTATATGCATGTTAACAGATCGTCATGTGGTTGGGACAGTGGGATAGGTGTCTGTTCCTGTATCTACAATCGAATCCACCACCCCATTTGGGGGCATGAAGTCCATAAAATTTTTTAAAATATTTTCCGATAAGGTGCCCCATTTCCCCGGTTTTTTTCGATTATAGGGGTGAATAGAGCAAATCAGCCACACCTTTCGTGACTGATTGATGCCAAAATAATCGTAATCTAAGTTGTTTATACCGTCGCCCAATGCCCAACGGTGGAAAGCACGGATTGCTGCGGGAAATATGTTTTGAAAATGGTATAGTACAGCAATTCTTGTTTAGATCGAACCCATTCATTTTCTGCATTGGCATGGGCAAGTTCAGCGTCATTGAATTGATTTTCGGCGTAGGTTTCCAGAATATCCAGCGCACCGCTGCCTTCAGAAAACTCTGCCTTATCACGCCAAATGATGTTATCAGAAAGTCGACCGTCAAAAGCTTTTCTTAGAATCCACTTTTCAATCTGATCGTCATTTAATTTTAGGCCAGCCGGAATTTTCAGCGCATACTCGATGAATTCCAAATCCAAAAATGGTACACGCAACTCGACAGAATGGGCCATGCTCATCCGGTCACCACGCTGAAGATTAATGTTATGCATGGTGTTGAGGATGCGAACTAATTCCTGATTCAATTTTTCCGTATCGTTAATACCCTTGAGGTACTGATACCCTGAGAACAGTTCATCAGCACCTTCACCGGAAAGAATGACTTTAACCCCATGTTCGGCTGCTAGCCTGGAAACAAAATAGCTAGGGATAGCGCTCCGAACAAGTGACGAATCATAGGATTCCAAATAATAAATGACTTCTGGAAGGTGTTCAACCAGTTCATGTTCATCAAAAATATATTCATAATGAATGCTGCCAATTTCCCCGGCGACTTGACGCGCACGCTTTACATCTTCACTGTCCGCACTACCGACACAAAATGATTTCAACGGTTGCTTCCGTTTCCGATTTTCCTGAGCAAGCAAAGCAATCAGGCTACTGTCCAGTCCGCCGCTGAGCAAGACCCCCACTTCGACATCCGCCATCAATTGTTTTCGCACAGCACCTTCAAGATAACGGCGGATACCTTCCATCATGTTCGGTAACGCATTTTCGGAAAAGATGTGCTGGCTGACAGGCTGACGGATACGTCGATACATGACAAATCCCTCTTCTGGCGTATAGTAATGCCCCGATGGAAATTCATGGACATCATTTGTCACCATATATAACGTCTTGAGTTCAGATGCAAACATCATATTCCCCGCATTATCTTTTCCATAGTAAAGTGGCTTCGCTCCAAGCGTATCCCTGGCTGCCATAAATGTATTGCTTTCCGTATCGACAATGACAAAAGCGAACATGCCATCCAATTGCTTAACAGCTGATGGCCCCTCCTGTTCATATAACTTCAATGGTACTTCGATGTCCGATTCGGTCTGACATGTTATGGAATCTGGAAGCTGTCTTTTTAACTCCCGATGGTTGTAAACCACCCCATCAGCCACAATCCACTTTGTCTGATTTTCATTAACTATCGGCTGTTTGCCTCTTCTCACACCAACGATTGACAGCCGCCGATGAGCCAAGTGAAAGGTTTCCAGCAATCTAGCGTCCCCTTCATCAGGCCCCCGATGCTGCATTGACTCCAGTACGTCCTGCATTTTGACATCGTCAATCGAGCCTGTCATCGCAAATATGCCACTCATGACAATTGGTCACCCCTAAGTTTTTTAATTTCTCTCATCCGATAATCGATTAGATGAGTATATCCAATTAGTTTAGATGAAGCTTACCAGCTAAGCAATGAATACGCACTTTTCAGATTAAAAACGTTATATTAGTTGTTTTTCTTACATTATGTCGAAAATAAGGATAAAGTGTTAAGTTATCTCTTAACATCGCAAAATAATCACGTTTTACGCCTTTTTTGACACACTATTGGATTTTGTAATAATTATGTAAAATTGATAGAATAAAAGAGTTGACAAGCACTACAATCCCCGTCTACTCAAGACTCAACATCATCAGATATAGGAGGTGTTAACGATTACGGCGTTTTTGAACTACTTTACAGATAATTCCGAGCAAATAATGGACTATACGATTGAACATGTTCAATTGGTGGGTCTTGCTATCATTCTTTCCATTCTTATTGGTATTCCACTCGGTATCTATTTAACAACCAATGAGGACCTAGCGTCTACTGTCCTGCAAACCACATCGATTATCATGACCATTCCAAGTATTGCTTTGTTTGGTATCATGATTCCAATCTTATCCACTATCGGACAGGGTATCGGATTCCTTCCCGCCTTGATAGCACTCATTCTCTATTCCCAATTGCCGATCATCCGAAATACGTATACCGGGATTAAAGACGTCGACCCGAACATCCGTGATGCAGCTAAGGGAATAGGCATGACGACAGTGCAAAGGCTGTGGAAAGTAGAAATACCCAATGCGATGCCTCTAATCATGGCCGGCGTTCGCACAGCAACCATATTAAATATTGGAATTGGCGCCATTGCGGCTTATATTGGAGCAGGCGGTCTTGGGTCACTGATCAACCAGGGCATTTCCAGATCCAATAACACGATGGTGCTCGTTGGTGCGGTCGTGGTATCAATTTTGGCCATTATCGCTGATCTGCTTCTCAAATTTATTCAGAAACGATTTACACCCAAAGGGATTTAGAAAGCTGGTGAAACGATGATACAGTTTAATAATGTTTCAAAAACCTATAATAGCGACGTGAAGGCTGTCGAAAATGTCAGCTTGGACGTCGATGATGGTGAATTTGTCATTCTGATTGGCCCATCAGGCTGCGGAAAAACGACACTGCTCCGAATGGTTAACCAGTTAGAGGACATCACTGAGGGAGAAATTATCCTCAACCGTAATAGTGTACAAGAACTGAATAAAATTGAAATGCGCCGGAAAATCGGCTATGTGATCCAAAGCAACGGACTATTTCCGAACATGACCATCGAAAAGAATGTCATGATTGTACCTGACCTATTAGGCTGGGACCGAAAAAAACAACGGAAGCGATTCAACTATTTGATGGAACTGATCGGTCTCCATCCGGATGAATTCCGCAAACGCTATCCGCATGAACTATCAGGCGGGCAGCAGCAGCGGATTGGTGTGGCTCGCGCGCTTGCGGCCGATCCGCCGGTCATGCTGATGGACGAACCATTCGGCGCGCTTGATCCGATTATCCGCAACCGGCTGCAGGAGGAGTTTCTGCAAATACAAAAGGAAGTTAAAAAAACCATTTTATTTGTCAGTCACGATATCGATGAAGCCGTGAAAATGGGCGATAAAATTGCACTGCTACGTGATGGACAGATCATGCAATACGACCGCCCGGCTGAAATTTTGAACCATCCAGAGAATGCCTTTGTATCTGAATTCGTTGGGTACGATCGTGTGCTGAAAAGTACCAGCCTCTACTCCGTAAAAGATCTTTATAATGTTGTGGGGCTGGACTCGTCCGATGAATCATCCAACATAAAGACGGTGAAAGCTGAGACGTCTCTCAGAATTATCCTGTCGATGCTGCTGAACCAGGAAGCCGATCAACTGGTTGTCGAGGATGAACAAGGAAACAGAATAGGAAGTCTTACACTTAATCATGTGGAAAAATTCCTCCAAGCCGAAGTTAGGGAAAGTAGCGGTGGAGTGACATTGCAGCATGAGTAGGAATAAACGAATCAGCGTCATTGTAAAAATACTATTCTGGGTTGTTCTCATCGTCTTTTTCGGCTGGTCATATACGAATGATATGTTTCTGCCAATCTATGAAGAAACCGGCGCCTTTTTTAAATTATTAGGAGAGCACCTTCTGCTTGTACTGATATCGGGATCGCTGGCCATATTAACATCTGTTCCATTGGGGATATTCCTGACAAGACCGAGATTCCGTAAAGCAGAATTTTTTGCAGTCAACGTCGCCAACCTGGGCCAAACCATTCCGAGTCTGGCCATTCTCGCATTAGCCATGGGTTTTATGGGGATTGGGATACAAGCCGCACTTGTTGCTCTATTTGCCTATTCAGTCCTTCCCATTCTGCAAAACACAATTGCCGGAATTAACTCGGTTGATGATGATACAAAAGACGCTGCCTGCGGTATGGGGCTTACGAACACACAGATCCTCTGGCGGATTGAGCTCCCAAATGCAGCCTACTCCATTATCGCTGGTATACGGACAGCGATTGTTATGAATATCGGAACAGCTGCACTTGCCTATCTGATTGGAGGCGGCGGTTTTGGCGTATGGATTTTCACAGGTATCCAACTATTTGATAATGCCTATTTAATCTCTGGTGCAGTGCCGGTATCCCTGCTTGCGATAGCAGTGGACTATCTATTTAGAGGCCTGCAATATGTCCTTGTACCAAAAGGCCTCCGATTGGCCAGACAAGCAGTGAGTTAACGATCACCCCCAGATCTATAGAAACAGATGTCACAACAAACAGCATATTTTACAGGGAGGAAAACGCTATGAGAAAAATCATTTTAGTGGTCATATCAGTTGTATTTTCACTCGTTTTAAGCGCTTGTGGCGGAAATGGTGATGGAGACAAAGAAATTACAATCGGCTCCAAAACGTTCACAGAGCAATATTTATTTGCTAAAATATCCACCTTGCTATTGGAAGAAGAAGGATTTGACGTCGAGGAAACAACCGACCTCGGAAGTACAGCACTTAGACAGGCACTGGAAAATAAGCAGGTAGACCTGACATGGGATTATGTCGGTACCGGATTGGTCACGTATCTTGGAGAAGATCCAATGACCGATCCTCAAGCAGCATTTGAAACATTGAATGATATTGACCAGTCAGACAACGAGATCGTCTGGACCAACCTGAATGACGTCGATAACACGTACACACTCATGATGCGTGAAGACCATGCAGAGGAACTTGGCATCCGTACAATCAGCGACCTCGCAGAACATGTGAATGAAAATCCTGAGGACCTGTCGATTGCGACAAACGCAGAATTTTACAATCGTGACGATGGTCTCCCGGGTGTCGAAGTAGCCTACGATTTTGAATTTCCGGATGCAAATGTAAATGAAATGGATACCGGATTAACCTATAAAGCCCTCCGCGATGAAGAAGTGGATGTCGCTGTCGGATTTGCGACAGACGGTCGTATTGAGGCATTCGGATTCGTTAATTTGGAAGATGATCAGTCATTCTTCCCATCCTATAACGCAGCAGCCGCCATGACGACTGAAACGTATGAAGCGTATCCGGAAATCGAGGAAATCTTCGCACCGCTTGATGACCTGTTGACGAGCGAAACAATGCGTGAGCTCAACTATGAAGTCGACATTGAAGAAAGAAGTGTCGATGAAGTCGCACGCGAATTCTTAGTGGGGAATGATTTGATTGAGGAATAATGATGATTGAGGGAACGCCTTTCCTTTTTGGAAAGGCGTTTTTTTAATTCATGATTCATCATTGATAGACCTTTTATCGCCTCTTACCTATTAGCCATTAAACCCACCGCGTCGTTNCATCCCCGCATCGATGGTTTCACGAAATTGGCGTACACTCCCGCCATCGCGTGTGAATAAGCAAGATCCATTGGCAAACGGTGATTCATTCGTCACATCGATCGCTTCATCCAAATCCTTAACACGAACGATGGACAAAACTGGGGCGAAAATCTCATCCTGCCAGATTGTCATGTTGGTTGTCACGTTGTCAAAAATTGTCGGCCCTACAAAGTAGCCTTTTTTCTGAGCTTTTCCGTCTTCACGGCCATCACGAATCAGTTTAGCTCCCTCATTCTCACCTTTTTCAATATAGCCAAGGGTCCGTTCTTTATGCTGTTCACGAATGACAGGTCCCAGGAATACACCATCATCCAAACCGTTTCCGATTTTTATATCGTCCGTTTTTTTCACAAGCTGATCAATAAATTCATCAGCAACCGATTCTTCCACAGCCACTACGGATGCAGCCATACAGCGTTCACCAGCCGAACCGAATGCAGCATTCAGAATTTGAGTTGAAGCGTTATCAAGATTGGCATCGTTTAATACGATTGAATGGTTTTTGGCACCGGATAACGCCTGAACACGCTTCAAATTGTCTGTCCCTCGTTTATAAACATGTTCAGCTACAGGTTGCGAGCCAACAAATGAAATCGCCGCTACATTCTCATGGTCCAGCAACCCATTCACGACATCATGAGCACCATGCACAATATTGAAGACCCCTTCAGGAAGACCTGCCTCTCCCAAAAGTTCTGCCAGACGATTGGCCAAAAGCGGGGTACGCTCAGATGGTTTCATGACAAACGTATTGCCCATCGCGATCGCCATTGGAAACATCCAGCAAGGCACCATCATCGGAAAATTAAATGGGGTAATCCCACCGACGACACCAATCGGATAGCGATACACGCCGGACTCAAGTCCCGATGCGATCGAAGACAGTTGATCACCCATCATTAGATTCGGTGCACCAGCAGCGAATTCCACATTTTCAATCCCGCGTTGCACTTCACCTTTAGCTTCCTGCAAGTTTTTGCCATTTTCAATGGTAATCAGTTCTGCCAATTCATCCCAATGGTCAACCAGCAGCTGTTGATATTTGAATAAGATTCGTGCACGTTTTGGTACGGCAAGTTCTTTCCAGTCTTGAAAGGCATTTCGGGCAACTTCGACTGCATAATCAACGTCTTCTTGTGACGAAATAGGAACTTCTGCAATAATCTCACCTGTTGCCGGGTTATAAACCGATTCTGTTTGATCACTTTTGGCTTCAACCCATTTACCGCCGACGTAGTTTTTGAGTGTTTTAACTTCTGTGTTTAGCATGTAAATGACCTCCTGTTATAATTAACTTTGCTATAAACTAATCGATTTAAAAGATTGAATACATTAAAACGGCTAAGAGCATTACAATAGTTGGAACAATAACACTGACAAACAAAATTGGTTTATAAGCCCGTTTATGCGACTCACCACAAATAACTCTAACTGTCGTTACAACATAGCCATTATGTGGTAATGAATCAATACCACCTGAACCCAAAGCTGATACCCGGTGCATTGAACCAGGATCGACACCCTGACTCAGATAAATTGGTGCCAGGATTGGTAGCGCAATTCCTAATCCACCTGAAGCAGAGCCAGTAATACCGCAAACAAGGGTTACCCCTATAGCCAAGCCCAATAGTGGCGGACCAGGCATGCTAACCAGACTATCTACCATACTCTCAAATGCTGACACTTGTGCGGCTACACTCCCGAAACCAACCACAGCACATGTATTGGCTAAAGCAACCAAAGCATTTTGTGTCCCTGTTGCCATCGGTTCCCAAAACTTTTTTAGAAATCCGCTCATTGTAGTACATGCCAGAAAGATTCCGATTGTTAACGCTAATAATAATGCTGCTGTTGGATTAATAAATTGTGATAAAATATTTAGCAAGACAATGACCATGACCAGCGGTATAAATGAAACAATCACATTTGGTAATGTTTTGTTAGCTGTCACATCATCATTTGAACGCTCTTCAAGTGCCGCAGCCGTTTCTGTATCTGATGGCGTGTAAGGCAAAGAGAATTCCTCACCATTCTGCGAGGCTTTCTTGACCATTCTACCGAGCCAGAGGCCGCCTGATACCATGATGATCAACGCGGAAATAACACCTATAAACCCGCCTGCT
This sequence comes from Lentibacillus salinarum, assembly GCF_042679865.1. Classification (NCBI taxonomy): domain Bacteria; kingdom Bacillati; phylum Bacillota; class Bacilli; order Caryophanales; family Bacillaceae; genus Lentibacillus; species Lentibacillus salinarum. The sequence goes on along the minus strand of NZ_JBHTNH010000026.1, from coordinate 79,058 downwards.
GTCGGTGTTGTCCCAAAGTGTTCTGTTGGAATAATATTCTGTATTTCAGGCGATCCTGGTGCTGTCATCGTAAAAGAAATAGATCCGAATACCAGGGCTGCAGGAATAAATCTATGCGGAAGATTTGCTGCCCTAAACAATGAAACAGCAATCGGATAAACCGCAAAACCTACGACAAACAGACTGACACCACCATATGTCATGATAGCCGCTGCCGCTACAACCGCAAAAACCGCACGTTTAGTTCCTAATGTATCCTTGATCCATTGCGCAATACTCTCAGCAGATTTCGTATCCTGCATAAACTTACCGAATATGGCACCTAACAAGAATACGAGAAACCACGAAGCAAAATAATCTGTAAAGCCGTTCATATAATCATCCATTAAGGCAGTTTGTAGATTAAGTCCGCCTGTAATCGCTACCAAAATAGAGCAAATGATGGCTGCTATGATAATGTTAATACCTTTCATGGTGAGATAAATCAGTAACCCCAGTGAAACAATCAGTCCAATTAAACCTACTATCTCCAAAAAGTTCTCCCCCTTTGCCTGGCCTACTTCAGCTTAATGCCTGAAGCAAAACTATAATCAAAACAATCATGATATAAATCTTCTATGTCCTTATGAGACGGGACTTTAGGGTTGTTCCCTGGACTTCCGCTATCCAAAGCATCTTTCGCCATTTTACTGACAGCGTTTTCGAATTCTTCCTTGTCGATGCCCCAATCCTGTAAATTAGGTATTTCCAATCTCAGGCATAATTCTTTAACAGAATTAACAGCGATATCCGCAGCATCCTCATCTGATTCATTTTTCATCTCCGGACTGAAGATCCGTCCCAATTCTGCCAAACGCTGAACAGCTGAGTCTTTACTGTATTCCAGTACAGCCGGCAACAGCATCGCATTCGAAAAGCCGTGTGGTACATGAAACAATGCTCCTATCGGCCTGGACATGCCATGAACCAAACACACTGATGCATTCGAAAATGCTAAACCTGCCTGAAGTGAGCCAAGAATCATTTTTTCTTTAGCATCAATGTTATCCGTAGAATCATATGACTTTGTGATATTGTTAACAATCAGATTCATAGCTGAAAGCGCCATCATATCTGTCATAGGATGTGATCGCTTGGAGATATAAGCTTCAATTGCATGGCTTAAAGCATCAACCCCTGTAGCCGCAATGACTTTTTTTGGAGCTGACATTGTCAATTGCGGATCCACAATCGCTACTTCAGGCAAGAATGCCGGTTGTTTAATCATCATTTTTACGTCATTCGTTGTATTTGTAATGACTGTAGCATCCGTAGCCTCAGACCCGGTACCGGCCGTGGTTGGGATGGCAATATGTGGGATAGCTTTCTTTTTTGCAATTTTACGCCCCCCCATATAATCACCAATATAACCGTCATTTGTAGCTAATACCGATACAGATTTAGCGGTATCAATGCAACTACCACCTCCAAGTGAAATGATGACATCACACTTTTCCTGTTGTAAAATTTCCAGTGCCTCACTAACATACACATCGGTTGGCTCTGACTCAATTCCTAGATAAACAGCACTTTCCACACCTTCTTTTGACAAGGAATTTTTACACTGACTGACATAATCAAGTTTATCCATTACCCTGTCACTGATAATTAGTGCTTTTTTACCCTTTTTGGAAGTTTCTTTACCAATCGTTTCAAATGATCCCCTGCCATAATTAATAATATGCGGTGATTGAAAGACTGAAAAATTTTCCATTCTATTGCTCCTTTCTAGTTCTGTCTATCTAAATGCAAATTTCATGCCAACACTTAACGCCTTTTATATCAATACTTTTTTAGGTTTAACTGTAGGCGTTTATCTACAGTCCAGTATAATTCGTATCAACACATCTACAAATTAAAGCCCAAGCTTTGTCATTCTTTGATATAACGTTGTTCGATGGATTCCCAATTTTCGAGCTGTTTCTGTCTTATTACCATTGGACTCATTCAGCAGTGATTGAATCAGTTCTCTTTCGTTATTATCACTATACGCCTGTCTTTGTTTTAAAATACCATTTTTTGATTCAACTATATCTTGCATATATTCCGGCAAATGTTTTAAAGTTATCGTATCATTATCTGTAAGGACAACAAGCCGCTCTATCACATTTATTAATTCCCTTACATTCCCTCTCCAAGGATAATGGACAAATACTGACATGGCCTCAGAGGAGAATTCCTTTAATGGGATATGATATTTGTGACACATTGATTCTAAAAAATTTGAGACTAATGAAGGCACATCAGCCATTCGTTCACGTAGAGAAGGAATCTGAATCTCGACAACATTAAGTCGGTAGAAAAGATCTTCACGAAATTTTCTTTCTTCTACCATCTTCCATAAATTACGGTTCGTTGCAGCAATGATTCTTGTCTGGACTTTATATTTTTGTGTCCCCCCTACACGCTCAAATTCCTTATCCTCTAACAAACGTAACAGCTTTGTTTGCATAGTAAGTGACATTTCACCAATCTCATCTAGAAAAAGTGTTCCATTTTGAGCTAATTCGAATTTCCCTTGTTTGCCACCTTTCTTAGCACCTGTAAAGGCACCTTCTTCATAACCAAAGAGTTCGGATTCAATCAAATTTTCTGGAATCGCACCACAATCCACATTAATAAAAGGTCCTGACGAAAAGGAACTTAGCTGATGAATCCCCCGAGCATACAATCCTTTACCGGTTCCGCTTTCACCTGTAATCAAAATTGTCACATCAGTTTTTGCAGCTTTTCGGGCAATACGTTTAACCTCGACTGTACGATCACTAACACCTATAATTTGATCTAACGTTGTCAACAAAGCACTATCTTTACTGCTACCTGTACTTAATAAATCGTCATTCTTTCCGATTTTTAATTTATCACTATTAATCTTGTCCAATATTTGGTACAGTTCTGAAACACCTTCAAAAACGATCATACCAATCGCACCTACGACCTTGTCTTTCTTCCAAAGTGGAATTCGGTGAACAATCATAGGTTGTCCCTGTATATACTGAATGGCACCTCTTTCCGGTAATCCAGTCTTAACCGTATTATGCAAATTCGTATTCTCAATAACCTCTTGCACATAGCAACCCAATGCATCTTCTTTATCAATACCAATAAACCGGCTATAAGATTCATTAAACTGTACGATGATACCTTCCTTATCAACAACAGCTACACCCTCGTATGCACTATTCATGACCTCTGCTAATATTGACGCTGTATGTTCCAGTTGATCAATTTCCTGAATAAAATCGGAAAGTTTATTTAATAAATCATTTCGAATTACTGTTCCGATCAACTTGTAGTGATCATCGACGACAAAAAAGTAATTAAAGGAAAATTTGTGAATATCCAATACCGAATCTTCGTGATTAACAGCTGCGAAACCTTCGTTATTCATACAATTTTTAATGAGCTCATCTTTCTTTTCGTATAAAATACTTTCTAGTAACAATTTAGCTGTAATAATTCCTATAGGGTTCATATCATCATTGACTACTGGCGCCCAGTCGGCATCCGTCTCGTTCAATATAAATGCTGCCTGTTTCACGGAATGATTTGCACGTAAATAATATGGATTGCTTAACATCCAATCTTTGAATATTGGGTTGTCTCCCTTTTGAACAATCTCATCTTGTCTGCTAATAATATCCTGCAACAATACCTAAACCCTCCCTTGGATTTCGGAATTTGGGCAGTCCTATATGTCTAAAAAGCACATTTAATAGATTCTCTCCTTAACTTATACTATATTCTTCTGCCAGTTTAAATAAGCGCGAATAATGGTACTCTCAAAACAACAACTTAACCGCTCCAACCGCTGCAAACAATAGAATAAGAACCCGAAAAACCTTCTGTGGTAATAAATGCAGAACTTTCACGCCAATAAAAGCACCTAATAAAATCACTGGGAGCATCCACAGATTAAATGTAAGTGAATTACCATTAATCAGTCCTAAGTGCAAATAAAATGGGAATTTAATAAGATTTACACTTAGAAAAAACCAGGCCCCTGTACCAATGAATTCTTGCTTTGGCATTCCTTTCACAAGTAAATAAATGGCCATCACACCACCAGCGGCGTTACCGACCATCGTTGTTAAACCTCCCAAAATCCCCATAAAAGATGTGAACCATAATGACTGTGGCAACATTTGATTAAAATGGCCACCGAGCTTTTCCTGTAAAATATGTAATAGGATGATACCCAGTACAATGAAGCCAACCAACGGCTGTAATTGTTCGCTTGTCACAACTTCCAATACAAAATAACCCGTAATGATCCCGAGAAGAACCCAGGGAAGTAGACTAACCAGGTATTTCCAGACTACATTCCGACGATAGAATGTAACAGCAAATAAATCGCCTATCAAAAGCATTGGCAGTAATATACCAACAGACTCCCTTGCTGGAAAAACCGTCATAAGAATGGTGACAACCAATATGCCCAAACTCGGTAAACCTGTTTTGGTAAATCCGATAAAAATGGCGCAAATAATAACGAGCAGCCATTGGAGAAGGGAAAGATCAAACACCCTAACCCCCTCCTTATCTGTTGAAATTAGACGTTCTTCATTATGTCATACACTAACTAAGAAATGGACTATGCTTTATCACTTGAACCAAACAATTGCATCTTTTCTTTCACGACATTTGTAATGGCTGCCATTCCGGGTTCAAGAATCGCCTTTGGATTGAAAAGCTTCGGATCATTTGCCAGGATTTCACGAACAACCTGGGTCCACGCCTGATTGCTTTCGGTATTTACATTTATTTTAGCATGTCCTAATCTAATCGATTTTTGAATTTGGTCCTCAGGGATACCGGAGCCCCCGTGTAAAACAAGCGGTACGTCAGTTAACTCGGAAATGGTCTTCATTTCGTCAAAACCCAACTTAGGCTCACCCTGGTAGGGGCCATGAACAGACCCCAATGCGGCAGCAAGTGCATCGATGCCGGCTTCCCGAACAAGTTGAAGGCATTCATCCGGATCGGCATATTTGACGTTACCAATAACGCCATCCTCATTGCCTCCTACAGATCCAACTTCTGCTTCAACCGTAACACCATGAGCATGAGCATAGTCCACGACCTCTTTCGTCAGTTCAATATTTTTTTCAATCGGATATTTTGAACCATCAAACATAACAGAGCTATAGCCGGCATCTATTGCTTTCTTGCAGTCTTCAATGCTCAGCCCATGATCCAGATGCATGGCTACAGGCACCGTGATATCCATGACTTCCACCATTTTACCAACGGTTGGCGCAATCAATTCAAATCCGCCTAGATAGTCAACTAGTTTGTCAGTAGAAGCAATGATGACAGGTGACTTCTCTTCTTCTGCGGCCCTTAATGCTGCTTCGACCCATTGAAAATTATTCATATTAAATTGCCCTATCGCATACTTCCCCTTTTTAGCATCTTCCAGCATATCTTTCATCGAAACAAACACGAGCATCATCCCTTTTTATTTATGTCTGTGCTAATAGCCTTGTGATTGTCATTTAAACCGCGCATCACTTGTAACGTCTTAAGCTATTGTGCCGCCAATCCTATAGGCGAAAAGACAACATAGGTGGCCAGCATGACAATAACGACAATAGCACTTACCCAGAACCTGTGTTTCCACGGTGTTAAATTAACTTTGTTCAATTCTTTCTCGAACATAAATGGTTTATCTAAAGGCTTGAATTTACTTACTAAGTAGATCAGTAATACTTCCAATGGGAATAGGACACTAAAGAAGTACAAGTAATGAACATCCGGGAGAAAGAGCTGTGCACTTCCGTAGCCTATAAGATGGAAAATAAATGCCAGTTTTGCTCCGAGTGCCGTTGCATATTTTGAATAGAAACCTAGTATAACAACTGCAAGCAATGGCATACTAAACAGACCATTGAATTCTTGTACAACATGATACAATCCGGCCGGTGCAAACGAAATTAAAGGAGCAATAATGATTGCAATCAATCCGATAGCAACTGTCGTTAATTTACCCGCTCTAGCAACCTGGCGATCAGTTGCGCCTTTTTTAAAGAGTGGTTTATAGAAATCCAATGTAAATAATGTTACGGTCGCATTTAACGCGCCGACAAACGAGCTTAGAATCGCACCAAAAATAACAGCACCAATAATACCAAAAGACCATTCCGGTAAAATCGCCGTAATTAACGTTGGATAAGCATTATCGGCATTTTCGATTGAATCTCCAAACATATTAAACGCAATAATACCTGGAAATACAAGGAATAAGGATCCGAAAATTTTGAAAAAGGCAACGTACAAAGCACCTTTTTGACCTGCTTTAAGATCCCTTCCGGCTAGTGTTTTTTGGACAATCATCTGGTTTGTACACCAAAAGTATAAGTTATTGAAAAGCATTCCTAAGAAAAGGGTCGGCCAAGGGACGAATTCTGAATCAACCGCCCCGATTGAATTTAACAATTCGGGAGTATATTCCCTGACAGATTCAAGCCCGCCAAGGAAATTGCCATCCCCGAGCACTGTCAATGCTATAACCGGTATTGATAATCCACCGACAATCAGCCCGATACCATAAATCGTGTCACTGTAGGCAGCCAGTGATAAACCCCCGACTAATAAATAGAGAAGGCCAAATACCCCAATTGCACTGGAAATAAGGGCAACCGCTGTCAGCGAATCTACTCCCAGTATCGCATCAACATTCAGGATTTGATTAAACACAAGTGATCCCGAATACAATACAACTGGTAAAAACGAAATCATATACGTCACAATAAATAGAAATGAAGCGATTCTTTTTGTTGTCGTGTCGAAACGAATCTCGATAAAATCAGATATCGTATCGACACCATATTTCATGTACTTCGGTAAAAACACCAATGCTAAAAATACTAAAGCGATGGCAGCCGTTACTTCCCAGGCCATAACCTCCATTCCGGCTGCATAACTTTGACCGTTCTGACCAACCAGTTGTTCTGTCGATAAGTTGGTCATAACAACAGTTCCTGCAATTGTAAAACCAGCTAAGCTACGACCCCCGAGAAAGTAGCCCTCTGCCGTGTTGGTATTAACCTTTCGACTCCTGATAAATGCATAAACCATGACGCTCCCAATGATTAGTAAGAAACTGAATGTAGCAAAGGGACCCATTGTTGATACCTCCTGTTGTCATCTTTCAAATAATAATAGATAGTTTTCTTTATCAAGGGTTCACGAAACCTTTTGTTAAAAGATAAGAAAATATAAAATTTTGGACGATGTTTTCAATACCGAAATCGGCTAACTCACCAATTTCTTCCAATCTGACTTCTGACCTCTGGCATCCAAAAAGACGCGTCAGCGTTTTTTCTTAAACCGGATTTCCTGATGGTATGATGTCATCCATATATTTTTTCGCCTTGACAGCATACTCAAATGGATTTGCCTTTGCCGGGTCCTGCTCCGCTTCAACGACAATCCACCCGCGGTAATCGCTTTCAAATATCGCCTTCATAATCGGTTTGAAATCAATAGCACCATCACCTGGTACAGTGAAGACGCCTTTCTTAACACCTGTCAGGAAACTGTCCTTATTTTCTTTAACATCTTTTGCAATGTTTCCGCGTATATCTTTAAAGTGGATGTGCTTAATGCGTTCCTGATACTTAAAATAGATGTCTTCCAAATTTTCACCAGAAAGAAAAAGATGACCAGTATCATATAATAAAAATACTTTTTGCGGGTCTGTGTTCTGCATCAATCGGTCAATTTCTTCGGTCGTTTGTACGCCAGTTCCCATATGATGGTGAAAAACAACGTTCATACCTTTTTCGTTTGCCAAATCACCTAGGGTATTGAGTCCATGTGTTAATTTATCCCACTCATCGTCTGTGAAAATTGGTTTTTCCTCAAACAGTGGCGTATCCACTTTTTGAATACTGTGGCCCTGTTCTGATACCACGATGACCTTTGCGCCCATTTGGTGAAGAAAATCACGATGTTCGATAAATGATTCGATCGTTTCATCAATTGGTTTAGTTGTCAGATAGGAACTGAACCACGCACTTGCAACCTGAAGATTTCTTGGCTCCAAATATCTTTTTAAGACGTCCGGTTCCTTTGGATACTTATTTCCGATTTCTGTTCCGGTATATTGAGCAAGCGCCATCTCACTAATACATTGTTCGAAGCTGTTTTTCTCACCCAACTCCGGCATGTCGTCATTTGTCCACGCTATGGGAGCGCATCCAAAGTGGATTCTATCCTGATTCACTATGATCAACCTCCATTCGTATCAATTAACGTCCACAATCTGATTCTTATCCACTGATTCCTGCAAGGCGGCAGCAATTTTTGTCCCCTGCAGACCGTCATAAGCCGAAACGTCTGGCTGTCGCTTTTCTTTGATACAGGTAATAAATTCCTTCATTTCATTCAAGAAAGCACCTTTAAACCTTTCAGGGAAATTCTGTGATGTGGGCCTGACAACACCATGCTCATTAAATACGGATACTAAATTTTTCTCCGGTACCGCAGCTACACGAAGCATGCCTTTTGTCCCAATAAGTTCTGTTTCAACGTGATACCCATGCTGAGCGTTACGCCCGGCAACTATGATGGCGGTTGTTTTATCCTCCAGCTGCATCATCGCTGCACCGGTTTCCAATTCATTCGCGTCATCCAACTCCGGATATGCAGCATTTTTGCCCATAGCCCACACACGGTTAACCTCTTTATTAGAAAACCATCTAACCAGGTCGATGTCATGGATGGCCATATCAGCAAATAAGCCCCCGCTGTTATTTGACTTGGCAAATTTCACAAAGCTTTCAAGCCCAGCACTCGGATCGATTCCATAGCAGCGAATGACTGTCAGCTCACCCAGCTCTCCTTTGTCTACCATTTCTTTGGCATATTGATAGGATTCATCATATCGTCTCATAAAGCCGAGTTGGAAAACCTGATCGGGGTGTGCTTGAATGGTTTCCACTGTTCGTTCGATATCTTCAATTTCCAATCCAAGTGGTTTCTCACTGAATACATGCAATCCTTTTTCCATTGCTAAGCATATTTGTTCTGTATGGAAACCTGATGGTGTTACAATACAGACCGCATCTATATTGGGACTGTTAACCATCTCTTCGTATGTTGAATATGTTTCGTTAACCCCTAGTTCATTATTAGCAAATGCCAACTCTTCCTCTACGACACTGCACGCAGCTACCAATTGGGCACCGGAAATAGTGTTTGCTATATTCATAGCATGCGTCTTTCCCAACCTGCCAAGTCCAGCTATTCCAAATCTAATATCGCCCATTTCCTATTTCCTCCATAACTGTTCATCTTGATGGTTTAAAAAAGAGCGGCAGCATAAGTTCGGTTGAAACATAGGCCGCTCTTTCTATCCAGTTAACAATCAGTATTGTTTGGCTTGTTCTCTCATGTCCGCTTTTTCCTGGTAAGCTTTTTGAATGTCCTCTTTTTCTGAAATCTCTGCCACCCCGACATTCCACCAGCTTTCATAACCTTCCGACATGGTTTTGGGCAGCACTTTCATCTCAATCAATGTGGAAGTAGTTTGCTTTTCCGCATCTTTTAAAGCTGCTTTCAATTCATCCACCGTATTGGCCCGATATACTTTCGCGCCATATCCTTCAGCTACTTTTGCATAATCAATATTTAACACGTTGTTATCATTTGTTCGAAATTCCGTATAGTAACTTTCACTTCCATGTTCCATTTGTAAATTATTGATACAGCCGAATCCGGAATTATCGAATAATAGGACATTAATTTTTTGGTTATTTTGCAATGCTGTTATGAATTCTGAATGCAGCATCAGAAAGCTTCCATCTCCGACAAATGAATAAACTTCACGATCGGGATCCGCCAGTTTAACACCTAGTGCACCTGAGATTTCGTATCCCATGCAGGAATAGCCATATTCAACATGATAAGTGTTTGGTGTCGTTGGATTCCAAAGCCGCTGCATATCTCCCGGGAGTGACCCGGCTGATGTAATCACATTACTTTCCGGTTTGATCAAATCGTTGATGGCGAGCAGAGCTGTCGTTTGTACAAATTCGGTTTGAAGTGTGTCTGCGTATTCATTCATAACGTCTTTCGTAAAATGATCCTGAACTTCAGGCGTGAAATTCTTCCGGTCATATGTGAGATTGGCCAATCGATTACGTTCAGTGGTCCATTCGTCTTTTAGCTCAGAGATATGGTTTCCAAATGAACTTTCATAGCCTTCCAACGCTGGCTTTAGCTGCTCCAAAGCTTTTTTAGCGTCGGCCACAACCTGAAATGCATCTAATTTATAGGCCTGCATACGGTTCACATTGATATTAAGAAATTTCGCCGTATCAAAATCAAATGCTGTCTTTGATGATGTCGCAAAGTCTGTATAACGCGTTCCAATTCCAATAATTAAATCGGATTCCTTTGCTGCTTTATTGGCGGCCAGTGTACCGGTGACACCAACACCTCCCAGGTTGTTGCTGAATGTCGATTCAACCGTTGATTTTCCGGCTTGTGTTTCAACAAGTGGTATATTGTGACTTTCGGATAACGCTATCAATATATCTCGCGCTCCCGAATACTTGGCGCCACCACCGACAAGCATAACAGGTTTCTTACTTGCTTTAATTAAATCGGCTGCACCATCGAGTTCTCGTTGAACCGGTGCTTTTCGATCCAGGTAATGGACACGCTTCTTAAAGAAAGCCTCGTCAAAGTCATAGGCTTCTCCTTCCACATCCTGAGAAATGGCTATCGTTACCGGCCCGGCTTTCCCTGGATCTGTCATAACTTCAAAAGCCCGGAGTAGACTGGACATTAATTGTTCCGGACGGGTAATCCGATCCCAATAGCGTGACACAGGCTGCAGCGCATCATTTGTTGTTACCGCTGCACTGTGTTCATGTTCCACCTGTTGCAGTACCGGATCCGGCTGTCTGGTAGCAAATGTATCACCTGGTAAAAATAGCACAGGAATATTGTTAGCTAGAGCTGTCCCGGCGGCGGCTGTCAGATTGGCAGAGCCAGGTCCGACCGAACTGGTGACGGCATATATCTTTCTGCGCAGCTTTTGCTTACTGTAGGCAATAGCCGCATGCGCCATACCTTGCTCATTTTTGCCCTGATACACTTTTAGGTGGCCGGGATCTTGTTCGAGCGCCTGGCCAATGCCGAGGACATTACCATGACCGAATATATTAAACACACCTTCAACGAAAGGGTATTCTTCGCCGTCAACATGCAGATACTGCTGATTTAAAAATTTAATTAAAGCTTGGGAGGTCGTAAGTCTTACTTTATTGCCCATATCATATACCAACCTTTCCCGCTATTGGTTTTCTTTTTCCGAAATAAGCTGTTCAATTTCTTCTACTGTCGGCATAGCCTCCGATGAGCTATGTTTACTGACAACAATAGCTGCTGAAGCACTGCCGAATTTCAATGCCGTATCGATATCTTTTCCGTTAATCAACGCGTATAAGAAGGCCGAAGCATATGAATCGCCGGCGCCAAATGTTTTCAGCACTTTTGTTTTATATGCATGACCCCTGTACGCCTCACCGTCTTTTGTAAAGGCATAAGAGCCACTTACACCATGCTTGATCACAATCAGATTCGGCTGGTGTTTAAACAGATGATTAATCGTGTCCTCGTTTTCCCCTTCACCCGCTTCAAGATTTTCCATCATGTCGTATTCGTCACGTGTCCCAATCACAACATCGGATTGCTCGGCAATCAGCCCGTAATAGACAGCTGTTTCTTCTTTTGAACCCCATGTATATGGCCGATAATCCAATTCGAATATGACTTTTACGTCGTGTTTTCTAGCCAGTTCCACCGCTTTAATGACAGCTTCCCTTGAAGGGCTTTGGGCTAATGCTGTACCGGAAACAAGTAATATTTTGGCCTGTTTGACATAGTCTTCATCAACTTCGTCAGGACTTAAATATAGGTCGGCAACTTTTTCCCGATACATCAGGATGCTGCATTCTTCAGGGCTCTTAATTTCTGTAAATGTCAGACCGGTTTTATGCCCTTCTTTGTCAGTAACCATATTAGAAGTATCAATTCCGGCATCAGCCATATATTGTCTAATAAAATTCCCATGCTGGTCGTCTGAGAGCTTTCCAATAAATCCGGCCTTTAAGCCAAGTTTTGAACTTCCAATTGCTATATTCGCAGGAGAACCGCCAACATATTTTGAAAATGTCATGGTTTCTTCCATTGGACGGTTATATTCTACAGCATTCAGATCAACGCAGGCACGCCCAATTGCAATAATGTCGTATGTTTTATCAGAGCTGAATTCAAACTGCATACGTCTACTAACCCCTCTCGTTATACATTAGTCACGATCCAGGACCCATGCATGATCTGGATCATTATGGAATTTCCAGATTCTTTCAGGGCCTGCCATGACATTCAAATAGTAAGAACTGTAGCCATCAGGTACACCTACAGGATGATAACCGGCCGGCACAAGGACGACGTTACCATTTTCAACGGTCATGGTTTCATCCAATGAACGATCATCGGTATAAACACGTTGGAATACGAAGCCTTGAGGCGGATCCATCTCGTGGTAGTACGTTTCTTCCAAAAATGACTCGTCAGGCAGGTTTTCCTGGTCGTGTTTATGCGGTGGATAACTGGACCAGTTTCCTGTTTCTGTATAGACTTCAACGACCAGTAAACTGTTGGCGCTCGGATCTGAATCAGGCAGAATATTATGAACCATTCGTTTGTTGCTGTATTTTCCCCGGTGCTCTACACCATTATCTTCAGCCTTAATGAATTTAGTAGGCAGCTGTTTTTCGGAAGGTGAATAACATAGAACGACTCTTGCATCCGTTACCGCTTCCACTTCAAATGTGCGGTCATTGGAAACATAGACACTGTCTGTTGGCTTTTTCTCAAAAACGTTGTCACGTCTGCCCAGGTCGCTGAAATGATGATCGCCCTCTGTTACATTAATTTTTCCAGTCAATGCGACAATACAGCATTCCTCTTTTTCCAAGGTCTGCTCATATTTGGCACCTTTTTTTACATCTACTACCTTAAACCCGACATATTTCAAATCAGAATTCTGTCCGGATACTTCATGGACAAGTGTTACACCGTCGTCGATTGTTTCTTGTAATGGCTTTCGGAGCAGTTTACTCATTGTAGAATCCTCCTTCAACACAAGCTAATCCTGAATAGAGGAGGGGATCCTCCTCTAGTTATTGTCCTGATGACGTTATTTTGTCGATTATTCGAAATCTGGTGTTTTGTAGCGTGCTGTCACAACTTTTTTACGTGTGTAGAAATCAACGCTGTCTTTGCCGTTAGCATGCAATGTGCCATAGAATGATGATTTCCATCCGGAGAATGGGAAGAAAGCCATTGGTGCCGGAACACCCAAATTGATTCCCATCATACCGGCGTCGATATTTTCACGGAAGTAACGGATGGACGATGCATTTGACGTGAATAAGCAAGCGCCATTGGCAAATTCGGACTGATTGGCCACTTCCACGGCTTCTTTCAGATGACTTACACGGATAACTGACAATACCGGTGCAAATATCTCATCCTGCCAAATCTTCATATCTGTTGAAACACCTTCGAAAATGGTAGGACCAACAAAATAGCCGTCTTCATTTTCATCCTTACGTCCGTCTCTTACGAGTTTAGCACCCTCTTTTTCACCTGTTTCAATGTAATCCAGCGTACGTTGTTTATTTTCTTCGCGGATAACAGGTCCTAGGAAGACACCATCATCCATGCCATTACCCATTTTCACATTATCGGCTGCTTCTTTTAGTTTAGCGATGAAGTCATCAGCTACACCATCTTCAACGGTTACAACGGAACAGGCCATGCAGCGTTCGCCAGCGGATCCGAATGCAGAGGCAATCGTATCTTTGACAGCTTGATCAAGGTCAGCATCATTCAATACGGTTGTATGATTTTTGGCACCTGTTAGCGCTTGTACACGCTTCAGGTTCTCACTTCCTCTTTTATACACATATTCACCGACTGGCTTGGAACCAACAAATGAAATGGCTTTAATTTCAGGATGATCAAGGATGCCGTTCACGACATCATGTGCACCATAAACAATGTTGAAGACACCTTTTGGCAAACCAGCTTCATTCAGAAGATCAGCCAACTTTTCTGTCAGAAGCGGTGTTTTTTCAGATGGTTTCAATACAAAAGCGTTACCCATCGCAATGGCCATCGGGAACATCCAGCAAGGGACCATCATCGGAAAGTTAAATGGCGTAATGCCGCCAACAACGCCGATAGGATAACGATAGTTTGTTGCTTCCATGTCTGTCGCAATGTTAGGTAGCGAATCGCCCATCATCAAGGTTGGAGCGCCTGCTGCAAATTCAACGTTTTCAATTCCGCGTCCAACTTCACCTAATGCTTCGTTTGTATTTTTACCGTTTTCAATTGTGATTAAGCGGGCCAGCTCATCCTGGTTTTGTTGGAGCAGCTGTTGATAGTTAAATAGAATCCTAGCACGTTTTTGTACTGGGACGTTTTTCCATTCTTCAAATGCCTTCTGTGCTATTTCTGTTGCCTGATCAACTTCTTCTTTGGTTGATAAAGGAACTTGCGCGACAACTTCTTTTGTTGCTGGGTTGTAAACATCTTCATAAGTTGCTGTTTTACTTTCAACCCACTCCCCATTAACAAAGTTTTTGAGCTTTCTTACTTGTGTATCAACTTCTGCCATATCGAATCTTCCTCCTTATATTATGATCGCCTTATCAGCGATATTGATGAAAAAGCGCTTAATCAATTGACAATAGTCGTCAATTCTTGTCACCAAAAACAACTCATGATTATATAATAATACTGTTATCGTTTTCAGTCAACAAGTTAACCGGAAATATTATTAATTTATTATTAACTTATTGTGAACTTTTGGATACGAGACTGATATTTGGCGTATTATTAACGCCTTTCATCATTCTAAATTCGTCTGTTTTTGCTCAAACCTATGACCAATTGTGTTGCTTATGCGTACCTTAAACATGTGACATCAGCGGGCGGGGGTTTTCATTCCAATCCCGTCAAGATATTGTTTGGTACGCCTAGCGATTGGAAGTGGTTTGTCGAATGGGACCGGATACATATCTTGCTCAACAATTGCCCACCCCGAAAAATCATTTTTGGCCAAAACATCCATCAATTCAACCATATCAATGGATCCATACTCAGGTTCACAAAATATGTTATTCTTGACTGCTTCAGCAAGGGACCAATCGGACAATTCTTTCTGTCTTCTCACATTTTCATTACAATTTTTAATATGAAGATAAGCAATCCGACTGCGGTGCCTTTCAATAAACGTTACCGGATCACCACCCGCATACGCATGATGGCCGGTATCCAGGCATAGTTGGATATCAGAATCTTTCAGCAGTCGTTCGATTTGTTCTTCTGTTTCGACATGGGTTTCCCCGTGTGGATGATAAATGACCTCAAGTCCGTATTTTTCTTTGGCATAATGTTTAACTTTATTTATGTTTTGCACAAAACTTGCCCATTCTTGATCATTTAACACCTTTGAGTGGACAGGTTCTCCCGTGAAAAGGTCAGTATATGTTGCATCCATCAACACGACATACTTGGCATTGGGGAATTTGGTCTGTAATTGAGCCATCTCGTCAAGATCAGCAATCATTCTTTGAACCTGAGTATCAGAAGTTAGGTCATCCATAAGCGTCGTCGCAACCAAATCAATATTGCGTTTATCCAATTCGTTTTTCAAATCTTCATATTGATTGGGCAAGTAGCCCCATGGCCCTAGTTCTATGGCGCGGTAACCAGCTTGTTCTACTTGGTCCAAACATTGCGTCCAATGAGGCTGATAGTCATCTTCAGGGAACCATACCCCCCATGAACAAGGCGCTATACCCAATTTGACACTCATGCTTTCACTCCTTTTTTCGCAATTTCAACCCATTTTTGTTCGCTGGCAGATTCTAAAATGGCTGCTATCGTTTGATCGATTTTGGCACCAAAGGCAAAATCACAGATATAAGAAGTCCCTTTTACAAATGCCGATAACAATTCATGGACTTCCAATATTTTAATATCGTTAAAACTGATAGCTACGCCTTTAGCCGGGCTTAGTGCATCAAATCCTTTATGTTCTGGGCCCAGAAAAACAGTCCTGAATCCGCCGTCTGTTTCCTCGTCCGAAGTGAAGTACACATTCACTTCATTTAACCTTTCCAAAGAATAGTGAACCGCACCTTTTGTCCCCTGGATTTCATAAGAAAGATAGTTTTTACGCCCTGTTGCCAAGCGACTGGATGCCAGTGTTCCGATCGCACCATTCTGGTAATTTGCCATAACCGTAATCACATCATCATTTTCCACTTCTGCCATCTCATTAGAACCAGCTGAAGCAGGTCTTTCTTTGATAAATGTACGTGCTACGGCATTAACACTGTCAATATCGCCCAGCAAATATTGGGATATGCTCAATAAATGTGAAGCTAAGTCGCCCAGAGCACCACTGCCTGAATACTTGTTTAAAAACCGCCACGTAATCGGTAGATTGGCATCCAAGAGCATATCCTGATCGTAAGTGCCCGTAAACCTCATGATGTCGCCAAGCTTTCCGGTCGAAATCAGTTCTTTAATATATTGGGTGGCCGGATTCATTACATTGTTAAACCCTACATAGTTAATGACACCTTTTTGCTTAGCGAGCTCAGCTAATTCGTTTGACGCTTCATAGGAAAGCGTCAATGGTTTTTCACAGTACACATGCTTTCCGTTTTGCAGTGCTGCCTTTGCTATCTCATAGTGCAAAAAGTTGGGTGTGGCAATATCAACAATGTCTACCTCCGGATCAGTCACCACCTCTTCCCAATTGGTTGTATAACGGGCGAAACCAAGCTTTTTGGTGGCATTGATAGCATTTTCTTCATTAACATCCGACACCACCTCAAAAACTGGCTTTCCGTCTTCAGGTCCATACGCCAATAATGCGTTTACAAATGCATTCGTGTGTGACTGGCCCATCCATCCGGCACCAATCAATCCAATTTTTACGTCCATACTTTTCGCTCCTTCTCTACATCGCAACATCACTGAAATATCATATGACTGATAGAATGCGTCAACTACACTTCACCCGTCGATTCCCGTTCAATTAATGCTGGTGTGAATAATTTTCGCTGTTTGACACTTTCCGGCGTTCTCATTTCATGTATGACGGCATCCACAATCTCTTTACCCATTTCATTAATGGGCTGTTGAATGGTTGTCAATTCCGGAACACCTGTTGACGAAAGGATTGTATTATCAAATCCAATGATAGACACGTCTTTGGGAATGTTAAGCTTAAATTCTCTCGCAGCTTTCATAGCACCGATTGCAAGCGCATCATTACAGGCAAAGACGGCTGTTGGCGGGTTCTCCTGTTGCAACAATTCTTTCATCATTTTTTCACCATTGGTTATATTGGCTATTGTTTTCTTAATATTTTTTTCCTGAACAGGTAAACCGTACATATCGCATAAATCCCGATACGCATGTAACCGTATTTTACTGCTGTTAACATACTCCGCAATAACACCAATATTTCTGTGACCGAGAGACAGCAGATGATTTATGGCTAAATAACCACCTTTGTAATCATCGACCGAAATAACATTAAAATTATTCGTCGGGCTGTCCTGAGCAAACAAGGCGATTGGGAAGGTGTCGTCTATTAATCCTTTCATTAAATCCATACTCTTAAATCCTGATGCTATAATATAACCATCCACTTGTTTCCTGTGTAATAACTCAATATATTTTCTTTCCTTTTCGATATTATAATCGGTACTGCATATGAACAGCGTCAATCCCTTTTCAAATGCCGCGTCTTCAATCACTCGGGAGACCTCTGAATAAAATGGATTGGATATATCAGGAATTATGAGTCCCAGAGAATCTGTTTGCTTTTTGGTTAAAGCGGAAGCAACCGAGCTTGGGGCATAATTTAAATCCTTCATGGTGCTGATAACGCGTTTTTTTGTATGCTCACCAATCCTCCCCGTGTTATTGAGGACTTTGGAGACCGTTGCAATGGAAACGTTTGCTTCTTTGGCGACATCATAAATGGTTGGCTTCACTATCTTTTCCTACTTTCCGGATAGATTCTTAATCCTATAAAATACCAATCAATTGACAGCCATTAAATCGTGACATTCAGTTCCGAAATTGACACAGGTCTATTTTGATCGCGTGATAGTTTGGCAGCCTTTGCCAGCTGTTCAGCTTTAGCCCCGTCTTCACCCGTTAAAAGAAGTGGCTCATCGTCCAAAATGGCTTTAGCGAATTCCTCCATTTCGTCTACATATGCATCATGGTATCTCTCCAAAAAGAAGTATTTTGGATGGTCAACTGTTACTGATTCTTTCGTGCTTATTTCGACATTCGTTGGTTGTTCATTATTGGCCGAAACGACCCCTTTGGACCCGAATACTTCAATACGCTGGTCGTAACCATAGGCGGCTTCCCTGCTGTTATCGATAACACCTAATGAGCCATCTTCAAACGTTAACGTAATAATGGCCGTATCCACGTCATCATTCCTGCCAAATTTCGGATCGATTAAGTTCGCTGCTTTCACGCTGACTTCTACAACTTCTTTACCGGATAGATAGCGAATCATATCAAAGTCATGGATGGTCATGTCCATGAACATACCACCGGAGCGTTTGATATATGCTTCAGGTGGCGTCTCAGGGTCGCGTGAAGTGATTTTGATAATATGGGGGTCACCAATATCACCTTTTCTGACCGTTTCCTGGACTTTCCTAAAATGTTTATCAAAACGGCGGTTAAACCCTACCTGAAATTTAACACCCGATTGATTAACCGCTTCCAAGGCTTTCTTTGTTTCTTCCAAGTTAAAACTGATCGGCTTCTCACAAAAAACATGTTTACCAGCCGATGCACAAGCTGTAATTAAGTCAACATGTGAATCGGTATTCGCACAAATGAATACAGCATCTATTTCATCATGGTTAATAATCTCATAGGGATCATCTGTTACGAGATTCACCGCTTGTTCGTACTTGGTTCCTTTTATCTGATCAATAAATAGATCAGAAACGCCCTTCAATACCACTTTGTCAGATACTAAAGCGTTGTCCGCGTGCAAGCGTCCGATCCGGCCAAAACCAATGATACCAATCCCTATTTTCCTCTCCATTTTTCATCACCTCTTAAGTATTTTTGTCGATATAACGTTATTTTCAAAACGGAAGACCCATTATTGAAAGCACCTTCAAAGAGCTGTTTAGACGGTAACAGCATTTGTTACGTTAACCTCTTTGCCTGATTTTGCTGACGTGATACAGGCTTCGAGGACATTCATATTACGAATCGTATTATTGCCATCGTAGAAAGGTTTTGTTTCATTAAGGACACAATCGGAAAAATGTTCGATGTTAATTTTGAATTCATCGCCCTGAATCATTTCTGATCTTGTGTTGCCATCATTGTCCAACACATACAGAATACCTTCCCCGCCAAACATGTCTGGCTGGTAAGCTCTTGGGACTTGAATGACGCCTTTGGTTCCGACCACTTCATACACCATATGTTTGGCCATATCCATCCCGCACTCCAAGGTTCCTTTTTTACCATCTCCGAATTCTAAATGGCAGGTGGCCGACATATCCACTTGGTTGTCATCGTATACAGCTTTCGCCCATACATGGGTTGGCTCCTGTTCCAACACGTTCCTTATCGTGTGGATACTATAACACCCAACATCGTATAAACTACCACCACCCGTGTCTGGGGTTAGACGGAAATTCTCTTTTTTATCTAGGTAGAAAGAACAGTGGGACCGAACTAGTTTCACATCGCCAATTTCACCTGTGGCAATGATATTTTTAACACGCTTATTCTGCGGGTGATACTGGTACGTAAATGTTTCCATAAAAACGACACCATGCTGTTCACAAACCGTGACCATTTCGTTAGCCTCCGCTGCAGTGAGAGCAGCCGGCTTTTCACAAAGGACATGTTTACCCATTTCAGCCGCTTTCTTAACCCACTCGGCGTGCAAGTGATTAGGAAGCGGGATATAAACAGCGTCTATATCCGGGTCACTTAATAATTGGCCATAACTGTGATACGTTTTGGGAATGTTGTGTTTGGATGCTAAATCTTTCGTGTTGCCGCTTAAACTGGCAATAGCGTTTAATTCCGCATTGTTAGCCCTGAGAATAGCTGGTATGGTTAGTTTCCTTGCTATCTCTGCCGTGCTTAAAATACCCCAGTTTATCTTTTCCAATAGCTGCTGCCTCCTTTAGTTAAGCGCTTTCCCATATCGTATCACAAAAACAATTATACTCCAATAATTATTCTAAACTTTATACATTTTTTCTATATTTGTACCCCAAATCCTCACTAAAAAAGCCTGGGCACAGCCCCGGCAACATTTACGTTACATGGTCCTAATAGATTTCTATAATTCACCAGTTAAAAATTGCGCTTCACCAAAGCCAAAGCTCCAATCAGCAGCCCCATTCGTCGTGATGGACACCATGATATCATTTGGTTCTATTCCGCATTGCGCTTGCAGTTCATCAGCCAAAATCCGATAAAACGCTCTTTTTTGCTTGTCACTTCTTTGTGACGTTCGGACAGAAATGACCACAACATTTTGACTTCTTTCAAAGTTCAACCCAGTATCCTGTATAATCATTTCATCTTCTTTATGCTGATGGACAATTTGGTAACGATCTCTATCCGGCACCTCAAAAGCTTTTACAACAGCATCATGAGCTGCATCCAATAGTTTCTTTAATTCGTCGTCCGTCCTTCCTTCTATCACATCAAACTTTAACAATGGCATGTAACATTCCTCCCGGGTTTAAATTATGTGTGCTATGGACCATTTTTAAAAAATTCCGTATCTGAGGATGCTGTCAATAGACGTCCCATCCCGATTCTTTAGTTTTCCGGATAAACAACATTGATACCATTTTCTTGCGTATAGGTATAAAAGGCTTCCGGCATATTATCGGTTACCAAAAAATCAATTTCATTCAGTTCACTATACGTTGTTAACGAAGATTTGCCAAACTTACTGTAATCAGCGAGTAAAAATGTTTCTGTGCTGCGTTCTACAACTGATTTTTTTAAGCTACTTTCCAATGGTAGTGAGTTTGTTACCCCATTTTTAATGGTTAGCCCTGTGGTCGCTAAAAAGGCTTTTTTAATATTATAAGTCGTGATAATTTCGTCATTATCGGCGCTCGTGAATGAATTCGTCCTTCTTTCCATCATGCCGCCGGTAGAAAAAATACTTAGATTGTTGTATGGGAACGCTCTGAAAATGAAAGCAATATTATTGGTTATAATTGTCAATTCTTTATCTTTTATATAATCTACCATTTCCACAGTGGTGGTACCGGAATCAATAAAAATAATATCCCCGTTTTCAACGAATTCAGCTGCTGCCTTGCCGATTTTCTGTTTACTCTCGATGTTGTGTACTTTTCTGTCATCAAACGGTACCGTTGTGTTGGGTTTATTAACCTCTACACCCCCATAGACCTTTTTAAACGCCCCACCTTCTATTAAAGTTTGGACATCTCTTCTGATCGTATTTTTTGACACACCGAATTCCTTCACCAGTTCGTCCAACGAAGCCGAACCATGTTCATTGATATACGCTTTGATTTTATCCAATCGTTTTATTTTTAACACCTGTTATCATTCCTTTGTTTCATACAGTGGTATTTCAAGATGGGTTTATTTTGGTTAACTCTTGATATGATTCTACCATTGTTATGGCTTTCATACAATCTTTTTACAAGTTTTATCTAATCAAGTCCGAAAAACTTGAATCTCATTCCAAATAAAAACAAAAAACCAAGGTCTATATTCTCCTCCTGAGATAGACCTTAGTTTTATTATTAGTTACCTATTAAAATGAGCGATCAACCCTTGACAGCTCCCATTGTCATTCCCTTAACCAGGTGTTTTTGCACAACGAAGGAAAAAATCAATACCGGAATAACGGATACAGTCGCTGCAGCCGTCAAGGCTCCCCAATTTGTTTCATATTGCGTGATAAATGTTGAAATACCTGCAGGGAGTGTCATCATGTCTGTTGAGTTTAAAAGAAACATCGCAAACATAAATTCATTCCATGTCAAAATTAATGTGAATATCGACGTTGCCACAAATCCGGGCAACACAAGGGGCAGTACAATAATATGAAATGCTTTCATCCTGGATGCACCATCAATCATGGCAGATTCCTCAAGTTCTTTCGGTACCTCATCAAAGAATGCTTTTAACATCCAGACAACAAAAGGCAAATTAAAGCCCGTATAAACAATCAGCATCGCCCAATAAGTATTAATCAGCCCCAGTTGCTGCATAATAAGATACATCGGTATAACCACAACAATCGGTGGCAGCATTCGAGCTGTTAAAATGAGAAATGATAACCGCTCGTTTCGATTTTTCTTCAATTTGAAACGTGCCAAACTATAGGCAGCATAGGCGCCGATTCCCAAACATAAAATCATCGATACAAACGAAATAATCATACTGTTAAGGAAAAATTGTATAAAAGTGCTCCCTTCTGCAAAGATACCACTAACTGGATCAAAGTAATGCTCCCAGGTCAGATCCTTAGGAAAGAATGTTTGTGTATTGGCGAACAACTCATTTTCATTTTTTAAACTTGTAATCACCATCCAGTATAACGGAAACAGTACAAATAGGATCGAACCCGCCAAAAAAATGATTCGAAAAATCGTGGATCCAAGTTCACCTCGTGCAATCATACTATTAATTTTAGACATCGGCAGTTCACCCTCCTGTTAGTTTTTAGCTTGCGTTGTATTCATCATTCTGATCAATATAGTCGAGATGATGATTGTAATGATCAACACAATAAACAACCCTGCTGCAGCAAATCCGAAATCAGTGAACTTCATCGATGTACGGTACATCAGAAAACTGATTGTTTCAGTTGCTCGTCCAGGGCCTCCCTGTGTCAGCACAAATACCTGGTCAAATGTACGCAAGGCATCCATCGTTCGAATAACTAACGCAACGACAAGAATTGGCTTTAACATCGGGATTGTAACAAATCGAATGATCTGAAACTTGGATGCACCATCAATTGCCGCCGACTCAAATGGATCCTGCGGCAATGCCTGTAATCCGGCAAGAATTATCAGAAAGCACATCGGCATCCATTGCCAAATATCTACAAAAACCAATGACATAAATGCCAAAGTTGGTTCACCTAAAAAGTTTATCTTCGGCAAGCCAACACCCTGCAGTAAGTAATTAATGATACCCATGTCTGTATTTAGCATAAGGCGGAAAACAATAGCAACCACAAGCGGTGATAACATCATGGGGATAATCAGTACCCAGCGTAAATAGCGCATAGCTTTTCCATCTTTTGAAACCATCAGTGCTAACGTAAAACCAAGTACTATCTCAATTGATACTGCAAACAATGTATATAGCAGGGTAACCATAATAGCATTCCAGAAATCCGAACTGCTAAAAACATCTGCATAGTTGGACAGACCGGTAAATCCTGTGGCATTCCCAAATGTGTCATACGAAGAAAACGATACGACAAGTGAGTAGATGATTGGAAATAGCGTGACAATACCCAATAAAATTAAAGTTGGTAGCAACAATAAATAGGGAAGCCTGGTCTCTTTTTTTAATCTAGAGGATGGTCCATCGTTTTTTGGGTCCTTCATTCTCTTTTGACTGCTCTGAGTTTTTTCCACTTGAAAATTGTCATTATCCGCCTGGTGAGCCAGATTATCGCTGTTACGCATTCTCCGTTGAACCTCCCTTTGTCTTGGAAAATAATAGAGGGAACAGCGCCGACATGGCGACGCTGCTCACATGACCATCAGTTGTAATAACCATTATCCTCCATCAGTTTTTCTATTTCATCCGCAGCCTGAGTAAGCGCTTCTTCAGGTGTCAAATCTTCAGTTAAGGCCTGATTCAAAACAGTTCCGTAAATGGATTCAACCTCTGAATACAGCGGTGTACGCGGACGGAAATTCGCATTTTCCAATCCATCGGCTACCGCCTCAAGATATGGGATGTCCTCATTTAGTTCAGAATCTGTCAAGACACTTTTGCGCGTTGGAAGCCCACCAGATCTGGTCATTTCAACTTGAACCTCTTCAGAAGATGCCCATTTGATGAATTCGAGTGCGGGATCCTTATTCTCGGAAATTTGCGGAATCCCCATAATCCAGTTGCCAATCATTGGTGCATGCTCTTGCCCTTCAGCTTTTGGCACCAAAGAATAACCGATTTTTCCTTTAACAGCAGAATCTTCTTTTTCCATTTCTTCTCCCCAAACCGGCCAAACAACTGACATCAGGCCATCTCCTTGTCCCATGACACGTCCAAGCTCATCAGCGTTATAGTTAGCCACACCATCCGGTGCATATTCTTTCAAACTTACATATAACTCCAATGCTTCGATCGCTTCCGGGTTATCCAGAGTTACATTCCACTCATCATCGAAGAAATTAGCTCCGTGTGACCACAAAAAGGCACTGAAATTTGAAGCAATCGCATTCCCTCTTGCTCCACGGGGAACGAAACCATATTCGATTTCATCTTTATGTTCCTCTGCTGCCGTTACAACGTCATCCCAGGTCTCAGGTGCCTCATCTAAAATATCCTTACGATAGAAGAATAGTTGGACATTCCCCACTGCCGGAACGCCATAATAACGTGGTTCTTCATCCGGATCTGACCCAGGAAGACGCGGACCGCTGGGAGCAGGCCACATGCTGACTTGACGGGACATTTTTGCAAAATCATCATCCGGCGTGTAATCCAATTCATCAAGCGGTGTTAGAAAATCTCCCCCCGCAAACATTGGCATCCAAGGATCGTCCGCAAAAATGACGTCGTAGGCTCCCCCCTCGGAGCGTAAATCATTGTAAATACGTTCATAAAGTGTGTCATAGTTAAACTCGTTCAGATCGACTTTAATCCCTGTCTCTTCTTCAAATTGCGGAACCAATTCACTAATCGCTTTCGTCTCTGCTCCCTTAACCATGGCCACCGAAATGGATTGTTCACCGTCTGAGCTTGAACCGCCATCCGATTCCCCTCCAGCATCATCACTGCTGCAAGCGCCAAGGATAAAAACAAATGTGAACAGCAAAGCACCAAATAACTTCTTCATTAATTTTTCACTCCTCCTAAATAATGTTAAAACGCTTTCAAAAGGATTTAAAAATAACAAATACCTACCCCATTATCCCCCTTTTTCTATTAAGTTAAGCGCTTTCCTATATACTATCATAGAATATAGATTTGACCAAGTTTTTTTCTGAAATTTTTTTAAAGTAGAAATCAGATAATTAACGGAGAGGTTTAATGAAAAGCCAGCTGCTGTTGAAAAAGGCTCCAAGTAGCACTTTGGTAGGGAATCCAGGATCTATCTGTATGATGACTGACCTATTTTAAAATACGGAGGTCTATTGATATGAACCGTCAGTTTTTATGAAATAAACGCCGGTTAGAGGTGTCAGGGTGCGGTTATCGGAAACCTAAAAGTATTCAGATTAGGTAACCGCTTCCCTTTTATGTTTATGACTTGATCGTTTCTACTCATGTAAAATACTTGTAAATAGAACTTGAAGTCATTTTGGATGGTCTTCTGTCTTTTCCTTTCAGCTCTTTTTTTCCAAAACCTTTTTTACTGCCTGTACAACATGATCAGTCGTCAGTTCATATTTCTTAAGCAAATCTTCATTTGGGGCTGATTCTGAATTTCTGTCTGTCACCCCTACCCGAACCATTGGAACAGGTTTATTCTCGACAAGGACTTCTGCAAATAGCACTTCCTAATCCGCCCATAATACTTTGCTCTCCTGCCGTTACGATGGCACCAGTTGCATTAGCTGCTTCTATAATCGCGTTATATTCAAGGGGGTTAATGGAAGGCATGTGAATAATGGAAATGGGCGCTATGTCATATCCGGATGGGCTTGCAGACGCGAATCAATGGCATCAAAGGTGTCCAACTCATTGATTGGAAAATAGCCGCGAAGTGCCAGCACGGTATACAGACCTACTGCAGAATGACCTTTTGACAGAACGAATCGATCACGATTTTCATCTAATGGATTTTCAGGCGTTATCGTCATTTCATTAAAATATACATTAACCAATACATCAATGGCCGACAAAGGCCCACCAATATGTACGGCACCGGCAATGATGAATTGTTCTAACCAGTAACTTCCTTAATTCTGCTGACTTGTTTTTCAAGAATGTCATTTTTTCCTTAGATAGCAATTGATGCAAAATCGACACCTACAGATAAATGCGCTCATTTTAAATTCAGTAAAGCGCTTAATCAAACATGTAAAAAGTAAAGGGCATTTATAATATATATATGCCCTCTCAATCTACTACTATTTTCTGCTTAATCATGCTCTAAAGGCTACTTTCCGGTGCAATCAGACGATTTGCGCTAAATGTATTGACACCAGTTTCTAAGCTTACGTTATTCTTTATGACAAATATACCATATCTTTTTTCTTGAACGATTGTAATGCCGCATTAGCAATCTCCAAACTCTTCTTTCCGTCCTTAGCATCAATTCGGGGAGTCTGACCATTTTGTACACAAGCTATAAAGTGCTCGATTTCTGCAAGAAAAGCCGCTTCAAATTTCGTCATAAAATCCGGAATATTATCGTGATAGCTGATATTATTTTTTAAGACGATATTATTGTGATGTTGGATAGAACCAATTTGAATAGCCCCTTCCGTACCGACTACCTCAGCACGAATATCATAACCGTAAACAGCATTTCTGCTGGCATCAATATTAGCTACTGCGCCATTATGAAATTCTAACACTGTAGCCGTTTGATCAACGTCGTCATATTTTTTCATAAATGGATGAAGAAGAACCGTCCCAAATGACTGAACGGATTTTATCTCGTCGTCCATTAAAAAACGCGCAATGTCATAATCATGAATACACATATCTATGAAAATACCGCCACTTTTTTCTATAAATGCTTCAGGCGGGGCTCCCGGATCACGACTCACAGCGCCAAAGTAAATTGGCTCCCCAATATCACCCTGCTCGATTCTTTGTTTAGCATGGGCATAAGCAGGATCAAATCGCCGCATGAATCCCACCTGACAAATGACTTTATTGTTCTCGACTTCTTTGATAGCCTCATCTGCTTCCTCAAGTGTTTCGGTTATAGGTTTGTCCACAAAAATATGCTTGTTCCTTCTGGCTGCCTGAATAATCAGTTCTGCATGGGTTGGAGAAGGACTGGCTATAATAACAGCATCAATGTCAGGACTGTCAAACACTTCCTGCGGCTCATCAGTCCACCAGTCGACACCAAGCTCTGATGCTGCCTTTCTTGCACTTTCTTGACGTGATGTCACAACCGCTGTTAATTCAGCGCCTTTAACTCTTTCTGCAATATTTTTTGCATGAACCATTCCCAGTCTTCCTGCACCAATTACTGCACAACGAATATTATTCACGGGTTATCACCGCCTTTTATATGAGATTAAAATTGCTTTATATATTTATTGAGCATGCATGGATAAAGCGCTTACCTTCAAAGCAAATAGTTTCACATCATTATATCGGTCAATCCGGTGATTTTATTGCCGAACGGACTAGGCTAATTCAATCTGGGAACCACTATCTCAAATACTACCTCGTGGAGGCTGCTAGACAAGGTTCGAGTGCACAACCCTGTTTATGCTGAGTATTACGCCAAAAAGCTAACGGAACTGAAACAATTTCCCGAGAAATGTATCCTTGCGCTTAGAGCTCGTAAACAGGTGGTTGGTCTTTTATCGCTGAAGAACATCCAAATTTACTACCCGAATTAGGGGTGGCTTAGTATAATAATACCGCTGCTCTGAAATAACCTAATTTTACTTGGCTGGGTTACTACAGGAGGACAGTTTAACCGTTAGGTCTTAAAGGAATACTTTAAATTTTTTCAACGAAACAATGGCTGCAGGTTTTTTGATCAACTTTCTTATAAAAATAAATAGTAAAAATGAACGCCTCTTGACTTTACCAAAACTTATTCTAACTTGTTCAGTCTTACTTCTTTCAATAGGTGAGCCTTGTGTTTAGGTAAAACTCAAGGTGTCTATATAAAAGAACATTACCTATATAACACGAAACGAAACGTTCTATTCTTTAACACCACCGCCACTCATTCCTGTAATGAGATATCTTTGAAAAATGATTGCAATAATGACTGGTGGTATCGAAGCTATAATCCCCCCAGTGGCTGTCATTCCAAAGTCTGTAAGATGGCGCCCACTAAATTCAGCGATCGCAACAGATATCGTTTTTGCTTCAAGATTTGAAGTGAAAATTAATGCATAGAAGAATTCTTCCCAGGCCATTAAGAAAGCCATTATCCCCGTCGCAATAAAGCCAGGTCTCGCGATCGGAACAATAATATGCCAAAGAGTTTGAAAACGATTGCATCCATCTATTGCTGCTGCTTCCTCAAAATCATTACTTATGGAAGAAAAATAGCTTTGCATTATCCAAACAACAAAAGGAATAATAAAAGTTGCATCCAGTAAAATAAGTGTTAGCTTCATGTTTAGCATATTCAGATTGCTGAATAGCAAATAAAGTGGAATCACAATAACCACCGGCGGTATCATATAGGTAAATAAGAATAAATAAATCATGTTTTTCCTGAATCTGAACTTAAGCCTCGCAAATGCATATGCCGCCACACCGCCAACAACTAAAGATAATATTGTGACTGCAATAGCTACTTGAACTGTATTAAACATTGCAACACGAAAAGTCTCTGCCATTTCATTCCCATGATTCAGAAAAATATCTGCATATCTTTGCCACGTAATGTTCTCTGGAATCCATTGAAGAGGTACTTCTTTTAAATCTTGCGTATGTGAAATACTGGTAATAAACATCCAAACAAACGGTCCTAACGTAAATGCAGTTATGATTACAGCAAAGATATACTGAATAATCTTTAACGGTCTGTTTTTAGACATGGTTAAGACTCCTCCCGCTTCAATGTTTTAATATAAAAGAATGTTAATATGCCAATGATAAAGGCGATTAAGTAGGAATAAGTTGCGCCTCCGGAATAATTAAGATTTTCAAACACTTCGGAATACGCCTTATATCCCAGCACCATTGTACCGTCTGCTGGACCCCCGCCAGTCATGACGTAAATTAAATCAAATACTTTGAAGGTTTCCATTGTACGGATAACAACAATAACTAAGATCATCGGCTTTAAGTATGGCAGCGTAATGGAAAAGAATCGGCGGAATATCCCTGCCCCATCAACGATTGCAGCTTCATACACAGAATTATTGACTAATTTTAAAGCAGAAAGCATAAATATAACAACGAGAGGAGTCATTTTCCAAGCATCTGCTAAAATAATCATATTCATAGCTGTCCATGGGGAACCAAGCCAGGACTGATATTCAGGTATAATATTTAATTGAGTGAGCAGAGCATTGAAAGCTCCATATTCCGGATGATAAATCCACTTCCAAATTGTACTGCTTACAACATTCGGTATAGCCCACGGAATAATTATAATGGCCGTTAAAAAGCCCAGCCCCTTTAGTCTTTCGTTCAGCAGCAAAGCAATTAAAATCCCCAGAAATAATTCAAGACCGATAGATACAAAAGAAAAGTAAGCAGACCGTCCTGCCGCTGCCCAAAATGCAGAATCCCCCAAAACTTCTATGTAATTAGATAGTCCATTAAATTCCCCGGTTCCACCCATCGAAAGATCCATATCCTGAAATGTATATCCAAAAGTACGTAACAGTGGATAAATAACAATCCCAAATACGATTAACACAGCGGGTAAAATTATAAGCCACGCAAATCTTTGTTCAGTTAGCCCCTTTTTCATGTTAATACAACCTCCATGGTTTACATAACGCTAATAAAACCTTTAATATATGCAAAAATCGTATGTTTCTTTCGTGACATTAATGGTAATGTCCACCTGCTTACAAAGCAGGTGGATCTTGTTCATAGGTTATTGCATTACACTCTCTGCTTCTTTTTGTAAATCTTTTAAACCTGTTTCAACATCTTTATTCCCTGTCAATACCTCCTGAACACCTACTTGAATTGTTTGTGACAATTCGCCATAGGCAGGTATTTTAGGTCGGCTTACCATATGATTAAACTGCTCTTCAGCGGTTTCTACCAATTCCGGATTATCTTCCAATACTTTTTCATCTGTATAGAGCGATTTCCAAATTGGCAAGGTGATTTCTATATTGTTCTTTTGAACTTCTTTTGATGTTAAGAATTGAATGTACTTCCAAGCTTCCTCAGGATTCTCACTTCCGGAAGTAATCCCTAAACCTTCGCCGCCGTAAACTGTTGAACTTTTCACATCTTCAGAACCCGGAACTATAGTGATCCCAAGCTTGTCAGCAATATCTGAATTTTTCACTTCGTTATACATAAAAGACCAGTTTAAAGCAAATGCAGAATCTTCATTGATGAAGTTATCCAATACATCCTGCTCCAGATATTCCGTGGAATTAGGATTGGATAGTCCAGTTTCTAGAGTATCTACCATAAACTCAGTTGCTTCTTTTATATTTTCATTTGTAAATGTTGGTTCGCCATTTTTAACTATGTCTCCACCAAGACCACTTGAAACGGCAACATAATCACAGACCAGAGCCTCACCCTGACTCCAACTCCACACAGTAGGATGCTCAACTATATCTTGATCTTTAATCTTTTGTGCTTGTTCTTTAAATTCCTCCCAAGTTTTTGGTGGGGAATCGATGCCTCCCTCTTCCAGCATTTCCTTATTGTAAAATAAGAATTTAGCATCATTTTTCCATGGCATTGCGTACATTTTGTCGTTATAAGTTACACCGTTAAGGATCGGATCAAAAATATCATCTTTATCCTCTTGAGATATCTCTCCTGGAACCTCCTGCAGGATACCAGCATTAGCAAATTGTGCCAGCCAAGGCAAATCGACCATTGTCACATCGTAATCACCGGTTTTAGCTGATGTTAAGATCTTTTGTTTCATAGAATTATAAGCAACAAATTCTAATTCTACATTAATGTTAGGATTTTCCTCCTCAAACTGTTTTGTGAGTTCTTTCATATCGTCTTCAGCCCCATCTCCACTTGGGAAAATAGCATTCACCGTCACGCTTTCATCTCCACTACCACTTTTTCCATTACTTGAGTCCTCAGAGTTTCCGTTTGAACATCCAACAACTACTAAAAGCAAAAACAGCAAAATGAATATTCTGAACATTAAATTTTTAAGTTTCATTACTATATCCTCTCCCTATTAGTTTTATCTATCTAAACATTAATGAAATCGCTTTATTAAAACGAATTAAAAAATTACACGAAATTTTTAGATGCTGCGGTCTTATCAAAAATAAATTCAGCAATTTCCAGATTGTTCAATAGACTGGCCGGTACCTTATGCGTGACCGGTCCGTTTATAATTTGATCTACAATAGGAGCTTTACTTTCCCCACTTGCAATTGTAACAATTTCCTTGGTCGACAGGATCAATTTCATTCCTAACGTTATCCCTTTTGAAACATTTACTGGAGAACTGAAATATTTTCTCGCGGATTCTCTGGTTATATTATCAAGTGTTACAATGTGTACCAATTCATCCACGGGAACGTCTGGTTCATTAAATCCTAAATGACCATTCTCTCCAATGCCCAGTAGTATAAAATCTAAACCGCCTAATCGATTAATGGCGTTTCGTATCCGGTTGCATTCACCCTCGGTTGATTCTGCTTTCCCGTCAAAGAAAATAATTTGATTTTCTTTGACGTTTAGCGGAGAAAATAAATATTCATCTAATGTATTGCGACAACTTCCCTTGTCAAAACCATCAAGACCAATCCATTCATCCAAACCAACAAAAGTAATCTTGCTAAGATCGACCGAATGATGCTTTGTTTTTTCTATAAAAATATCAAAGGTTCTTAACGGCGTATCCCCCCCGGCCAAGCAAACAACTGCATCTGGCTTTTGTTGAATACAGGAAAATATTTTTTCTGCTGCTAAAACTGATAATTCTTCATGGGTCTCTACAAATCTTGTTTTTGCCATTTTTATACCCCTAACCAGACGTTATCGACAGGAATTTCACTTCACTTGAAATTAGGAAGATATTCCTTATGAACATGCATATACTCATCCATAATTGCCTTAGCTGATTTATATGAAGGAACCAACGGATGAACCGTTAAAGAATTCACACCAGCAGTATAGTCACCTTTTGCTGCTGCTTCGACTGCAAATCTTTCATATATTTTAACCGGTTTAATAAGAGACATTGAAATATCAGGCACGTCTCCAATTGCCAGTGGAAAATAGCCGTTCTTATTAACAAGACATGGAACTTCTACCACATCATCATCGTGCAAGTCTCTTATTGTTCCATTATTAGGAACATTCAACGTTAGAATTTGTTGCTTATTATTCACAATGCTTTTAATGACATTAAGCGCCAGCCCTTCGTACCCTTCTTCTTCAAATGTAATTTCAACCTCTTCTTCTTTTTCATAGACATTATGAACATTACCAGATGTTTCACGAGACATATATGTTGATGAGCGTGTTTCAAGTGTTGCGCTATAATCTTGGAGTGCTTCTTCAATCTCTCCTTTCTTAACAAGCTTTGTTAAGCGATCCAATAATGAACGATTTAATTGTACTAGTTGCTGACCACGCGTTTCTTGAGAATCAATAATATTCTTATAAGCTTGTTCTTGATAATAAAAATAGTAAAGATATTCGTTTGGGAGCATCCCCATATTTCGAACTAATTCCGGATCGAAAAAGTTAAATATATGTGAAACACGCGAAAGTCGTTCATATTCATCAAGAATTTTCGGTAGTTTTTCTTCGCCTTTAACTAGTACAGATGGCACCCAGCCTAGATGATTAAGACCAAAATAATTAACTTGTAATTCAGAATGTGAGATTCCTAGAAATTTTCCAATTGCATTCTTTATACCGGCATGCGCGTCACATATACCAATGACTTTTTTATGTGCGCCGTATGTATTTAATGCTTGTGCTAATAGACCGGCAGGGTTTGTGAAATTTAATAACCAGGCATCCGGTGCAAGTTCATGAATGATCTTGGCGTATTCCAGCATCACAGGGATAGTGCGCAATGCCATTGCAAATCCGCCTGGACCGGTAGTTTCCTGACCAATAACACCATGTTTTAAAGAAATTTGTTCATCATTCACACGCGATTCTTCCTGACCGACTCGAATCGCAGAATAGATGAAATCTGCTCCTTCTACGGCATCACGGATGTCAGTTGTAAAATTAAGCTTGAAAGGGTTACCATTTCCTTTTACTAAATAACGGGATAATTCTCCCATCACTGATAGACGCTCCTGGTCTTTATCGAAAAGAACGACTTCGTCAAAACTGATATCATCATGCTTAAATAACCCATTAATCAACATTGGAGTTCGCATACCAGCTCCACCAAGTATCGTTAGTTTCATCATAAGTCCTCCTGTCTGTTTGGGTAGATTAATTCTGTTGGTATGTCTCGCCACATCGGACTCGTTTTTGTTCCGCCCATTCCTTCAACAGAACATCCGCCACAGAAATTACCCAGTTGAATCGCTTGTCTTACTTCATAGCCTTTTATAAGTCCAGCTAGTAATCCCGCAGAGAAAACGTCCCCCGCGCCTGTTGTATCAACAGGAATTCGTTTACTGCCTGATACCTTTTCGGTTGTGGTGCTTTTTTTGAAAATTGCTCCTTGTTCACTGAGTTTTACAACAATTAAGTTGTTTGGATTCAAATCTGCAAGAACAGCCAAAGCCCTATCGGGATCACTTTCACCAGTTATCTCCTGAGCCTCTTTCAGATTAGGTGTAAACAAATTACTTAATTTGATAATTTTTTTTAAGTCAGGACTATGAAGCCATTCCTTATTCCACCCTACATCTAAAGAAACATCAATCCCTTTTTCATTAGCATATTCAATGATTGATTTAGTTCTTTTTTCCGCACTTATATGTAAATATTCAGTCTCTATATTCCCCAAAACAGAATTCACATAGGCTCCATAATCAAAGTTCTGTATTTCATCCTCGTAGGAGACAAAAGAACGGTCTCCGCTATAATTCAAAGCAACAGACAAAGAGCGAAGAGGACGATCCAGTGATTTCATGTATGTTGTGATGACACCCTCAGCCTCAAGTTTTTCAATGATAAACTTACTCAAAAAGTCATTTCCGACTGGAGCTAGAATCGCTACCTTCAGACCAAGTCTCGATAATGCCACTGCAGTATTATAAGAAGCACCACAGGTGAACTCGAAATCATCACAGTATATTTCTTCCGATGGTTCCGGCAATTTGTCTATTTCCGAAAAAATAATGTCAACCGAGACAGGACCGCAGACGACAACATCAAACTTTTCCATATTTTCACCTCCTTGAGCGTTTACTTATCATGATGTTACAACAAATTTATTATGTTATTACTATAAATAATAAAATATAACGTATGAATAGTCAACACAATTCAGTGAAATTATTCTTCCTGCCCTAGTTTTAATTAAACACCAATTAATCATAGTTACGCTCCGTTATAAATTTAGACATATCCCCTCTAACAATAGTATTAGAATACTCAACCACACTATTGTCTAGTGTGTATGTATGCGAAGTTAACAAGAAAGATGGTGTGTTTTCCGGTATTTGGAGCATTTGGCAAATTTCCATTTCTGGTAACACCGGTTCAATCGATTCAATTGAATTTTTTATCGATACATTATACTTCGTTTTTAATAACTCAAATAAGGATGAAGAGCAATCTTCATTTACGAGATTTGGTGCAACTCGCCATGGAATATATGAAACAGAAAATTGATAAGGCTTATCCCCTGCATAGCGAAGCCTTTCAAGTTTGGTAACGGGGGCTTCTTCTTCAATTTCAAGACTATCTGCCATAAACGAGGAAGCTGGAACCAGCCCCAGATTTAAGACTTTAGAATAAGAGTTCATACCAGCTTTTCTCATTTGTTCAGAGAAACTTTTAATTTTCTGCGTAATATGTTCATTAATTTTTGGTGGAGCCACAAATGTGCCTTTGCCTTGTATTTTATAAATTGACCCCTCAAGTTCTAGCTGCTGTAAGGCCAAGCGAATGGTAGTTCTGCTTACACCGAATGTCTCACATAGTTCAGATTCTGTAGGAAGCTGGCTGTCAATGTCATATGCTTCACCTTGTATCATTTTTAAAATTTTGTTCTTAATAGTAAAGTATAATACAGTTCCTTTATTTTGTTGCATAGCCACCACTCCCATGAATTGTCTATTTTAACAAAAGTTTATTGTGTCATTATAACAAATTTGGTAATTAATATAACATAGCACTATTATCTGAAAGGTTTTAAAGAACGTCAAGGAAAAAAAGTTGACAAGTTGTAAATAATGGAAGTTTCATAAATTATACAGCTTTTTTTGGCGTTGAATTAGACTGTATATACCATCTTCAAACTTCGGCATCACTTGCCGCCACTCCACCTTTCTTCTAACCGGCCTCCCTCCAACTTCTTACGGACCCGATGGTAACATCTTTGGTTAGTTCCATTAAAAAAACACGCATCCCCTATCAACGATAATAAGGATTGCGTGTCTGGTCATTACTCTGTATAAATATCCACTAAAACATCCTCTCCAGCAGTTACACTCGATTGGCGGGTCTCATGATTCACTTTAAATTGATTACCATTTTGTTAATTTACCTTAGCATTGAAGTCAACCTTGTTTCATAGATTCAATGAAAACAAGGAAGCTGCCTTTATAATGGATATACCGCGGCTTTATAAACCCAAAACACCATGATGGATGATTTATACAAGACAATTTTTGTTGCATCTCATCCCATTTCTTTTGATGCAACCTTATTCAAGTGATGGATAATGACATTATCCATCACACCATTACCGCACATAAAGCTTTTGAAATCTAAAATGAACGGTGAACCATCCATTTCACTGACTGAGCCATTTGCTTCCTGAACAATCAAAGCTCCAGCGGCAATATCCCAAATATTCAATCCAGGTTCCCAATAAGCTTCAAGTCTTCCAGCAGCTACGTAGGCACAATGCAGGGCAGCAGACCCGAAAACTCTTATGTTTCTGCATAATGGTCCCAGTTCATTGATCTGATTCAATACAGCTTTCCGGTCCACATCAACATCGGCAGGAAAACCTGTTGCCAGCATACTCTCTGCCAGTACTGATCTGTCACTTACATGCAGCCTTTCGCCATTAAGAAAAGCTCCCTTTCCATATTCAGCACAAAACATTTCGTCATTATCCGGATTATAAATAATCCCTAATTTGATTTCCCCATAACTTATCATAGCAAGGGAAATAGTATATCCTGGCAATCTATGAATATAATTATTAGTGCCATCGATCGGATCGAGCACCCACAGATGCGGTTCACTTCTCAATAATTCCTCGAATGATTGACTCCCTTCACTGTAAATACTTTCTTCCCCAATTATTTTATGATTTGGAAATGCATCTTGTATTTTTTCCGTAATGAACGATTCTATTTTTTTATCCCATTCTGTTACCAAATCAAATTTTGATTCCTTGCGATCGACATTAAACGATGATTTAATACCGTCAATCAGCATCTCGCCGGATTCCCTCACGATATTTAAACTTGTATTTAGAAATTCCATGAATATTCACACGCCTTCATCATTTTTTTCCAGTACACTGACTGACTCTTCCTTCAAATGTAATCCAACCTCATCACCTTCGTGCTTTATGCCGTTATTCATATGTTCATAATCCATAATTGTCAGCAATATACCGTTGACTTCCACTTCATATTCAACACTATTGCCAAAGTAAGTAGTCTTCCGGATCACCCCGCTGAATTTCCCCTGTTCATCTATTTTCCAAAATTCAGGCCTTACAACACAATCAACCGTTTGCCCTTTCTCTGTTGGAAAACCCGTTTCATGGTTGATAGCCACTTCTCGTTCCATCATGGTCAGGATCATTTGATCACCATTTTTATTCTTTACGGTTGCCGGAACAAAATCAGCTTTGCCCATAAAGTCAGCAACAAAGTGGTTTCGTGGTCTTAAGTAAATGTTATACGGCGTATCTGCTTGCTGTAATTTTCCCTGATTCATAATAACGACTTTATCAGATATGGCCATCGCTTCTGTCTGGTCATGTGTGACATAGAGACTGGTAATGCCCAGTCGCTGCTGAATACTTCTCAATTCATCCCGCATATATTCTCTTAATTTCGCATCGAGATTGGATAAAGGCTCATCAAACAACAATACCCTTGGTTCCGTTACGATCGCACGTGCCAGGGCAACACGCTGCTGCTGCCCGCCAGAGAGCTGTGATGGGGAGCGGTTTTTCAGTTTTTCCAGATGCATCGTCTCCAAGACAGTGTTCGTCCGCCTTTCCACCTCACTTTTATTTACTTTTTTAATGTTCAGCCCGTAGGAAATATTTTCATAGACTGTTAAATGCGGAAATAAGGCATAACTCTGAAATACCATTCCTATATCCCGCTTATTGGGGGCAACTTTTGAAAAATCTTTATCCCCCACAAGAACACTGCCTGAAGTCGGGAACTCGAAACCTGCCAGCATTCTTAAGGTCGTCGTTTTCCCACATCCGGAAGGCCCCAGCAAGGTCACCATTTCCCCGGATTTCACTTGTAAATTTAAATGAACGACTGCAACAAAGTCTTCACCGTCGTCTGTTGACGGGAATTTTTTCACCAATTGGTTTAATTCCACTGAAGCTGACCTCGTTGCGATAGGTGCTTGTTCCATGCTATTCCCTCCGTGTCTTAAATTTACCGTTAACAAGCAATTCCATAAATGCAATGACTACTAGAATGATTGCGATTAAAATAATACAGTATGCTGCAGCCGCACCCATTCTGCTTGATTCTACCTGTGACAAAATTGAAACGGTGATCAGGTTCCAATTAACTGACACCAAAAAGATAATGGCACTGATGGAAGTCATCGATTTCACAAAACCATATACCAAACCGGAAAATAGGGCAGGTTTCATTAGCGGCAAGGAAATTTTCCAAAATGTTTTTAATGAATTGGCTCCCAATATAGTAGAAGCCTCTTCGATCGATGAATCGACCTGCCTTAAGCTATTGGTCCCTGCTTCTATACCTACTGTCACGTTCCTTGTGACAAAGGCCAAAATTAAAATCAGCCCAGTACCTGTCAGGAGTAATGGCTCATCATTGAATGCCAATATATAACCAATACCGACCACAGTTCCAGGTACAGCAAATGGTATGATACTAAAGAGCTCCATTAGCTTTTTACCAATAAATTGCTTGCGGATCAGTAAATAAGCAATGATCATACCTAATATTCCAATGACTGGCGTAGATGCCAATGCCAATATTAAAGTATCCTTGATTGAGTTGAAGCCAACTGTAAAAATATATTGGAAGTGTTCAAACGTCAAAGAATTATCCACACCCCAAAGTTTTACAAATGAACCCCATAAGACAGAACCATAAAACAACAGAACGACCCCGGTAATCAGCAAACAAAAAGTGAATAATGGATAGACGATATACTTTTCATTGATTTTTATGCTGCCCTGGCTCGGCTTTCCGGTTACAGTTACATAGGATTTTTTGCTGATCCAATATTTTTGGATAAAATACGCTGTTAATGCTGGCAGTAATAATGCAATTGCTATAAATGCCCCCGACCTCAAATCGTACATACCTGTAATCTGTAAATAGGCATCAACAGCAAGTGTATTATAATCGCCCGCAATGACCATAGGATTCCCAAAATCCTCAATCGACTTGATAAAAACAAGGAGTAATGAGCTTAACACTCCCGGTACAGCCAATGGAAATGTAATCGACTTGAAGACAGACCACCTTGATGCACCTAAATTAAGTGCTGCATCTTCCACTGAAGGATCAATTGATTCCAAAACGCCGCGCAAGTTGAGATAAGCGATTGGAAAAAAGGCCAGTATCTGGATCAGAACCAGACTGGTAAACCC
Organism: Lentibacillus salinarum; assembly: GCF_042679865.1. NCBI lineage: Bacteria > Bacillati > Bacillota > Bacilli > Caryophanales > Bacillaceae > Lentibacillus > Lentibacillus salinarum. The sequence goes on along the minus strand of NZ_JBHTNH010000026.1, from coordinate 39,886 downwards.
ATAAACATTGGTATCCTGCAAGCCCAGTAACCCGTTTGAAATAATCCCATTACGACCAAATAGCAAAATAACTGATAAAGCAATAACAAATGGCGGTGAAATAATGGGCAACAGGGCAATTAAATGAAAGAATTTTTTTCCCTTCATCGAAGTCCTGGTTACAGCAAAAGCAAAAATAAAACCGATAATCGTTGCAAAAAAAGCAGCAACCATCCCTAATTTCAAGCTATTCCAAAGTGTGCCCAGAAACGCGGAGCTCGTCAATTGCTCAATGATAATAGATGGGTCGAACCCTTCTTCACCAACAACAGTTGCTTTAAAAACCTCAAAAATAGGGTAAACTGAAAATAATAGTAATGATAGGAACACTAATATGATCAGCACTAATAGAAAGGGCTCTCTCATTAATGCTTTTAATTCTTTTTTTCTTAAAGAGAACTTTTCTCCAATGCTGGCTGCATTTGATTTCACCAGTGTCTAGCTCCTTTCTGATGTTTCAGCGGGGTATTTGTTCATGCCCCGCTGAAACAGTTTTGACTACTCTTGTGCTGCGTCCTGATTACGAACGTCGTCATTGAAACGCTCCAGTAATCGATCACGGTTTTCGCCAGCCCAGACAGCATCATAATCAACCACTTCCAGCTCACTTAGTTTCACCGCTCCTTCAGGAATTTCGGAGTCAGGATGAACTGGCAACCGAAATGATTCTGACTCAACATAAAGGTCTTGTGCCTCTTTTGAAACAGCCCAATCGATAAACTTTTTGGCATTTTCCTGCTGGTCACTTGGTCCATCGTTAATTAAAGCGACGGCACCGACTTCATATCCTGTTCCATCTTCAGGGAACGTTACCTCAATTGGATACCCCTCGTTTTTAGGTGCCAGGATATCATGAGAAAATGAGATACCCACCCCTGTTTCACCCAGCCCTGCCTGTTGTGCAGGAGCGGAACCGGATTTCGTATATTGCCGCATATTTTGATCAAGCTTTTTCAAATATTCAATTGCTTCATCTTCACCAAGAGATTGCACGAGTGTTGCATAAACCGTATATGCCGTTCCGGATGAGGACGGGTGCGCCATCGTCACTTCACCTTCAAACTCGGGTTTTAATAAATCTTCCCAGCTGGTTGGAGGTTCGACGCCATTATTTTCGCTCCATTCCTGATTGTTTGCAAAACCAAGCGCCCCGACATAGATTGGTGCCCAATGTTCTTCTTCATCCAAATACTGTTCAGGCAATTGATCAATACCTTCTGGCTGATAAGGCTCGATCAGCCCTGCATTAACACCTGCGACAAACGTATCAGAAGGCCCTCCGAACCATACAGCAGCCTGGGGGTTTGACTCCTCTGCTTCCAGTCGTGCAAGCGTTTCGCCAGCGGACAGTCTTACAAACTCGATATCAATACCTGTTTCTTCCTCGAATGCTTCGATGTATGTCACTACCTCTTGCTCAGGGAATGCGGTATAAAGACTTAATTTATCAGACGAGTTTTCTTCTACATCAGCACCGCTTGACTCATCTGAACCACACCCCGCCAAAATGATCCCCAACAAAAATACAGCACCCAACACTACGAAACTTTTTGCCTTCAAATAAAACCCTCCTTAAATTAATTAATATTATAAAAGTTAACGCTTACATAGAAACTTATAAATTAAATCATTTTCACTGAAAAATATGATTGTAAATTATATCCGCAATGGCATGCTCTTCATGATGGACGGTTTGATTAAATTTATAATCTGTTAAACTACTGTGGCAGTTCCCAACAATAAACCCTCTGGCGGCCTCTTCAAGCATCGGGAGATCATTTAAATTATCGCCAACACAGACGGTTGTAAAATCATGATTCAAATAATCCTGAAGGTGAAGTAAAGCTGAGCCTTTTGATGCTCCTTCAGGCAATATTTCCAAATAGTTGTGCTCGGAGTATACGAGTCCACAGGGGTATCCCCTTAACTTCACAATCTCTTCACACTTCGCCAACGTTTTCCTGTCAGAAGAAATTAAGAGTATCTTAGTAATAGGTCCTTTCAACACAGCAGGATTCGTAATCAGCTGGCACTCAACCTGATCTTTTTCCTCATGTTGACGGATAGTCTCATTTTTTTGTGTTGTATAAACACCTCCATTCTGATAAATCAATAAACCTAGTTCTGTTTCTTCCATTATGGTTTGAAAAGCTTCCAATAATTCACCGTAACCATCAAGCGATTTTTCTGCTATTCTGCTATGGGATTTCGGATGGTACAGCACTGCACCATTATACAAAATGATCGGGACGTCAATTTTTAGCAACTCTGCAAAAGGTAGTGCAGCTTGTTCCATCCGTCCGGTGGCAATGGTGAAAATACCACCGGATTTTTTAAACTCAGTTATGGCTCTTTGATTTTCTTCGCTAATTTGCTGTTCAGAATCCAACAAGGTCCCATCAAGATCTGATACAAGCAATATATTTTCATATCCTGCTATGGTAGATCCCCCCCCTTTAGGATGTTCGTCTTTTAATAAGATTGGCTTCCAATAGGATTGACTCACGATTTTCTGAGCCATTAATTAGATCCAGCAACATCGAAGCTGCCATCCTACCCATTTTTTTCCGGGGCTGTGCCATCGTTGTCAATTGAATCCAATATAAACTTGATAACTCAAGATTATCGAAACCAATCACCGATACTCGGCCGGGGACAGAGAGGTTGTATTGGGCCAGCCACTCTAAAGCCCCAATAGCAATCAAATCATTGCTGGCAAACACAGCAGTTATATCGGGATTTTTTTCAAACAGCCTTTGCATGGCATGTTTACCTGACTCGATGGTTCTCCCGGCTATTTCAATCTCCTTACCAGAAGTGTGGATATGGTGTTGATGCATGCAGTCCTTAAAACCTCTTAACCTTTCATTACTAATGAATGACTCTTTTGTCATACCTATGAAGCCGATACGCTCGTGTCCCTTCGACAACAGATGATGGACAGCTTTATATGCACCTGAATAATGATCCACGTCAATAAACGGCAAGTTTAAAGCGTCTGGCGTCCTTCTCCGCAGAAAGATTGCCGGGATTTCTAAATTTTGTATTAACGTTATTATTTCGTGATCCAAATTGTCTGGTGTAATAATGACACCATCCATTTTTCGATCAAGGACACTTTCTAAAAAATTCTTTTCCTTCTGCCTGGTTCTGTTGGTATTGCCATAAACAATTTGATAACCTTTGTCTGTCAAAGACTCTTCCACACCCACCGCTATGCTTGAAAAGAAGGGGTCAGCGATATCCGGAACCATCAAACCAATGGTATAGGTTTTATTATGAATTAAACTTTTGGCAATGCTATTAGGCCTGTAATTCAGGTTTTCAGCTGCTTCCAAAACCTTTTTCCTCGTATCCTGATTAATGTCTTTATGATTATTCAGAGCCCTTGAAACAGTAGAGACAGAAACATCCATGTATTTAGCAATTTCTTTAATCGTGACTATTTTTACTTCCCCTCTCCATCCCGGAAACGTTCCCGGTAACGTTTTCAATAACAAGAATATTACAAGTTTGACGAAAAGTCAATAACATTTTGAGACTCTTTTTATAATTCAGGGATGAGGAGGAACGGGATCGGTGTCCGACTTTTACCGAAATCATAGACAAACGGGTGCTGCTGCCGTTCAAATCTAAAGTGCACCATTATTAATAAACCTTCAATTACTTTAAAACTACAGAAAAATTAATAATTTTGATATAATAACATTGAGCTACATGAGCAGGTTGGGTGGTGGAACCTTTTCTGCTCGTTGGTAGACACGGTCATGTCACAACGGGGAGAGGGGTGATACCGCAAATGATTACACTTTATGATAGCATAATGTTCATGATCAGCTTTGGGTCGTTACTCATTGCGGTCATAGCGCTAATTGTGCTGATAATAAAAAAGGAATCCCCCACCTGTGAAAATGGAAACGGATTAGGGGATTACTCTCATTCGTTCCACCGCAACTTCTTGCGGTGTAGCTCATCGAAACTCCGACACACCACTGTCAGAGTTCTTTATAGTATTATGTTTTCGTCCCGGCCTGGAGAGCTTTGGTGATTAATTCCGGAAGCATCGCCTGATCACCGGCCGAAATCTTTTGCACCGTGGTATTGCTTGACGTGCGGTAAAACACAAGATATGAGTAGATTGTCGCATTGCCCCCACATCACCGAGGATCTTTCATCTACACAAAGGTATCAAGCATTAAAATGCCAATCATAAGACCGTAAAACGCCTGTCCCGGGTTGGCTGATAAAGCATAGCTGCCATCCTTTTTTCAAAGTTGATCTTAGTGTTACCGGTAAGATCGCCATTCAAATTGATTCCGAACATCCCTGTCCCCTGTTGAGCAGACCTAAATTACCGATAAATTTTCATCCCAGATATATTGTTTAATGACATTGCAAAACACCTCCAGGAACAGCCCCCTAGAAATGTTTTTACATAAACTCATTTATACCTAACGTAAGGAAAACAATTATCACAAAAACAAGTGCAGCATTTTGAAAAAAATTGTTTTTAAATTGTTTTGTTACATATTTTGAGTTTAACAGATACAGTAAAGTGATGGCTAAAAAAGGAATAAACGCTGAACCCAGTGCAGCATATAGGAGCACCAATCCAATTGGTTGATTAAACATTAAAAGTAACAGTGAAGGGAAGGTCAGCCATGCCAGAAAGAACTTATAAGCCGGATCTTTGATGGATACAGGGTTGCCGCTGCTATTCTGTGATAATTCTTTTTTCTTTTTGTTTTTCTTCATAATACGAATAAAATCTGCAAATAGGTAGGGGATCCCATTCCATGAACCAATTAATGAACTACAGGTAGCTGCCCAGAACCCAATGTTTAATATAAACTGTGGCGTTGAGCCAAAATTTTCACCATAAATATACAAAAAATCAAGCATACCCGCAGCCCCATCAAAAGATACGCTATTCCCATATAAAAATTGCGTGCTGACTATCATAAGAGATACTGAGAATATTCCGGTCATGGTATAAGCTACTGATACGTCTAGACGCATAATTGGTAACCAGGAAGCGTCCCGCCATCCTTTTTCGCGAATCCAATAACCATATGCTGCCAGTGCCAGTGTTCCTCCTATCCCACCAATGATACCCAGAATTCGGAACAGAGAACCATCAGGGATCCCTAATGAAAATGCTTCCATGGAGACATTACTCAGACTTGGAATGAGCATTATTGCTGAGCCAACAACCGTCACAAACATCGTTCCAATTAATACCATGATAACCCGTTCAAAGATTTTATAACGCCCGAACCATATCAAAAGAAAACCTGCAACGGAATGTATAATAGCCCATGCCCATATCGGCATTACAGGAAACATCGCATGCATCATGATACCACATGCTGTGGCTATTGCTGCCCCATAGATTAGACCGAATAAAGTGACATAGATTAAGAAATATCCCATCGTCCAACGCCCCAGAAGTCGCCACCCTTCCAAAATTGTTTTGCCAGTTGCCAGTGTCCACCTCGCAACACCTTCTGAAAGTAAAAGTTTTAACGACACACCTATAATTACTGCCCATGCTAAAACCATCCCAAAATCTGCACCAGCAACGGTTGACGTTACCAAGTCACCAGACCCAATTCCGGTAGCTGCTAAAATAATACCTGGACCGATAATCTTAAGTTTACTTTTAAAATTAATGGACTTTTCTGAATCAGCATCGGGTATTCTCTGTTCCATTAAGATACCTCCCGCAATCGTTTAAATACCTGCCAAAGACCAGCCTCTTATCATTTCATACCCAATCACCTGTGCACATCCGGCATGTTTGTTTCCGGCGACGCCTACAAAATGTTATCGCTTACAATAAGTGGTACATTATTTGTTCGTTTCTTATATGGGAAAGATGTATAATCGATTGTATGATAGTCCATCAAGTAACAATAATCAGAAAACTAAATGGGGTTTATTTAAAACCTTTATATCAAGTGATATGAGGTATCTTAATTTCCCGTTCCTGCAGCTTGAGCTGATGTATATTGCTTCTTCACAACTTACAACACTTCAAAGATAATACACCTTCTCTTGCCTATTTGCTGAAATCTTTCACTTGCAATGAATGATTAAATTTCCTTTATATGGCACAAAAACTCAGACCCCCATGTCCCCCACAACAAAATGAAAGAGGGCCAAAATGTCAACCCCCGTTACACTTTTTGCTATTCCCCTCGTTCTTATCAAGCTCGTCACCTACTTGATCTGGGTATATGTTCGTAGTCTCTGTCGGATTCCGCTCTCCCTAGTGAATGACCGGCATCATATCTTCAATCATGTTATAACCTTCATCATATTGTCCCGTCACTTTGTATGTTTCTGAGGCAGTTTCTCCTCAAGCCCTTTTTCATTGTCTGTCATTACTACCGTTCAACAAACATGACCGCCTCCGAGCTTGCTGTCAGTTCAATTGTCCAGACCACATTCGTCAAACGCTTCTTACCTATTTGCCATAATCCTGCACCCGGGTCGGTGTTCATGATCTTCTAATCGACTGATTCATCGAACACCGCATTATCTTTCACATTTTCCATTTATTCGGAAAATTCCTCTTTTATATGTCTAACCATTAGCCGCTTCCATAACCAAATAGCGTTTGAATATCATGAACAAACTTTTTGATTGCTACCAAAAGGACACAGAAAGCTCCTATAGGTATAGCCGCTTTCAGATGGTAAAGGGGTATAGAGACAGCAGTTGGCGTTGTTTCTTTCGTGGCAAACGATGCGGATGCCGCCTCTATGCCTTTTGTAACCAACACATATAAATACAAGAAAGCAAAAGCAAATGTAATCACATCACATATAGCTTTCGTTCTCGGGGAAAATTTTTCATAGAACAGATCCACCTTAACAAACGAATCTGTGTTAAGCGAATAAGCTCCGGACACACAAGCCAATAGTACCATCGAATACTGTATTGTGGTTGAAATCCATAAAGAAGGTTCATTGAAAAAATACCTCATAATCACATCAAATAGTCCAAAAAACAATGCATAAAGAATGAGCAACCAACCAATTCTGCCTAACCATTCACTAATCGAGTCAATTGTTAATTCAACTTTGCCCCAAATTCTCATTTAATTGGTTCGCCTCCTTTCGTTTTCATGACAAATGGATTGCATATGACGTAAAAACCATGCCGCCTCTTGTTGGTGGAAAGGTCGTTTTAAGTTGTAGAATAAAGCTCTGTAAAAACTAGAGAGGCGGCTGCTCCACAGTACTGTTGTCCTGTGAACTTTCCTGACTGCTATTCATTTCCTGGCTGCAGAAAAGAAACGAAACGATATACGTTTACTCGATTTTACCTTTATCCTCCAAAAATTGTTTCCACAACTCTACGCCCTCTGCATTACGTTCTGACTGATCTGCAATTTCAGGCCATACTTTTTCAATTGCCTCTGTACGCATTTCTTCCACATTGTCATCGCTTAATGTGATAACCTCTCCGCCACTATCCTCAAGTTCCTGTAAAGCTTTTTCGACACCTTCAGCATGCATGTCACTCGTTTTAAAGTAATTGGACTCGAAAACGTCATTGATTTGATCCCGTTGCCACTCATTCAGTTCATTCCAGGCATCCAAATTAACGTAAATTTCCTGATGTTGGGCAGGATTCCACCCGGGAAGCATCGCATAATCAATAACTTCATGAAAACTCATGTCATTCATGCCGCCAGTATCCCAAAAAGTGCCCTCAATCGTGCCTAAATCAATTCCTGAGTATATTTCATCACTTTCGAATGAGACCGGTGTCCCCCCCATAGCTTCAAAAAATAATGCCTGAGGACCACCAGCCCTTAATTTCTTTCCTTTTAAATCATCCAAACTATTAATGGGAAACGTGGTAAAAATCGAGTTCGGGCCCTGATTTGCCCAACCTGCCCATTGCAAATTTTCCTCATTGGCAGCCTCTTGGACAAGTTCACCAATTCGATAATCGTCATCTCCCCACATGGCTTCCCATGCTTCTTCAGAATCCTCGGCACCCATCGGCATACCATAAGCCAGCATTCCCTCAGGCATAATCCCGCCGTAAACAGTCGCCCAGCCGGCATATACATCGATAGTACCATTGCTGGCAGCACCGAATGCTTCATTTCCACTCACGATCGAACCGGCCGGGAGCAGGTCAATTTCAATCGTCCCTTCTGTCGCTTCTTCCACATCCTCAATCCACGGCTCAACACCATTCGCCCAACCAGCATCTCCGGAATCGAAGGCAGGCTGGAACGTCCATTGTGTGATGTCATCAGGAGGTCCGTATTCTTCATCTGACTCAGAAACATCAGCCTCAGATGCTTCCTCAGCTTGGCACCCCACTATCATAAGACAAGCAAAAACCAGTATCAAAACAAACAAATAGTATTTTTTCATCAATATAACCTCCCTCTATAAATAAATGCTTCGCTTCCAAATACTACAAATTGCTTTAAATTTCACAGGGACTTGATGACAACTACCACTTTCTCTTCACCAAGGTATCAATCATGTCCAATAGATTGAGAGTTCAATCATCCATTTATATTAAAACACAATGGCTCAATCTGCTAAAATTCGTGAACTTTCTACTTTCAATTTTTTGATGACAATCACCCATTTTGGTGGACTGTTTCCTGTAACGTTTATGCAAATAAATGTTAAAACATTCACCTCCCTGACATTTCAAGTAACTGTTTGCCCCCTTACCATTTATTAATGTGTCCTTACATATTAAGCATATTGCATGATGAATCACCTCCTCATGTTGGTGTGCTATCAAAGCATAGGCTGATAACTTTCGGGTCTGCAGCTATTCCATTACTTCATCGTACTAGGAAGCCATGTTACCAACTCTGGGAATAACATAAGCAGTATTAACGCAATAATCTGAATACCAACGAATGGCAACACAGAACGGTAAACATCCCCCATCGTGACATCTTTTGGCAAAATACTTTTTATCCAGAACAAAACAAAACCAAAAGGAGGTGTCAAATAAGCAATTTGTATATTAACGATAAAAAGAACACCGAACCATAACGTGCTTATGTCCAATGCATTTAAAATTGGCACAAATAAAGGTGTCACCATCATAATAATGGCCCAGTCATCCATAATCATTCCGAGTATCATAATAATGATCATCATCATAATCAGGGATCCCCACTCCCCGCCTGGCATTGCCAAAACAGCAGACGTTATGACGCTCTGTCCACCTATAGCACTAAAAATATTGACAAAAAAATTCGCGGCGATCAAAATCCAGAACCCCATACCAACAAGCTTGACTGTAAATATTAGTGAATCTTTAACGATTTTCCAAGTGAGACTTCGGTACAGAAGATTAATGAAAAGCGCGCCACCAGCTCCGAAAGCAGCAGCCTCTGACGGTGTAGCCACACCCAGCCAAATGACGCCTAAAACGAGAAATATAAGGACAAGAAAGGGCCAGATACCAACTACAGCGCCAAGCTTTTCACGTATCGTGTACCTGCTATCTACAGGAATTGCCGGTCCCATATGTGGCTGTATTTTACATCTTATACCAATATAAATGACATATAAAATAGATAATATTAATCCTGGTATGATACCACCCAAAAACAAGGCACCTATTGATTCATTCGCTAAAATGCCATAAAAAATGAAAGGGACACTTGGCGGGATAAGGGCACCTAATGCTCCCCCGGCACCGATTGAACCGATAGCGATTCCTCTATGATATTGATAGCGCATCATGGAGGGATAAGCTATCTGTCCCATAGTAATCGTAGCTGGAGGTGTAACACCAGTTATGGCAGCAAAAATCGTGCAAACTTGCACAGTACCCATTGCCAGACCTCCCGGAAGATGACCAATTAATTTATACGCCGCATCATATGCGTCCTGAGCAATACCCGAGTAGCGGATAATATTCCCCATAAAAATAAATAATGGCACTGTTACCAAAATATGCTGCCATGGCGTTGAAAAAAATTGACTGGGAGCAGAAGTCAGCACTTCCGGGGCAAACAGATAGCCAAATAAAGCAGCTGTACCACCCAGACCAAGAGCAACAGGCAACCCCAGAAACAGAACGATGAAAAGGCAAATAAACATTAATAGAATGATAAATATAGTATCCAATTTATCCTCTCCTAACTATATCTTGAAAACAAAACGTGGCGTAAAGAGGTGTTCATAACGTTGTCTTATTGCATATATTTTTCATGCTCAGTTTCCCAACTGTTAGAAGCAAATATAAAATAACTTTGAAAAAAACTAACAGCAGAAGCTTTAAGGGCACTGGAAAAGCAATACAACAAATATAACGGATTTCTGCATACAAGCCACCTCCACAATGTTGAATCCGTTTACAAAAACAGAAGAATCATCACCTAGGTTCTTGCCATTCATGTACCCTTTATTCAAACATTATAAATCCGATAATTCAATAACTTTTTGAATTTTAAAGCTATTAAGATTATAGATGACCATTATTACACTGACAAATAAGTCATATGTCATTTTTGTGCATTGGTAGAGGTAGAACAATTATTCATTGTTTTAAGGGTGTATACTTATACGTTATTGAATACCACGTCTATTTTGCAGCTGCATTATTTAAGATGATCGTTAAAAAAAGCCCCCTGCCACACACGTCGACAGAGAGCTTCCTTCAATTCTTATTGCCCCCACTCACCATAATCCAAATGCTTATACTTATCCAACAAACGCGTTGGCATCTTCAAAGCGTCTTTACGGAATGGCGGTGCGAGCTGCGTGCCATCGACATAAATATTCAGCACGGCAGGCTTTCGCTTTTTCAATACGTCTTCAATTGCAGGGACGATATCTTCCGGTTTATCGATCGTATAGCCAAGCGCACCCATGGATTTGGCTACTTCGGCAAATTCCGGTGCATCAATATTGGAACCGATATAACGATCATCATAGTAGTCGACCTGGTTTTTCTTCTCAGCTGCCCACGCTTTATTGTTGAAGACACAGGCTACCACCGGAATATTTTGCTCAACAGCTGTGCTCACTTCATGCAAGCTCATGCCCCATGCGCCATCACCGACGATCGCAAACACAGGTGCTTCCGGTTCGGCAAGCTGAGCACCCAGAGCTGCCGGATAAGCGAATCCGGTGTTACCGAACGTCAACGCCGCAATATGACGGCGGGTCTGGTTAAACGTCAAATACGCATTCGCTGTTGACGACACGTTTCCGATATCAGACGATACAATCGCGTTTTCCGGCATGGCTTTGGTCATCTCCAACAACGCACGGCGCGGATTAATTGGATTGCCATCCGCCATCGCTAAATCGACTAGTTCCTGATCCCATTCCTCTTTCCGCTTGGTCACAGCCTGTATCCGTGCGTTATCTTTTGCTGGTGACGGCAGTGCCGACTGCAGCTGACGATAAATTTCATCACTTACCGCCTTTGCATCGCCAATAATGCCTACTTCAACAGGATGCGTCCGACCAATCTGGCGTGGATTGATATCAATTTGAATGATTTTGGCATGCTTCGGGAAATAATCGATATCATAGCACGGCAATGTTCCGAATTGCGACAGGCGTGTACCGACTGCCAACACCACATCTGTCTCCTGTAATGAATACATCGCCGCTTTGGAGCCCATGTAGCCGATCGGGCCTACTGCCAGCGGATGATCAGCCGGGAAGGCGTCATTGTGCATATAAGCTGTCGCGCCGGGTGCTGTTAAATGTTCAGCGATTTTAACGACAGAATCCACGCCATTGGCATCCACCGAACCGCGGCCGGAGATGATCGCCGGATTCTTAGCGTTCTTCAACAGTTCTACAGCCCGGTCAATCGACGCCGGATCTCCCACGCCTCGTTTATCAGCCCGGTACTGATGTGGCTCCAGAATCACATCTTCCACTTCACCGTAGAACAAATCACGCGGAATATCGAACAGAACCGGTCCACGCTCGGCATAGGCGATCCGGAAAGCTGTCCGCAGTTTATCAGCAACCCGATTTTTATTCGTTACCTGAACGGTTTCTTTTGTAATATCCTTAAAAATCGATACCTGATTGGCTTCCTGGAAACCGTCCATGCCAATCGCATTCGTACCGGCAGACGGTGAAATGACGACCAGTGGGCTGTGCGCCTGATTTGCAGCTGCCACGGATGTCACCATGTTCGTAATGCCAGGCCCGTTTTGTCCGACAATGACACCCGCTGTGCCGGAAACGCGTTCATAAGCATCCGCCATATGACCGGCACTCTGCTCATGACGCACCGGGATGAAACGGATACCGGCTGCCGGGAATAAATCGAGCATATCCATGAACGCGGAGCCCACAATCCCATACACTTCCTTAATGTTTTCCGCCACCAATGTTTCGACGATAGCTTCACTCGGTGTCATTTTCTGTTTCTGATTGACTGCCTGCTTCATTTCTTCTGTTTGTTTGACCATAATTTGAAAGCCTCCTTAAAAATTGGTATGATCATCACCCGCTGGTGCATCAACCATCAAGTTTTCTTTTCTCTGCACAATCCCCCGTAATGTTTCCAAAAAAAGCTCAGTCGTTGATTTCAGCACCTGTTTTTTCCGGTAAGCGATGTAGAAGTGCCGTTTCAGTTTCATATTTGTGATGGTGTACGCTTTTAACAACCCTAATTCCTCTTCTTTTTTAATGGCGTTTTTTGAAATAAATGAAACACCCAATCCGGATTCAACAACTGCCTTTATCGCTTCGGTACTCCCCAGTTCCATAACAATCTGCAAATCATCATTCGACAATCCCGCTTTTTCCATATAATGATTGACAACTGAGCGTGTCCCTGACCCCTCCTCCCGGAATATAAGCGGTGATTGCTGAACATGCTCCAGTGTAATCAGTGCGTCTTCACTGGAAAAATAGTCGGGGGCAGCAATTAAAACAATTTCATCTTCCAGGAATGGTTCTAAACGAATTTGACTATCCTCTATCGGTGTTTCAATCAGTCCCACATCAATGAATTGATCTTTAATATGGTTGATAATCGCTTGCGAGTTTGCAATCGTCACCTGTATTTGGATTAAAGGATAGTTTTCTTTAAATTGTTTGAGAAACGCCGGTAAAATATATTCGCCAATTGTCAGGCTGCACCCCATCCCTAATTCGCCATAAGCCGTGCTTTCCATCTGCGTAATCTCTTTACGGGCCGAATCATTCATATGCACAATGTCTCTGGCATATTTCAACAGAATTCCGGCTGAATGGGTCATCTGAACTTTTTTCGTTGTCCGTTCAAATAGTTTGGTCCCCAATTCTTCTTCCAGCGACTTAATCTGTGATGTAATCGTCGGCTGTGTCACATATAATATTTTGGCAGCTTCTGAAAAACTATTTTTTTCGGCAACAGCGATAAAGGTCTTTAATCGTTCATAATTCACGTCTAAAACCTTCCCATCCAGCGAGTTTGCGACAGCTGTTAGTTTCTACATACTGTGAATGACGGAGCTGACTGTTTCAATGATAAAATCCAAATCCTCCTCAGTACTGGTAAGAGGTGGGGCAATAATAAGAATGTTGTTGCCACCCGGCACGGTATCACCGTTCTTACCGATGATGAGGCCTTTTTGTTTACACCGGCCGACAATCTCGCCCATTTTAGCGTCCGATAAAGGTTCTTTCGTGACCTTATCCGCAACCATTTCCAATCCCAGCAAAAAGCCAACCTGCCGCACTTCACCAACATTGTCGTGATTCATAAGGTCATGCAATTCAATTAGCTTTGATTCCCCAAGTTCATTCACCCGGTTGACGATGTTTTCGTTTTCAATGATTTCAATATTCTTCAACCCTACGGCGCAGGCTGCCGGATGACCGCCATAGGTTGACACATGGCGCAGGTGATTGTCTTTTCCTTCTGTTTTAAAGGCCTCATAAATCTCTGCTTTGACGGCCGTCGCAGCAAGCGGTAAATAACCACTTGTCAGGCCTTTCGCCATGGTCACAATATCCGGCTGCACACCAGCAGCATGCTTAAACCCGAACATTTTGCCGGTACGTCCAAAGCCGGCTACGACTTCATCCATAATGAGCAATACATGATACTTCTGACAGATGTCCGCCACACGCTGGATATATTTCATGGACGGGATAATCACACCGCCGCCGGAAATGAACGGCTCCATAATCACAGCAGCCACCGTTTCTTCGCCTTCCCACTGGATCATTTCCTCCAGTTCATCTGCCGCTCGTAAATCTTTCTCTTCCGGGGTCCCTGAATATAACGACCGGTAACTGTAAGGTGGTGCAACGTGCAAGAAACCTGGAGCTGATGGATCGTATTTGACCCGCCGATTTGCCTGGGCAGTCGCACTCATAGCCCCCATTGTCGAGCCGTGATACGCACGATAACGCGAAATAAATTTATATTTGCCCGGATTGCCTGTTTGCATGTGGTATTGCCTGGCTATTTTAAACGCTGTTTCGTTAGCTTCAGAACCGCTGTTTGAGAAAAATGTCTGATACGCCGCGCCCAGCAATTCACTGATTTTATTCGCCAGTTGAATGGCTGGCTGATGATTCATCGTCAATGGGAAATACGATAGCTTCTTCATCTGTTCAGCTGCTGCATCAACGATCTCTTGTCGTCCATAACCAACGTTCAAACACCACAGTCCGGACACGCCATCGAGATACGCATTTCCCTCTTCATCCTTAAACCAGGATCCTTCACCTGAGACAGCTACCATCTTTTTCGCATCCGGGTCGTGCTTATGCATGGCATTCCACAGATGCGACTCACGTTCTGCTACGCCCTTATTCATGTCAACTTCCGCCTTCATTTCTTCTCCCCCTTTTCATTAATTTATGATGCATTAGTGAGAGACCGGCTTACCGCCCAAAACAGAATCAATGGGCCCATAGATCATGTTATGCGTTTCCGCTACCGCTTGGTTCGTGACAATTCCCTCATGTGTATTGACACCTTTAGCGAACGCTCTATTTGTTTTCACGGTCTCTTCCAATCCTTTATTCGCCAAAAAGACACCATATTGACTCGTGTTATTGGTCAGTGACATGGTTGATGTCCGGGCGACAGCGCCAGGTATATTGGCCACAGCATAATGCAGGACGCCGTGCTTTGTATAAGTCGGGTCGTCATGGGTTGTCATCCGGTCGATCGTTTCAATCGAACCGCCCTGATCAACGGCAACATCAATGATGACCGAGCCGGGCGACATCTCCTTCACCATTTCTTCAGACACCAGCTGCGGTGCTTTCGCTCCCGGAATGAGCACTGCACCAATCAACAAATCGGCCTGTTTGACTGCTTCCCTGATATTAAGGGGATTGGACATCAACGTGTTGACGTTGCCATCAAATAAGTCATCCAGTTCACGTAATCGCTTTGCACTAATATCGAGAATGGTTACGTTGGCACGGAAGCCGGTAGCCATTTTTGCTGCATTCGTACCAACTGCCCCACCGCCAACGATAACGACGTTGGCTGGTTTAACACCCGGCACCCCGCTAAGCAGAATACCTTTCCCGCCTCGTTTGTTTTCCAGAAATTGTGAGCCGATCTGGACTGACATGCGCCCTGCTATTTCGCTCATAGGCGCAAGTAAAGGAAGTGCGCCATTTTCTTCCTGAATGGTTTCATAGGCGATCGCTGTTACTTTTTTCGCTGCCAGCTGGCGGGTTAGTTCCGGTTCAGCCGCTAAGTGGAGGAAAGTAAACAAGATAAGACCTTCACGCAAAAACGGATATTCGTCTGGTTGTGGTTCCTTTACTTTCATAACCATTTCCGCAGCCCAAGCTTCCTTAGCCGTCTTAACAATTTTGGCCCCCGCTGCTTCATATTCCGCATCTAGGAAACCGCTTCCATTACCGGCCGACGTTTCGATCAATACATCATGACCGGCATTAACAAACGCGGTGACGCCGGATGGTGTTAACGCAACACGGTTTTCATTGTTTTTAATCTCCATGGGTACGCCTACTAGCATTCAAATTTCCTCCCATCCTTGTAAAGTCAATCTTTTAAAGGTAACGGATACATCATGACGTCCGTACCAGTTTTAGTTGATTTATATATAGTATATGGGAAACGGTGGGAGGAATTCAATATTTTTTGTTAATTCGATTATTTTAAATAATAATAACATTTATAAGGCTTTTTAATGAATACGGAGAAGCGGCGAAGGAAATAGCCAACCAGGCAGATTCAGGTAAGTAGGATGCCCGTAAAAATATGCATATTAACCAAACTTACGGGATAAATTAATTTGAAAATTATACATATCACTGCGATAGTAAGCTTTTTCAAATTCAACGGTGGTGCCTTCCCGGTCTTTAATGACGCGCTCAGCAATTAAAACATGTGACTGCGCCGGAACATTCAAATGGATGGCATCTTCTTCAGATATAATCCCACCGCCAATCGTTTGACGCGCTTCCGCAAACCAAATTCCAAGTTCATTTTGTTCGATTTCATAAAGGGTTGCATCATTCAAGTCATAACGGGAAAGAGCTTCCCCAATAGCGACAGGGTAATAATGACATTCTACCCCAATGGGAACATCATCAGCATAGCGAACCCGTTTAATAAAAAAAGCCTCATTAAAACCGGTTATTTCCCGAATATTAGCTGACGGGGTTAGTTTATAAAGGTTAATTAATTTCGCCCCTGGTTTCATTCCCATTTGCTTAATCATTTCTGTCGTACTAGTCAGGTTCCCCAGCCACTGGTTAATGGGCTTCAGGGAAACAAACGTCCCGCTGCCATGCCGTTTTTCCAGAATCCCTTCCCGGACTAGAAGATTAACCGCCTCGCGTACGGTACTCCGACTGACATGATAGTGTTCCATGATCTCCCGCTCACTCGGAATTTGCCCTGTCAGTTCCCCCTGTGAGATTTGTTTTTCAATGATTGTTTTTAGCTGTACATGTAGTGGTAATGAGCTTTCATAGTTTAGTTGCACGTATTCGTTTCCTTTCTCAATTTAGTGTATTTTTAGCATAGCAAAAAACCGGTGAAAGAGGAAGGTTAATCCCTCACAACTCAGAGCTAATATCAACAACTGACAAGGATCTTCCCCTTTTCCTTATGAGCACTCCACTCATTCCCACTGCTTCATCTTCTCTATCACCCTTCGATAAATCTTGGATGCCATGGTTGTTTTGCCATCTGCTGTTTTCTGCTTGTGCCATTCATTATAGCTTGCCACCGCAATTAAAATGGAACCGGCAATCAGGAGGTATGCCCACCATGGCAGGTTTCCCCAATAGGCCCGAGTTTGCAGGAAAATGTTCAACAGTAATACCCCTACACCGACAAAGAAGAATACCTTTCGCTGATAGGCCATCCCGCCAAGCATCGAAGCGAGGGAAAGCACGCCTATGATCAATGCATCATAAATCGTTGAGCTGGCCAGACCATCCTGGATAAGCAACAAGGAAACAATAACCAGAGTTGCCCACTGCACATTATTCACAATCTTTGTATACGCACCGTCTGTGATTTTTTTCAAAACAATCACGACAGCCACCCATGGCAACACGTACAATTCTCGTTCGATTAAATCCGGGATTTGGATATTGCCAAGTAACACATAATAAGGCTGCAGTAAAAAGACGCAGGCAACAAACATCACCCATTTTGCTGGAATAGATGGCATGCGTTTTCGCTGTCCGATCAAATAAAGTGAAATCAACAGTCCGGGCAGCAGTTTTGTCCATAGTGCTTCAGCTGTGACGGCATATAAATTGTACAACGCGATAAAAGCGATAATCGAATACCAATCAACGTTGAATGGTAGTTTCCGATCCTTTTGTTCCTGATAGATAGCCGGATAGATTAGCCAACCAGCCAGCACAAGAACCCCGGCAAACCCAACCAGTCGAAACAGCATGACGTATTCCGATGATAGAAGCGCATCATCATACAGCCATAAAGCACCATAGACAAGAATAAGCGGCACAACAGTAAATAGATCCCATTTTTCCCGGTGCATCATAAACAGCGTCAACACAGCATAAAGCAGCGTCACCACAAATAACGTTGCATCAAAATCCGGCACGAGTGTAAATAGAAAAATGCCGAATACAGAAAAAGGAATCACGTAAAATGCGGTTCGTTTGGTCCACTTGCCTTTACTGACATACCACCCAATGGCCATGATGATACTTGTTAGGAGTGTTGCATATTGAATGGGTTCGTTTAGATCCAGCAACACAAACCATTGAACAATTCCGATCCAAAACGCCGTAAAACCACCATATAAAAAGCTTGAAATCTGCCATTCTGCTCGAGCAAAGCGAAGGCTTATACCATAAACAGCAGCAGCTATCAAAAATGCCCAAACCGTTTTTTCCCCATAAAACAGTAAACTCGTAAGTAAAGCGAACGGCAAGAAAAGGTGTCCTATCCACCCAAAACTTTTCCTGAGATTGGCATCATGCTTTCCCGCCAAGACGCCAGCAAGTAGAAGCAGAACGGCACCCACCACAAATTGCAGTGACTGAAAAAGATCCGATTGAATAACCATTTCCGCGTGAAGCGCATAAAGGACGGTCATGTAAAACAATAAGGAAAGGCCACTGACAACATACGATACGACCGTCCAGCCTGTTTTCCGGTAAAGTAAATAGGCCAATGCTACACCACCCAGCATAATTACGGCACGGAGTACAGCATCAACGTCAAAGGTAAATGTCAACCACATGCCCAGCCCGTAAAAGCCATAAGCTATAAAAAAGGCATGTTCCGCAAAAGCCATTCGATTGATGTGTTTCCATCCGAAGCTTGCGAGCAGAATAACGAGACTCGCCAACACAAAGCTCTCCGCTTCCATTGGCCCAGCGTCATAATATAATGCATCGCCACCCATTGCCGCATAGAACATCATAACGGCAAAACCTAATGATACGGCATGAATCCATAAGGAACTTTTGACCAAAAAAGCCCTTTGTTCATACCGTTCCATGAGCAATGCGGTCATGCTGATGAGAAGCAGCATCGTTCCTGCCTGCCACCAGTTCAGCACTATAAAATCCGCCAAAACTGCAAGGAGCATGACAACGCCGCCAACATCCCGGGAACTTTCCTTCATCTTCTGGAAAAAGGCCATTTGCATCAAACAGCCAAAAACAATATACAGGAATAGCCCCATTCCAAACAGCGGCAGCATTAATTTGTCATAACCAAACCATTCCCGGCCAAACAAAACAACCTCATATAAAGCGGTCAGCAAAAAGACAGGACTCAAATAAGCAAACAATAACCGTTTTGTCATGTTGGCAAGGAACGCAAAATTTAATGCGATTAACACATATGCCAGCAGCAAGACAAACGAGGGCTCATTCATTCTCATGATGATCCCCTCAAAGCTGATATACAAAAAAGCACAAGCCGACACAACGGCACTTGTGTAACGAAAGATTTGTTTTAATGCATGGTCATCTTCCATAAATCTTGGAATCGTCAAAAACACAAACCCTAACAAAGCATAAACAATAGCATTGGCCTCCTGTACAACCGAAAACTCGATCAGCTGGTAGGCACCATAAATAAGCATCAAACTAAAAACAAAACTATATTCCTTATGTCTCGTTACATAGATCATCGCAAAATAAAGCACCGCCGTAAGCAGCACGTTAAAGCCATACAACATTTCATGATTATAAAAAGTAAGCATCAGCAATGTCGAGAGAACGAGATTGCATTGAATATAGAGAACAAATTCCTTCGTAAACAACTGGATACGCTGGTTATCCTTCAACCGAGTGTAAATGAATACAAGTAAGGCATTAAACAACATGATACCAAGGTAAAATCCATCCACCGGTAAATATAACGCTGCTAGTAAAAAGCCTGCCAAGATCGTTATCGTAACATATGAAAACCAGACAAACAGCCGGGATGATTGCTTTACAGCAAGCTGAAGGTAGATTGGTAGCATAATAGCACTGCCGGCAGCCCCAAATAAATAACACCCTTCACCGGTAAATGAAAAATAAGAACCGAGCAACTCAAAATAGCCGACGGATAGAATGGCTATCGGTAAAAACAAGGCGCCAAGCACATAAAATGCAAATGCCGTTTTTTCGATTTTCAAAACACGCATCGTAACGAAGGCAAGCCCAAAAAATAATACGGAGACAAGCGTAATTAAACCCGATTTCATCCAATTGGCTAACGTTTCCCATGTGCTCGTAGCGAGAACCAGACCGCCAATCAGCAACATAACGACCCCAAGATTTAGTGACCAGGTAATATTGCGCTCGCGCACTTCCTGCGGGGATAATCGCTTCTTTTCTTTTACAGGTTCTGTCTTTGGTAATTCATGTGACGAATCTTCAACCGGGATCTCCATATCCTGCCTTGCCTTTTCCGCATCTGCTTCCTGTTGTTCCAGATCTACATAATACTGATCATGTGCCGCCACAACCTGTCTGTGTATGTCAGATGATATGTATTGTGCATCTTCAAGCTGCTCCAGCTCTTCCCTGACGATTCGCTGTCTTGACCTGATTTGAAAATCATCCATAAATCCCCCTCCTTTCTGCAGACCGGTTCCGCCCCTTTTAAACTTGTAAGATTTGAAGCGTGCGTTTTAATGGGAGTAAAACGCATTTTCAATTCTATCACACCGTTTGTCGTACTTGAATCACCTGTTCCAATACTTTGATATCTCTGATTTCCTACAGTTCTGGCTGTCCGGTATTAATTTTTCTCGATCGACGTATGTAAATCACTCTCGGGAGCTGCCGAAAAGTCCGATAGAACGCTTCTATACGCCCTAAAAGCTCTTGATAACAGCCGGAACGTCACTTAGGACGCTTCTAAATGCCCGAATAACTCTTAAAAGCGGCTGAAACGTCGTATAGACCACTTCTATACGACCAAACTGCTCTCGAAAACGGCCGGAACGTCACTTAGGACGCTTCTAAATGCCCGAATAACTCTTAAAAGCGGCTGAAACGTCGTATAGACCACTTCTATACGACCAAACTGCTCTCGAAAACGGCCGGAACGTCACTTAGGACGCTTCTAAATGCCTGAACAACTCTCGAAAACGGCCGGAACGTCATATAGAACGCTTCTAAAGGCCCGAATTACTCTCCAAAACGGCTAAAACGTCGCATAGACCACTTCTATACGACTGAACTCCTCTTAAAAACGGCCGGAACGTCACTTAGAACGCTTCTAAAGGCCCGAATAACTCTTAAAAGCGGCTGAAACGTCGTATAGACCACTTCTATACGACCGAACTGCTCCCGAAAACAGCCGGAACGTCACTTAGAACGCTTCTAAAGGCCTGAACAACTCTCGAAAACGGCTGAAACGTCGCATAGACCACTTCTATATGACCGAACTACTCTTAAAAACAGCCGGAACGTCACTTAGGACGCTTCTAAATGCCCGAACTACTCTCGAAAACGGCCGGAACGTCATATAGAACGCTTCTAAAGGCCCGAATGACTCTCCAAAACGGCTAAAACGTCGCATAGACCACTTCTATACGACCGAACTACTCTCCAAAACAGCCGAAACGTCACTTAGAACGCTTCTAAAGGCCTGAACAACTCTCGAAAACGGCTAAAACGTCGCATAGACCACTTCTATACGACCGAACTACTCTTGAAAACAGCCGGAACGTCACTTAAAACGCTTCTAAAGGCCTGAACAACTCTCGAAAACGGCCGGAACGTCACTTAGAACGCTTCTAAAGGCCTGAACAACTCTCGAAAACGGCTGAAACGTCGCATAGACCACTTCTATACGACCGAACTACTCTCGAAAACAGCCGGAACGTCGCTTAGAACGCTTCTTCTCGGATGTCGACGAAAGGTCCAATAAAGGAAGAGTCAACTTCCTCACGTGCGGCGCTCACGGCTTTCACAACGCTTCATAAATATTGAAGAAACCTACAGAAAGACTTTTCCCTAAAGAAGTACTGCCAAATGAATGGCCAGTAGTTGGATATGCTCAGACAGTTGCATGACGGGATAAACTGTTTACCATAAAGTAGATTCCGCGTGCGTTTTTCCATGCCAGCACGAATAATCATGATGTTTCGTTAATAATGTACAAGTATAGCCTTCATTTCAGGGGAGATATTGAATGATACGGAAGTTATTACCTGGATTAAAGAAACTTGTGCCATATGATATCTCCCATTTACCAGGCGATATCACAGCTGGTGTGATTGTTACTTTTCTCTTGCTCCCTCAAAGCATCGCTTATGCAACCATTGCAGGGGCCCCTATTACGATGGGATTGCTTGCAGGAACGTTTCCATTAATTATCTATGCACTATTTGGAAGCTCCAACTATTTATCTGTCGGACCTGTTTCGATGGCATCCCTGTTGGCGTTTGCTGGTATATCCCGTTTGACGGACGTCGATTCGGAACAATTTTTGGAACTGATGATCCTGCTCTCCCTATTGGTGGGAATCGTTCAACTCATGATGGGGATTTTAAAATTTGGTTCTATCGTCAAGCATATTTCTCAAGCCGTCATTGGCGGTTTTACCTCCGCATTGGCTATCATCATCATTTTAAATCAAATCGGTGCCATCATGGGCGTAACATTGCCTGAGTATCAAAATATCGGTGCCTCCTTCCTGGCAATCATCGAACACATTCCTAAGGCAAACGTTCTAACGGTCCTGCTGGGTTGTGTTAGTTTTATCTTTTTAATTCAATTAAAAAGGAAATTCCCAATATCGCCCGGTCCATTCATTGTCATTTTTGTATCCATCGTCGCAGTGGATTATTTTGACTTGGACACAATGGGTGTGGAAATTGTTGGTGCCATTCCTAAAACATTTTCGGATGTATCGATGGTCATGCCAACAATAGACATGCTTATCTCTCTCATGCCGATTGCGTGTATCATTGCGATCTTATCATTCTTTGAATCATTTTCTATAGCCAAAACCTTGGCAGACAAGGAAAAAGGAGCGATTTATCCGAATCAGGAATTCGTCAGTTTGGGATTTGCCAATATGACCAGTTCGTTTGTGGGAAGCATTCCGGTTGCCGGCTCTATTTCACGAACGGCTGTTAATTATGAATCCGGTGCCAGAACAAACCTGTCCCTTTTCACAACCGCGGTTTTAATGGTGGTTGCTATATTATACATGACGCCTTCATTTTACTATCTACCCAAAACAGTCCTTGCAGCCATTATCATCTATGCTGTTATGAAACTGATCAACGTCAGGCAATTAAAGGGGTATATCAGACATTCGCTTTGGGATGCGGTTATTTTTTTAACAACATTCCTGGCTACATTAATGGTTAATATGTTTATTGGGTTGGTTATTGGGATGATTCTTTCTTTCGGAATGAATCGATAGATGAAGCGGAAGTTGCGTTAAATGACCGGTTGCTTCATAAAAACGTTGGTATTTTTCAATTCGCTGCAGGGATTCATCCATCTCTCGCTTCTCACAAACACCCCTCCACCCGCTCAAAAACATCATCCGCTCCAATGCCTGTCAGTAACGGCACGCCATCAATAACATTTTTCTTGATATGATCCGGAACGATCGTGGTCGCGATAATCACATCATAAGCATCCCAGCCATGATTGGCGTCACTAACCTTTCCCTGATGGAGTTCCACTTCATCCAGGAGCTTCTTTTCCATGAGCCAGCTTTTTAGTTTCTCAATGACGACGGTTGATGTCGCCACACCTGTCCCGCAAATAATGAGCATTTTTTTCATGATGGGGGTCCCCCTCTGTTTTTGAATTTATTGATAAACACTAAGCCACCGAAAGCCAGCAGCCCAATGAATCCAATTCCGTACCAGTGCAATAGTTTTCCGAGCCCTGCAAACAATCCTGTCGTCCAAACGGCACCATCGACCAGTGCGGAAATGCTTGTATAATCGTCCATATCGAAATCAGCCGCCATAGCCATCTCGGTAAATAATGGGGTGATCCAAGTTGCGATATATAAACCGATGCCGATGTATACCGTTGCCGCTATGAGCGTTCTGAGAATATTCCCTCTAAATACTGGCACCATTAAGCAGACGAGGAATGGGAGTGTCGCCAAATCGCCGAATGGCAACACCGTATTGCCTGGCAGCACGACCGCTAACAAGAGCGTGATCGGGACCATGAGCAAAGAAGCCGATAAAACAGCCGGATGTCCAACAGATAAAGCGCTGTCCATGCCAATATATAAATCCCGGTCCGGAAATCGTTTCTTAATTATGTTGCTGCCAGCTTCGGAAATGGGATTTAGACCTTCCATTAATAGCGCCACCATTTTCGGCATCAGCACTAAAACAGCGCCCGTTTTGATGGCCAGCTGCAATGTATCCGTCACATTGTAACCAGCCAAAACGCCGATAATCAGGCCAAGCAATGTGCCAATGACCATCGAATCGCCTAAAAAGCCAAACCGCTTTTGAATGGCTTCCGGGCTGGCCTCGATCCTGTTTAACCCCGGAACACGTTCAAACACAGCATCAAGGGGTTTTGCAAGAAAGTACGATGGCGCGGACGCCGCGTGCGGGAATGTGATCTGTTTATAACCAAAGTAATTCGCAATATCAGGCGCCAGCAAATCGGCCAGCAGGAAAATAACGAGCACATGAACCGCTATGGTAAACAGCCCCAAAGCAAAATCATTCGTCATGGCATAAACGAGAGAGCCGGTGAACGCTACATGCCAGTAGTTCCACACATCGACATTCAATGTTTTCGTCAATCCAAACAGCAGCAGGACAAAATTGATACCGAGTGCGATTGGAATCGCCAGGCTGCCCAATGCAGTTCCATATGAAATCGCCGCTGCGGCCGACCAGCCGACATCAATCGTGTTTAAATCAAAATCAAAGCGGGCGACCATCGATTCAGCTGCCGGCCCTAAACTTGACGTCAATAATTCAATGATCAGGTTCAATCCGACAAATCCGATCCCAACTGTCAGCCCTGCGTAAAAGGCATTTTTTAGCTTTGTCCCTAAAATAAGCGCAAATACGAATATAATCATTGGGAGCATGACATTTGCTCCCAAATCGACAAACCATTGTAAGACTTGCAAAGACTCACCCCTCTGTCAGCACAATCTGCTTTCAACCCCATCAGGTGACATAACGTCAGCCAAAAAACTTGTGATAAAGCGACTTGGCTTCTGTCGCATCATTTGTCCCGTGGATAAGCACACGGCCATCTTTAAACATGACCATGCGATTGTGATTGGCTTTAAATTGAAGCAGAAATGAATTTTGCTCCACTTTTCCCAGTTTCGACAAATTCGCTGCCACCCTCTCCAGGTCTCGTGTTTCCTTCGATGCCGGCCGGATTTGCACCGTATTACGCCCGCAAAGCACTTCGGTTTTCGTCTGGGATTGGCTCAAGAATGGGTGAATCGGCTCCTTCCCGCAGGACGGGCAATCTACCTTTTGTAATTTATCCACGTTGACGGTGGACTGTTCATTTTCCCAGACATCGAATGAAATTAGCTCGCGCCGCAAGCTGGCCCAGTTTTCCGTCAAAATTTTGAGTGCTTCAGCTGTCTGGTGCCCAACCACGATCTGCACGACCGGGCTGATCACGCCGCCTGTATCGCAGGTCAATCCGCCGATCGGGATACCTTCCATTAAACAATGTAAGCACGGCGAGGTGCCTGGCACGATCGTATAACTGATCCCATAACTGGCAACAATCGACCCATAAATCCACGGAATCCCATATTTTTGTGCCGCATCATTGATGATCATGCGAATCTCAAAATTGTCGGTAGCATCCATAATCAGATCAACACCCGATACGAATTGTTCCATCTCAGCCGGGGTGACATCGGCAATATGCGCCTCAATCGTCACGTCACGATTGATCGCTTCCAATCGTTCCCTGGCCGAAACAGCTTTCGGAATGTGATTTTCAGCATCCTTTTCCGTAAATAATTGTTGACGCTGCAGGTTGCTCCATTCGACATAATCCCGATCCACAATCGTGATTTTGCCGACACCGGAACGGACTAAAATTTCCGCATTGCCCGTTCCAAGTGCGCCGGCCCCTATTACCAGGACATGCTTATTTTGAAGCAACGTCTGTCCTTCTTCCCCAATACCGGGAAATAATACTTGGCGGGAGTACCGTTCAAACATTAGACACTAATTCCTTCCATGGGACTGCTTGCGGTAGCATAGCGTTTTTTCGGAATCCGTCCTGCTTCATAGCCTAATCGGCCGGCTTCTGTCGCCAGCTTCATCGCTTCAGCCATTTTAACGGGATCCGAAGCTGCTGAGACGGCTGTATTCAAGAGAACGCCATCACCCCCCAGCTCCATCGCTGTCACGACATCTTTCGGCGAACCGATCCCGGCATCGACAATGACAGGCACCGTTAATTGTTCGATAATTAAGCTTAAATTAAGCGCATTAACAATCCCCCGGCCGGAACCAATCGGCGAAGCCCCGGGCATAACAGCATGAGCACCCGCTTCTTCAAGCCGCTGCGCCAGCACAACATCATCCGACGTGTACGGTAAAACCGTATAACCCTCTTTCACCAGTTCCTCAGTTGCGTTTAACGTTTCGATGGGGTCAGGCAGCAGTGTTTTGTCGTCGCCTATCACCTCCACTTTGATCATGTCACACAGCCCTGAGGCATTTGCCAGTTTTGCGGTGCGCACCGCTTCTTCAGCTGTTTTAGCACCTGCTGTATTCGGCAGGAGACTATATTTTTCCACATCAAGCTTTTCCAGAAAATTCGGCTGGGACGGTTCAAAAATATTCATCCGCCGCACTGAAAACGTCAGGACATCGGTTTCTGAGACATCCACCGCTTGTTTTTGCATATCAAAATTGGGATATTTACCTGTTCCGAGAAATAATCGAGAATTAAATGATTTGTCACCAATTGTTAACATTCAACCGCCTCCTACAAATTGGACTAATTCAATTTTGTCACCATCTGCCACTTTCTGCGCCGTGTGCGTCTCTTTATCCAGTATGTCGCCATTGTGCTCGACAATGACTACCGGATTGTTAATGTTAAAATGCTGTTTCACATCCGCGATTGTCTTCACCGTATCAGGCATTTCGGCCATGTTGCCATTGACAATGAGTTGCATAAGTTCACCCCCTTTGAAACATGAGTCCACTGCGACAGTCCGTTAACGAATATCATAACGTCGTACAGCTACCAGCGGATCGTCCGCCAACAAAATACCCGACAGGACCGCAACACCGGCAGCACCGGACGCCATAACATCGCGCGCATTTTCCGGGGTAATGCCGCCAATCGCCATGACCGGGATCGATGTGCTTTGGACCACTTCCCGCAGCCCCACCAGTCCTCTCGATTCCACACCAGGTTTTGAACCACTTTCAAAGATGTGACCGTAAAACAGATAATCTGCTCCATCCGCCTCCGCAGCTGTGGCTTCATCGATCGAATGAACTGAACAACCGATGCGCAAACCGCTATACAGATGCCGGGCTTTGGCAACACCAATGCTCCGGTGTGTCAACTGCACACCCGCGACCGCCTTCTTGTAGGCTGTTTCAGCATTTGTATTCACAACGATTTTCCCTTGCGGCACTTCCGCTGCTATGAAGCTATCAATGGTCTCCTCCAATTGACTGACCGTCCACGTCTTTTCACGCAGATGGATATAATCAATATATGGATGAATCTGCTTAACGATCGAAATCAATTCCTCGGGCGACTGTTTTCCAGTTGAAATAACATGAAGCTCCTGAATACGCATCCCTCCTCCTGTATTCACCGGCCCAACGAAAAAAACCACTTTCCAAAAGCCAATGGAAAGTGGTTTGAGCATCGCTATCAACAAGGAACATAGTGCTGTTCAACTTGCCACTTCCCTACGCCGGCTTTAACCGTCTCAAGTTCAAAGGGTCTCAGAGTAGCCACTCCGATCTCAGCCTTTTACAAAAGCACCCCTAGTGGAATTACAAAATTATTCAATTTAACATTAAATTAACACGAAAATTCAGATGTGTCAAAAAAGCGTAAGGAATACAGCATCGGTTGAAACCTCCTGGAGTCCCTAATATATTGCTTGATCGGAATAAGACATGCTAAACTGTATCCCATATAAACTAGATTGATAGCTGTTCCGGACTGACTGACGGTTTGTCGCCACATGATAAACCGTTTTAATAATGCCAGTAGGTGAAACGTCAATCAGTGGCGTGGTTGGGCCTGCAGGATGTGGTCATGCAGACGTTGGCAATTGACGTGGCGGTTTTAGTCTGCGTTTCCTCCCCCCCATTGCACTAATAATAAGGAAGAAAGACTAATTACTCGGGCGTCGTTGAGCCTGCATCGCGCAAACCCGAACAAAATCGGACATATACTGGCCGTTGAGTGATGCGTCCATCCGATTATCAACCAGAGTGGGGCGGTTATCGACCGGAGAATGCCGAACTTCAACCGGAGTGGGGCGGTTATCGACCGGAGAATGCCGAACTTCAACCGGGACGGGGTGGCTATCAACCGGAGAGCGCGGAACTTCGACCGGAGCGGGGCGGTTATCAACCAGAGAACGCCGAACTTCAACCGGAGTGGAGCGGTTATCAACCGGAGAAGGCTGAACTTCAACCGGAGTGGCATGGTTATCGACCGGAGAATGCCGAACATCAACCGGAGTGGGGCGGTTATCGACCGGAGAAGGCTGAACTTCGACCGGAGCAGGGCGGTTATCAACCGGAGAAGGCTGAACATCAACGGGGCCGCACTTATCATTCCTGATTTCGCCCCGCAGGCTTGACGCGGGGGCTACGGCGAACAGGACGTGCCGGGCCGACAATGCGACAGGACGCCCGAATTTTTGTCGGCCTGCCGGTTACATACGTGATAAAACAAGAACATGGAGGTGGGGAAGATGGAGAGACTGGTTAAAGATTTGATCATGATCGTGGCCGGAACATTACTTTATGCCCTGGCGCTGACCTTTCTGGCAATCCCGAACAATCTCGCTGACGGCGGTCTTCCGGGATTATCGATTATATTACACTATGCGTTTGACTGGTCACCGGGTATTGTGAACTTCATTTTGGCATCGATCATCATCCTGATTGGCTATCGCGTATTGCCACGACGCACCATTTTTCTGACTGTGATCACCGCGCCGCTCATTTCATTTTTTATGTATATCACCGAAATCGGAGTTGATTCGTTGGGAGACCCGCTCGTATCAGCCATTTTCGCGGGATTTTTCATTGGTATCGGCGCCGGCCTGATTTTTCGGACCGGCAGTTCCATGGGTGGGACTAGCGTTATTGCGCGTATGCTGAACCACAACTTCGGACTGGATTTGACGCGGACCAACTTTGCGCTCGACGCAGCTGTTGTGACATCCGGTCTGTTTATCATCGGTCCGCTCCACACCATGTATACGATCGTTTCATTATTTGTTGGTAAAAAGGCGACAGATCTGATCATCGAAGGGCTTGACACACGAAAAGCCGTCAGCATCATTTCCGCTTATGCCCCGGAAATAACCGATGAAGTCGTTCAGCAAATGAAAACAAGCGCAACGGTATTTGAAGGCTATGGTGGTTACATGAAAGATAACGCTGATATGGCCTACATCATCATTAACAAATACCAGATTATGAAACTCAAACGCATCATCAACACAGTCGATGACAGAGCCTTCGTCGTCATCCACGACGTCCGTGATGTATTCGGCGGTAGCTTCTCCTGGTCAAAAAAACCATAGTAACGGAGGTATCGTTATCTCGGGCGGGAGATTGCGCCCTCGAGCTGAAGATTGTGCGCTCGGGCTGAAGTTTCCCCGCTCGGGACGAAGATTCTGCCCTCGAGCCGAAGACTGTGCCCTCGGGCTGAAGTTTTTCCGCACGGGCTGAAGATCGAGCTCTGCCCTACTAACAAAACGGAACAGGGCTGACACACCAGCCCTGTTCCATTCACAAATTATTCAGTTGGTATGCCGTCAAGCCATTCGTCAACCAGATCGGGATTATTATCAATAAATTCCTGGACAACTTCTGCCGGATCCTCATCTTCCGCATGGACTTTCGGCATCATTTCATCAATCATCTCATACGTTTCATCATATTGTTCCATCACTTTGTATGCTCTTGGCGCATCTTCCTCCAGGCCATCACGGGCGACTGTATAAATCTGATCACCAGCCCCACCATAAATTTCCTCTGGATCCTCTAGCATTTTCAAATCCATTGTACCGAAAATCCAGTGTGGTTTCCAAAGCGGCACAATAATCGGTTCTTCATTTTCAACAGCTGCCTCTAATTCAGCAAGCATCGCCGCTTCAGAGCTTGTCGTCAGCTCCCAATTGTCCAAACCATATACGTCAAACGCTTCTTCCGTGTTTTCCATAATGCCGGCACCTGGATCGATTCCGACAACCTCCCAATTAACTGATTCACCAAGTTCCTCATTATCTTTTAAATCCTCAATTGAATTCACATCTTCCATGTAACTCGGAACGGACAAAGCCAGTGGTGCCTCATCAAGCACCTGTTTGACCTGGACAATATCGTCTTCATATTCCTCCCAGTATGATGCGTGGGTGGCCGGAAGCCATGCGGATGTATGGAAGTCAGCCGAACCATCGGCAACACTGGACCACATCGGGCCGGCCTCGACCTGTGTCAGTTCAACATTGTAACCGACTTTCTCAAGCAGTGCACCCAGCATATGTGTACTGATGGTTTCCCTTGCCCACGCCACGTAAGGCTGGGTTAAATCCTCCTGCCCCAATTCAGGCCCGTCACTTGTTTCTTCAGTGCCCTCGTCTTTCGAGGCATCCGTATCTTCTTCCTCTTCGCCATTACCTCCGCATGCTGCCAAGAGCATTGACAACATAAGAAGCAACACAAAGGCTGTCAAACCAAATTTGATTTTGCGATTGATAAAAATAGAAAAAACCCCCTTTTTGTATATAGTTGTCAGCCTAATTGACCCTTATATGATAGGTATGCCTGTTTGCTAGTAATCTACCAAACAACGTATGACGTGTTGGTTGGATAATTAGAAATTAACCGGCAAATGTGACAACTAGTCTTTATCATAACAAAAATAATGGTCTTAATATAAATGAGTATCATGACGATACGGCTTGTATATAACATTATACGTGTGATACTAGCGCATAAATTTTATTATTGAAAAACTTTTCAGGATTATGGGCTAATATGCCTGTTTTTTGGACTTTGCCAAATAAGTAAGGCAAACACGCTGCCCAACAGCCGCAGTTTCGCCACCGGCACAAAACTCCCCTCTCTTTTCAACCTCTGATGACGATTTTATTTGGTTTCACTTGATGTCTTACATTCATAATGAAACCAATTTTCCCAACAATTCTTATTGACTGTAAGTAATTTTTCGATTATAATATCCTAAAATATTCAGATGATTAGTATAGCTTTCGTTTTGATGTCAAAATATTATCAAAATAGAAAAATGCTATTACATGATCTTCATGACTAACAACCAGGAAAGGATGAGCATTAACGTGATGAACAAGAACATACGCGCACTTGCTGTATTGCTTATAATCGTTTCCGCGGCAATGGTACTAGCAGCCTGTGGGAATGACGAAAATTCAGCAGAAAATTACCCGGATCGCGAAATTGAGATGACTATTCCGTGGGATCCGGGTGGAGGCAGTGATATCGAGGGACGTGTGGTAACGGATCATGTATCAGAGGCTTTGGATGAATCAATGGTCGTCGTTAACGTTCCGGGTGTTGGCGGAACGGTCGGCATGGAAGAATTATTGGAACAGGATGCCAATGGCTATCATATCGGGCAAATGCATGAAGGCCATTTAGTGGCGCACCACACGGATGTCACAGATGTCAATTATGATGATTTTGAGCCGATTGCTTCCATGTCAGCATCCGATCAGCTCCTGGCTGTATCAAATGACTTAAATGTTGACTCATTGGAAGAATTCGTTGAATACGGGCAAGAAAACACCATCGATTTTGGCGGAACGGTCAGTGGCATTCCCCGTGTTTGGGTGGAACAAATTGGCCAGGAACTCGATATCAACTATAATCTGGTCGGTTATGAAGGTTTGGGTGAAGCCGTCCAGGCACTGGCAGGCGGCCATGTCGATGCGGTTATTGTAGACTATCCCTCAGCGGCCGAATTTGTTGAAGCCGGTCATATGTCATTCCTGGGCATTGGTACAGAGGAAAGAAATGACACGCTGCCGGATGTCCCGACATTCAAGGAAAAGGGTTATGATTTGACTATGGGGATTAACCGCGGCTACGTGGCGCCGGGCGGTACCGATCCGGAAATCATTGAAATGTTAAGCAACACATTTGAAGAAGTAGCCAATCGTGATGCGTTCGTTAAAGAGATAGAAGATCTGGGCGCAAGTGTCAACTTTATGAATCATGACGAATACGCCAACTACCTGGAAAATCAGAATCAAGTCATTAAAGAAACAATCGAAAATATCGAATAGACAAGCATCTGACAAAGAAAGGACGAGCGATCGTCCTTTCCTTATTCTAATCATGCATAAGTGGGGAGAATAATATGGGAGAAATTGTTATCGGGATTCTTTTAATCCTGTTAAGTGCCATCATCTATTTTAATTCCGGTGATTTTCCGCAAGTCAATGAAACCCATTTGGATCCCGGCTCCTACCCAAAACTGATTGCGTTGCTGCTCGCATTACTGGCAGCAGCGCTTGTCATCAAGCAATCCATTTTGCTTGTGAAAATGAAAACATCAAGCTTTGACGGAGGTTTCCGGGCATTTGCGG
The DNA here is from genome assembly GCF_042679865.1 of Lentibacillus salinarum. NCBI lineage: Bacteria > Bacillati > Bacillota > Bacilli > Caryophanales > Bacillaceae > Lentibacillus > Lentibacillus salinarum. The sequence goes on along the minus strand of NZ_JBHTNH010000026.1, from coordinate 7,105 downwards.
CCAAGCAATGGAAGGAATACAAATTGATCGTGTTCATACTGGCCGCCCTCGGGTTGTATATTGTGTTCATGGATGTTATCGGATTTATCATAACCAGTATTCTATTTATGATTGCTGCCGGTTTGATCATCGGACCGCGACATAAGAAACAAGTCATCATCATTAGTGTCATATCTCTAATTGTCACGCTAGGCATGTATGTTTTTTTTGAAAATGTACTGTACATCAGATTCCCGGATGGACTGCTCTTATAGAATCAGTATGTGAGGTGAAAAAATGCTCGATTTATTATGGCTTGGTATAAATGAAATCTTTCAGTTCCATATTTTAATTGTTATCTTTTTAGGTGTCATAGCAGGCATTTTAGCCGGCGTCATTCCCGGTTTTACCGTGACAATGGCCATCGTGCTGACCCTGCCGCTAACCTTTGGGATGGAACCTGTCACAGGTATCGCGGCTATGATCGGGGTACTCGTTGGTGGTATGTCAGGCGGTCTGATCACCGCTGCCTTACTCGGCATTCCCGGCACCCCATCTGCTGTCGCGACCACATTTGATGCCTATCCTATGGCACGAAAAGGTCAACCGGGAAAAGCATTATCGATTGGGATTTGGGCATCCTTTTTAAGTTCGATTGTCAGCCTTTTCCTACTCATTTCCATCGCACCGCAGATTGCCAATCTGGCGCTTATGTTCGGCCCATGGGAAATGTTTTCACTGATCGTCGCTGCCTTGACCATCATCGCCAGTGTGACAGGTGAATCTATCTTAAAAGGCTTGATTGCCGGGCTGTTCGGTTTACTGATTGCCACAGTTGGCGCTGATCCGATTGCTGGCATTTCCCGTTTCTCGTTTGATAGCCAAACACTCCGGGCCGGCATCCCCTTTCTGGTCGTTCTAATTGGCATGTTCGCGATTTCCAGACTACTCAATTCAGTGGAACGCTCAGAACTTGAAAAAGATCTGCAGCAGAAGCAGGAGGATAAAATCCAGGGCATCAAGTTTGTCCTGAAACCGAAAGAAACATTCATGACGGTCATCCGAAAACCGGTAAACCTCATCCGCTCGTCCGCTATCGGGGCTATCATCGGGGCCATACCCGGTGCTGGCGGCAGTATCGCTAACATTATCGCCTATGACCAATCCAAAAAATGGTCAAAGGAATCCGAGAAATTTGGAACCGGTCATGAAGAAGGTGTCGTTGCATCTGAAGCCGGCAATAATTCCACGGTTGGCGGTGATCTGATCCCGACCATAGCCCTGGGGATTCCGGGCTCGGCCGTGACCGCTGTCTTATTATCAGCTTTAATGGTTCACGGCATAAATCCAGGCCCCTTGCTGATTACGAACGAACCAAACATTGTTGGTGGTATCTTTTTGGCCTTTTTGGTGGCCTCGTTTTTTATGCTGATCACGCAGTTTTTGGGGATTCGCCTCTTTGTTCGGGTGACAGAAGTACCTGCCCGTATTTTGGTTCCGGTTATCCTGGTACTATGTGTGATTGGCACATTTGTGTTAAATAACCGTGTTACGGACCTGTATCTATTGTTCATCATCGGGATTATCGGCTACTTTTTTACAAAATACAAATTTGCGCTAGCTCCTATTATTATTGGAGTCATTCTCGGCCCAATCGCTGAAGTTAATTTACGCCGGGCTTTCATGTCCGATCCTGACTGGACATTATTTCTGAGTCGCCCGATCTCATTAGCGTTCCTGATACTGGCTGTCTTATCGATTGTTTTCACTATATGGCAGACCCGGAAAGCAAAAGCGAAAAATTAATAACCTTTAAAGTCCCCCTTCCTGCTCCACGCAAGAGGGGGTAAATTTTCCTGTAACATTGTCGATCTATTCGGTGTTTTGTCGGAGAACTTCATATTCAAGTTACATCCCTTCATCCGTGATCCGGCGCAGTTTCCGCTTTGCTCCCTTACCCCAGCTTTTCACTGCTTCTCTTGAGGTGTCTTCCTGCTCGGCAATCGCCGTGATCGTCAGGCCCTCGACCACATGATACGTCACCCATTTCCACTGATTTTCCGTCAGCTCGTCCTTTATTGTTTTCCATAAAGCTGCTGAATCGATTCCTTCATATGGAAACGGCGTATCAGCAACTTGCATGACCGGGTAGGCGGTTCCATGACGCCGATAATAATTGCCATCCTTCATTCGTGTCGATTGTTCCTGCAGGTAAATGGCATCCTTTTCGTGTTCCCGGTTCTGTTTGCGCATCAAATCAATTAGGCGGTTCCGGATCGTATAGTTAAAGTATGTTGCCAGCGGGCCTTTGTCCGGCTCATATTTCTCATAGGCATTCCACATAGCAACAAGACCTTCCTGATAATATTCATGATGCGGATCCCTAATATTCAGCCGGTGAATGTGATAATGAATCCTCAGCTCATTTTGCTTAAAAATTTCCTCAAATGTGAATCGCTTTTGCTTTCCCTCCATCGTATTTCCCCCTCGACATAAAATTGATAAGTCCTGTTTTAATTACTATCGTATCGAAAGGTGTTTTGGGGGCATGAAAAGAAAAAATTTTTCAAGCTGCCTCGTGATAGACCCGAGGTGATAATAATTTAACGCCATTTTAGAACATGAGTTCCCATAAGTAAAGCGGTTTGGGTGAATTTTTTTAATTGTGCCCCCTGCAGCACATTTTGTTCGATTATGATTATGAAGGGGACTATACAATGCCGTTCCAGGAAGGATGCACCGAACGGGGAACGCGATCTAACCGTACATTGACAGAAAGATTCACAAAATAGATGCGTGTTTTTTCGGCTAACTAGGGAAACGATAATTGGGACATAATGAAAAGGAGTGTTACAACATGAGTGAACGCATTTTTATCAGCCCCGCCAAATATGTGCAGGGGAAAAACGCGATTAAAAATATCGGGCAATATGTCAAAGATCTCGGTGAACAAACTGTCGTCATAGCAGATGAAACGGTTTGGGACATTGCCGGACATGATGTGGTTGAACAACTGAAACAGGAAAACATTACGGCTGAGGAGGTCCTGTTTAACGGGGAAGCTTCCAAGACGGAAATTGAGCGGATTACAGACACTGCCAATAAAGCGAACGTAACCGTCGTCATCGGTGTCGGCGGCGGTAAAACACTGGATACCGCCAAAGCAGTCTCCGATGAAGTAAACGGCTACACGGTGATTGTGCCGACAACTGCCTCGACGGATGCACCGACAAGTGCACTTTCCGTCGTTTATTCGGATAAAGGCGTTTTTGAAGGGTATCGTTTCTACAAGAAAAATCCGGACCTCGTTGTGATCGATACGAAAATTGTGGCAGGCGCACCACCGCGTTTTCTGGCCTCAGGAATTGCCGACGCGTTAGCGACATGGGTCGAGGCCCGCAGCGTCATCAAAGTTGGCGGCGACACGATGGCAGGCGGCAGCACAACGATCGCTGCGCAGGCGATTGCGGAAAAATGTGAAGAAACCCTCTTTCAATATGCCCACCTGGCCTATGAATCCGTCAAAGCCAAGTCGGTTACACCAGCACTGGAATCGATCGTGGAAGCGAACACCCTACTCAGCGGTTTAGGCTTTGAAAGCGGGGGACTCGCAGCAGCCCATGCCATTCACAATGGCTTCACCGCGTTGAAGGGCGACATCCACCACATGACTCATGGTGAGAAAGTCGCGTTCGGCACACTTGTCCAGCTCGCTCTGGAAAAGCATAGCATTGACGAAATCGAGCGCTATATCACATTATATGTCAGCCTCGGTCTACCGGTCACACTCGAAGACATCCACTTAAACGATGCATCCCGCGACGACCTTATGAAAGTGGCCGAAGCAGCAACAACCGAAGGCGAAACCATCCACCAGGCCTTCAACATCACAGCAGACGACGTGGTCGATGCCATCTATGCAGCCGATCAATATGCACAGGCTTATAAGAAAAAGCATGCAAACTAATCATGCGATGTTTACGACATAAAAAAGCTTGCGGACTGTTTCCCGCAAGCTTTTTAGCATTGAAGACGGTGCGATAAGGGCTTATGACACTTTCTGTTGTTCTTCCTTAGCTTTTTTCTGAAAACGCTTGGTTTCAAAAATGATCACACCCGATAACCCAAGCAATCCGATCAGGTTAGGCGCGGCCATCAAGCCATTCAAGATATCAGCCAGCGTCCAGACCGCATCAAGTGATGCTGTCGCACCGACGAAAATAAATAGAACAAAAATGGTACGATAGGCTTTGACAGCAGTCGGGTTCTTAAACAAGTATTGGAAACATTTTTCCCCATAGTAGGCCCATCCCAAAATGGTGGACGTGGCAAAAAACAGTAACCCGAATGTTATTAAATACGGTCCTGCACTGCCCAGCAAGGTACCGAAAGCGGAAGCCGTCAGCACCCCTGCTTCGATGGATCCATCCTGCCAATTGCCGGACATAACAATGGTAATCCCGGTGATGGAACACACAATAAACGTATCAATTAAAACTTGAGTCATGGAAACGAGAGCCTGTCTGCCCGGCATGTCAGTTTTGGCCGCAGCTGCAGCAATAGGGGCAGAACCCAAACCTGCTTCATTGGAAAACAAGCCCCGCGCGATCCCAAAACGTATCGCAGCACCAACGGCTCCACCAGCAGCAGCTTCACCTGAAAACGCATAAGTAAAAATCGTTCCAATCGCTTCCGGTACCAGATTAATATGCATGATCATAACAATTAAGCCGGCAGCGATATAAAATACTGCCATAATCGGAACAAGGAAAGCAGTTACACGGCCGATCCATTTAATGCCGCCAATAATAACCAATCCTGCAAAAACAACAAGCACGATACCGGTAACCCAAAAGGGCACGGAAAACGTACTGTTCATTAAATCGGCAACGGCCTTTGCCTGCGTCCCGTTGCCAATGCCAAATGCAGCAAGGGCACCAAATATCGCAAACAACACACCAAGCCATTTCTGTTTTAAGCCGTGTTCCAGATAATACATGGGACCCCCGGCCATATTTCCCTCGGAATCTTTCACACGATACTTTACAGCTAGAATAGCCTCACCATATTTAGTCGCCATTCCGAAAAAGCCAGCGACCCACATCCATAAAATAGCTCCGGGTCCACCCAAAACAACAGCGGTTGCTACACCGACTATATTACCAGTTCCAACTGTAGCTGCTGATGCGGTCATAAGCGCCTGAAAATGGGAAATATCCCCATCCGATTTTTTATCCTGGTTTCTGGAAAAAGCAAGCTTTAAAGCATAAGGCAGTGAGCGAACCTGAAGGGCACCAAGTCTAATCGTTAAATAAATTCCTGTCCCTACCAAAAGAACAAGCAAAGGCACTCCCCAAACAATATCACTTACCTGGCCTAAAAACTCTTCAATTTGCGCCATAAGCGTCTCCTCTCTATTAGAGTGATATCAAGCGACCAAAACCCTATTCCCTCCTTTTTTGTGCAGTTTTTGCTCATCTTTTAAGCGATGCGTTATCACACTTATCTATTTATTATAAGTTAACCGAAAATTTCGTAACATGTCAAGAAGAAATTTCAAGCAAAACCATCCTTAGTATTAAGGTTGAGGGTGAGCCGTTCTCGTTCCCACGCATACCGCAGAGCGATAACCTCATTTTTGGGGATAAAGTGAATCTACAGGACGCCCGAGTGTTTGTCGACCTTCCCGTTTCAAGCGGGATAAAAAAACTGTCCCAAATATCACAATCACATGACGTTTGGGACAGCTTTCATATTTCTATGACGATTTCAACTGTTTCACCTGTTTTGCTTCCTGTTTATCCATCCGGTTGTTTTTCAGGAACATATAGAACGATGCGCCGAATATGATGACGTAACCAATCACACTGAGCAGCGTCGGAATTTGGCCAAATAGAACAATGCTCAACAGCGCCGAATAAACGACCGTCGAATAGAAGAAAATCGAAATCTCGTTGGCCGGTGCGAACTTATAAGCAAGCGTTATACCAAACTGCCCCACCGTTGCAAATGTACCTGCCAGGATGAGCAGAACCCATTGCTGCCAGCTCATCGGTTCATAAAGTGTAATCGTGAACGGCAGCAGGACAAGCGTTGTAAAAAATGAAAAATAAAATACGACCGTATAATGCTTTTCCTTGTTCCCCAGGACACGGAGAAGCGTATAAGCGCCGGCCGCAAACACCGCGCCAAGTACCCCGACAATATAAGGGAATATCTCAACGGAAAATTCCGGTTGAATGATAAACAACGCCCCGACAAAGGCCACAAGTATGGCAAAAACCTGAAACCGCTGAGCCTTTTCTTTCAGGAAAATCGCACAAAAAATAATGAGTATGAACGGACTGAGTTTGTTCAGCATCTCGGCATCGGATAACACGAGATGGTCAATCGCATAAAAGTTCAGCACAATCCCCACTGCCCCAAGCGCCGAACGGGACAGCAGCAGTTTCTGATTCTCTCTTTTCCCAAACATTCTTTCCTTATGACGTAAAACAAAACCTAATGTGATGATAGCGGCGATTATATTACGGAAAAAGGCCTTCTGCATGGTTGGCAAATCTCCGGAAAGCTTCACAAAAGCCCCCATGAGTGAAAAACCTAACGCAGAGACCAGTAATAACAGAATTCCTTTATTTCGATCAGACATCGTTGTTCCTCCAGTTGTTTTATCAATCGAATTCACATGCAAATTTGGTTTATAGGTGCAGTGTTACGGCTCGTGTTTGTGGTGTCCCGGCACATTTTTGACGCGCTCACGCCCATGTTCGGTGTACGCGTGCCTATGTTTCCAGAACGCGTGTCGAAACGCCTGTTATCTGGAAAGCTATCGGCACCAATTGACTATCTTAATACAAAACTAAATCAATGGAAAGAAATCTGTTTGGAAGACGTTGTTAATGCCTTCATTTCACGCGGTGAATCACTTAACGGCCGGTTTTGTTCCCCACTCAAATACGGATGCACTACACCACTTCCCTAGAAGTCCGGTGAAAAACTATATTTTTCATCCATCAAAGATGCGAGAGATGCGAGCAAAGACCCGAATTTTTCTTGGATTCTCTTAAAAATAAGGGGAATAAAGTGATGATGGTGGTGTATTTCATCCCGATTTTTCGTTTCAGCG
>NZ_JBHTNH010000025.1:0-76793 GCF_042679865.1 Lentibacillus salinarum | reverse complement strand
TTCAAATACATTATATTTTTCTTGGAAATCATTCATAACGGTCAACTCCCAGGTAATTTAATAGGTTTTTACCTAGTGTTGACACCTATATGAGGTTTTAGACTAAACACTAAATAGCGAAGAAGCAGTATTTGGCTATCCATTTTGATTTAGATGTACTTGATCCGAGCATTTTTAGGTCGGTACTTCATGCTAATTATTCAGAAGAGGAAATTGGTGCTCCTTCTGGAAAAATGGATTTTCCTCAAGTCACTCGTTTAATAGAAGATGTTTTTAATCAAACAGAGGTGGTTGAATTAGGTATAACTGAGCATTTACCGTGGGATGCTATTCATCTAAAAAACATGTTAAATAGTATACCAATACTTAATGATTAAAACTTATTAGACAATACTCAGAATGTATGCCATAATAGTTTCCGATTTATCAATCGTTCCAGCAAAAGCGTTGGTGCAGGTGTCGACAGCATGGTATTCTCACATCCGACTAGTTCCGAGCCGCTGGGGAGTAGGAGTGCTCATGGAAGAAGGGAATTTATTTCACTTGATTAACAACTGCATAAAAGGATTTTTGGCCATCGCCTTGCGCGGTGGCCACTGTGTTGCAGGAGGAAATATCTTTTCGCCATGGTTCGACAAACAATCCAATTATTAAGTTGTCTTTTCAATTTTTCTATTCTATACTAGTGATAAAGAACTATTTGCATATAAGGGGAATCAATGAGATGAACACCCGTCTGCAACAAATTATCCAACAGCTGTTGACAACTGATGAATTACAAACAAGCTCTGAACTTGCTACCGCTTTGCAAGTTAGTTCAAAAACGATTCGCACCGATATTAAGGAAATAAGTAAACTATTAAATAACGATATTGCATATATTGAATCACACCGTGGAAAAGGATTTCGAATAAATGTCATAAATGAAGATGGATTTAAACAGTTTTTGCAAAAAACTGTCGAAAAAAATAATCAAGTTGTGCCAACTGAACCCGAAAATCGGATACAGTTTTTGATAGAAAGGCTTTTATTGCAATCTTCCTATATTAAAATGGATGATCTTGCTGAGGAACTGTTTATTAGTCGATCCACCTTGCAAACTGATTTAAAAAATGTTCGCGAAGTTATGGAACGTTATAACTTGTTCCTTGATCATAAACCTAATTATGGAATTAAAGTGTTCGGGGATGAAATAAAAATTCGTTTTTGCATTTCCGAATATATTTTCAATCAAAAGCCGAATATGGTTGACCAAACAGCAAATTGGATAGAAATCTTGCCAAAGGACGAAATGGAATGGATTCGAGATAGTATCCTTTCCAAGTTAAGGAAACATAAAATAATTATTACTGATATTAGTTTGCATAATTTAATTACTCATATAGCAATTGCGTGTAAGCGGATTCGTGATGAAAAAGTGGTTGAAATCTATCGGGAAGAGCTTAGTAGGATTACTGACAAAAAGGAATATACGATAGCAAAGGAAATTGTCGAAGAAATAGAACAAAAATTAAAGGTATCTTTTTCGGTTAATGAAACTGCTTATTTAGCCATTCATTTACAAGGTACCAAAAAGGTGCATTCCGAAACCGAAATAGAAGAAGTCAAATCTATACTGGACGAGGATATCCAAGATTTAACCAGGAATATTCTCGAAAGGATAGATAACGTATACTCGTTGGATCTTTCTGGAGATAAAGAATTGATAATGGCTCTTAGCTTACATTTAAAACCGGCAATTAACAGGTATACGTACCAGATGAACCTGAGAAACCCAATGCTGGAGGAGATTAAAAATAAATACCCATTTTCCTTTGAAGCGGCGCTTACCGGGGCGGATGTTATTAGGAAAAAATTAGGTATTTCCATTGATGAAAGTGAAATTGGATACATGGCACTCCATATTGAGGCCGCACTGGAAAGGCAAGAGAAAAGTGAGAGAAACAAAAAACGCTGTTTGATTGTTTGCGCTTCTGGATTAGGAACAGCACAATTGCTTTTAATGAAATTAAAAAATCAATTTCGTGATGAGTTGAATATTGTGGGTACAACAGAGTACTATAATTTAAATAGTCAATCTATTCATAATTTAGATTTGATCATCAGTACTATCCCAATTCCTGAAAAGTTACCTATTCCAGTCGTTCAAGTAAGCACGCTACTTGGTAATCAGGATGTAAATAAAATTGAAAAATTAATCCATAACGATATCGAAATTATGAAGAACTATATGCGGGAACAGTTTACTTTCTTAAAAATGGACTTTTCGACAAAGGAAGAAGTCATTCAATTTTTAGGAAACAAATTGTTGGAATCTGGAAAGGTTAATGCCGATTTTGTCGCTTCTGTCTTAGAACGTGAAAAATATTCACCTACCAGCTTTGGCAATTTGGTCGCCATCCCCCATCCGATGGAACCGCAAACGGATGCTACTTTCTGGTCCATTGTCACGTTAAGGAATCCAATTCAATGGGGAAGTAAACCTGTTCAGATCATTTGCTTGCTCAATATCAGTAAAGACAAACAGATGGATGATTTAAAACCAATGTACGATGTGTTAGTGAAAATGTTGGATAATCGACCTTTGCTGCAAAAATTACTGCAATGTGAAACATATAGTGAATTTAAATGGGCATTGACCAAGGCTTAAACAGATGTAGCGTAAACCTGCATCTGTTTTTTTGTGTCTTTTAGCCTATTTCCGTTGGCAACGGAAAAACGTCCTCTACAGGTGATAACGGTTTCATTCTACAATAAAGATACAGCAAATTAATATTACGCAACATGCTGAAGTCAGGACGAGATGTTTGTTATTTTGCAAAATTGTTAATCTGCAGATTATCATAGTAAAGCAATGAAAGCGATCCAAGATAGATTACAGAAAGGAGTGGATTTCAGTTGTCTAAATTACCTGATGACTTCTTATGGGGTGGCGCTGTCGCCGCGCACCAATTAGAAGGTGCTTGGAATAAAGGAGGCAAAGGGGTAAGCGTTGCTGACGTTATGACGAAAGGCGCACATGGTGTCCCTCGTGAAATTACAGAGGGCGTTATAGAAGGTAAAAATTATCCAAACCACGAAGCAATTGATTTTTATCATTGTTATAAAGAGGATATTAAATTATTCAGTGAAATGGGTTTTAAATGTTTTAGAACCTCTATAGCCTGGTCCCGTATTTTTCCGAATGGTGATGAAACGGAACCAAATGAAGAAGGATTAAAGTTCTACGATAATTTATTTGATGAGTGCTTGAAATACGGCATTGAACCGGTTGTAACGTTGTCCCACTTTGAAATGCCTTATCACCTTGTGACGGAATATGGTGGTTTTCGAAATCGGAAGTTAATTGATTTCTTCGTAAAGTTTGCTCGCGTATGTTTTGAGCGTTACAAAGATAAAGTTAACTATTGGATGACGTTCAACGAAATTAATAACCAAGCAAATTTCCACGATGATTTTGCTCCATTCACGAACTCTGGTATTCGATATAAAGAAGGCGAAGATCGTGAAAACATTATGTATCAAGCTGCTCATTATGAGCTCGTAGCAAGTGCACAAGCTGTAACGATTGGTCATGACATTAATCCGGATTTTCAAATCGGATGTATGATTGCTATGTGTCCAATATATCCATCGACTTCACATCCAAAAGATATGTTAATGGCACAAAAAGCAATGCAAAAGCGCTATTACTTTACTGACGTTCATGTTCATGGAGAATACCCTAAGTACATGACAAGGTATTTTGAACGCAAAAGTTTTCATTTAGATATTACAAAAGAAGATTTAGAGATCTTAAAAGAAGGCACAGTAGATTATATTGGTTTTAGTTATTACATGTCATTTGCGATTAGCTATCAACAGTCTACTGAAGAGTATGATTACGATGAGACACGAGATCTAGTTAACAATGAATATATTAAAACTTCTGATTGGGGATGGCCAATCGATCCTGAAGGTCTTCGTTATTCATTGAACTGGTTAACCGACATGTATCATTTGCCTCTCTTTATTGTAGAAAATGGATTGGGTGCAATTGATGAATTCGGGGAAGACAGCAACATTCATGATGATTATCGTATTGAATACCTTAGAGCGCATATCAAACAAATGGCTAAAGCAGTTAATGAAGACGGTGTTGATTTAATCGGATATACACCATGGGGCTGTATCGATTTAGTATCAGCAGGCACTGGTGAAATGCAGAAACGGTACGGATTTATCTATGTTGATAAAGATAATGAAGGCAATGGTACTTTAGAACGTTATCGTAAAGATTCTTTCTATTGGTATAAAGATGTTATTTCCTCAAATGGAGAGAAACTATAGCAATTAGTATAAATCCTAAATAAATAAATTTGATGGAGGAATGCAGGATGAAAAACGTATTGATTATTTGTGCAGGTGGTATGTCATCTTCGTTGATGGCAAAGAAGACAACAGAATTTTTAAAAAATAAAGGAAATGAAATTGAAGTAGATGCTACTTCTGCTACGGAAGGCAGTAAGATGATTGAATCAAGTAACTTTGACTTATTTCTGGTAAGCCCTCAAACAAAAATGTATTATGAAAATCTTAAAGCAGCTGGTGATCGTGTAGGTAAACCAGTTGTAAACATTCCGCCGCAAGCATACGCCCCTATTCCCATGGGCATTGAAAAATTAGGAAACGTCATTTTACAAGAACTTCCGAATCAATAATTTGTTATGTCTATCAATAATCTTATGACAGTAATTTTCCAATAGAAATTATATGTCCAAGGGGGGTGACTGGAAGAAACTCTTAATAATTTAAATGACTTGTAGATTGTTCAACTTTAGATAGGAAAGGAAGACTTCGATGGAAAAAGAACAAGTTCAAAACGTTGCCTTTGAAATTATTTTGCACAGTGGTTCATCAAGAACAATGATACATGAAGCATTTAAGATGATGCGAGAGAGTGAATTCGAAAATGCAGCAAACAAGCTGGAAGAATCAAATGAAGAATTATTATTGGCACACCAAACACAAACAGAACTATTACAACAATATTCTTCCGGAGAAACAGTTAATACGGAAATTATCATGGTTCATGCACAGGATCACTTAATGACAACGATGACATTGAGAGAAGTTGCTTTAGAAATGTTATACCTGTATGAAAAACTCGAAAACAAATGAGGAATTTGCATATGAAAAACGGTGGAAGTGAACTGATAGAACAAAACAAAAAAAGATTAAGTATTAAATCGATGTACTTTAATCGATATTTACTTGTAAGATATGTTTCTGCATTGTTCTTTTTCACAAATTTGTACTGGCTAATTTCATTGATAATGAGCGATTCATCACTATTTTTTATTCCATTGGTATTACTTATCGTATTATTATTTAGTGTTGCAGAACAGGCTAAAATTTTTAGTAACCATACGAATAATGCCAAATACACAATATATTGCTTTATGGTTTTGCTTATTACAAATGTGGGTTTGGTAGTACCGACTAGTTTTTCATCTATGTTTACTCAATTATATCCTTTTCTCGTAAATCAACCGAAGTCCAAAATCTTAGTTTTAAGTATTTTGGTTATAGGGATATTATTAAGTGTATTAATTATCAAACGTTTAAACCGGATTAAACATAATGAGGATAAGCATTATAAACGCATCAAGAAATATGAAGGGGCTATTAATTAACAATAGAAGGGGGAATTTCACATGAGTTCAGGAAACAAGATATTCGATACTTTGGAAAAGTATTTAATGGGTCCTATGGGAAAAATTGCATCATTGCGTATTGTACGTGCCGTAATGGCTGCAGGGATGGCTTCTATTCCTTTTGTCATCGTAGGTTCGATGTTCCTGGTGTTCAACGTATTGCCACAAACATTCACATTTTTGGAAGGCTTTTTCAATAGCACTTTTTTTAGAGTCAGTGATTTGTATATGCTGGCGAATAAAGCAACGATGGGACTATTAGCGTTATACTTCGGCCTTGTTGTTGGTTATGAGTATACAAGAATAATTGCTGAAGAAGAAGAATTATCTTTAAGCCCTGTGAGTGGTGCTTTACTATCAATGTTTGCTTTCTTTATGACGATTCCTCAATTAGTTTTAGAAGATGGCAAAATATCTCTAGTACACCAGATTAATGAGGATACAACAATTGTCCATGGATGGGAAATGGTCGCAGATGGTGTAAGCCGTTTAGGGGCAACAGGAATATTCTCAGCAATTATTATGGCTGTATTGGCTGTGCAACTATATAGGCTCTGCGTGAAAAGGAATTGGGTTATAAAAATGCCGGAATCAGTACCGTCTGGTGTATCCAATGCATTCACAGCTTTAATACCAGCATTTGTTGTTGCTTTTGCTGTTCTATTAATTAACGGTATTTTAGTTGCATTAGGCACGGATATATTTAAAGTGATAGCTATTCCTTTTGGATTTGTTGTCAATTTAACCAATAGCTGGCTAGGTATCATGGTTATTTACTTCTTAATCCACGCACTTTGGATTGTAGGTATTCACGGAGCAAATATTATTTATCAAGGATTTCTTTTTCCAATTGTTCTTTCAAATTTAGAATCCAATGTGGATGGAGCAAATATTCCATTCGCAGGTGAATTCCAGAATGCTTTCGTAGTGATTGGTGGTTCTGGAGCAACTCTAGGTCTATGCTTATTTATTGCATTTTTAGCTAAATCAACGCAATTGAGAGTTTTAGGTAAAACATCTGTTGCCCCTGGTATTTTTAACATTAATGAACCATTAATATTCGGACTGCCGATTGTTTATAACCCATTCTTAGCTATTCCGTTCTTTGCTGCGCCAATGATTTCGGCATCAATCGCTTATTGGGCAATTAAACTACAGATTGTTCAACCAATTATTGCAATGATGCCTTGGCCTACTCCTGTGGGTGCAGGTGCTTTTATTAGCACAGGTGGAGACTACATGGCAGTAATTGTCGCAATTTTATGCGTTATTGTATCATTTCTAATTTGGTTACCATTCATTAAAATGTACGATAATAAGTTAGTTAAGCAAGAACAGGGTGAGGAATCAGCAGTCATCTAATGTTATTGCTAAACTAGTTGCAGATGAAATGATGGAAGCGCATTAAAATACCTTCCTCAACTTCTCAAAAAGAATAAATAGTATCAACTAATATGGCACCGGCGTATTGCCGGTCCATATTATTGTTATCAGATATAGAATAAAAGGAGCAATTCATTTATGTTACATGAGAGTCTAAAATCGTTTCCAAAAGATTTTCTTTGGGGTGCCGCCTCTGCAGCATATCAAATAGAGGGTGCATGGGACGTCGATGGGAAGGGTATTTCCAATTGGGATAAATTCGTACGGATTCCCGGTAAAACATTTAAAGGAACAAATGGTGATGTAGCAGTTGACCATTATCATCGTTATCGTGAAGATGTTCAATTGATGGCGGAAATGGGATTGAAAACATACCGATTCTCCGTGTCATGGCCCCGCATCTACCCAAATGGACGAGGTGAGGTAAATCAAAAAGGTATCGATTTCTATAACAATCTAATTGATGCATTAATCAAGAACAATATTGAGCCGATTTTAACCATTTATCACTGGGATTTGCCGCAAGCCCTGCAAGATGAGTATGGCGGATGGGAATCAAGAAAAATTGTAGAGGATTTCAAAAACTACAGTATTACTTTATATAAAGCGTTTGGCGATCGTGTGAAGTACTGGGTTTCACTAAATGAGCAAAATATCTTTACTCGTTTGGGCTATCAAACAGCAATGCATCCACCTGGAGTGAAAGATGACAAGTTGTTTTATCAGGTTAATCATCATGCAAGTTTAGCCAATGCTGCTGCTATTAAGGAATTCCGTAACTATGTTCCTGATGGAAAAATAGGGCCAAGCTTTGCTTATTCACCGGCATATGGGGCTACTTCCAAACCCGAGGATGTTCTTGCGGCAGAAAATGCGGAAGAGCTTACCAATCATTGGTGGATGGATGTGTATGCATGGGGAGAATATCCAACAGCATCATGGAATTATCTTGGGCGAAAAGGGATAGCTCCACAGTTGGAAGATGGTGATTTGGAATTATTAAAAGAAAGCAAGCCGGATTTTATGGGTGTAAATTATTATCAAACAACAACGTATGAAAAAAATCCATTGGATGGCGTTACATCAGAGGGTCACTTTAATAATACCGGAAAAAAAGGAACCATGGAAGATACCGGTGTTCCAGGTCTCTTTAAAACCGTTAAAAATGAAAATATGGAAAGAACGAACTGGGACTGGAATATTGATCCCCAAGGATTGCGTATCGGTCTTCGCAGGATAACAAATCGTTATTCGCTGCCGATTCTCATTAGTGAAAATGGTCTTGGCGAATACGATAAAGTTGAAGCAGACGGATCCATCCAAGACCATTATCGGATTCACTATATCGGTGCCCATTTGAAAGCTATTCAGGAAGCCATTACAGATGGGGTTGATGTGATTGGGTATTGTGTATGGTCATTCACGGACCTTCTAAGCTGGTTAAATGGCTTTCAGAAACGCTATGGTTTAGTGCATGTCAACCAGCATGAGGAAGGAGAGCATGACCTCAAACGTACGAAAAAGAAAAGTTTCTATTGGTATAAAGAGGTTATTGCCAGTAATGGAAGTGAACTCGAATAATAATACGTAAAGGCGCTAATGTACTGGTTCTTTCCGAAAGAGCATTTAATTATCCTTTAGATAACGTTTTTAAAATTGATGGGACATGCTGGATGATAAAAACAGTTTTGTCCCATTCTACATGACAGTGCAGTCAAAATTCGTCGTTAAGGAGAACAAATGAAGCAATTAAAAAGAATAATATTATTATCAACATTAATTACAATAAATGGATTCGCCGTATCTTTAACTTTAAAAGCTGCAATTGGTGTTGGGGCTTGGGACGCATTAGCACAATCAATTTCTTATTTATCCGGAATTAAAGTAGGAACCATTGGAATAATTTTAAATAGTTCTTGTGTGTTAGGACAATGGATTCTACTTAGAAAACACTTTAGTTTTAGACATCTTTTACAAGTTCCTGTTAGCATTCTCCTAGGGATTGTTGTAAATGTTTTCTTGTACGATGTTTTTAGTTCGATTATCATTGATAGTTATGCAGTGAACTTGATGTTGTTAATTATTGGTTATGTAATTATAGCTGGTGCAGTCGGGTCTATAATGGTATTGGATGTTGTAACCTTCGCATTAGAAGGTTCTTGTATGGCTTTGGCTAAAACAACAAAGTTGAAGTTTACTGTAGTGAGACAATGGGCCGATATTTTAAGTATTCTTTTTGCGGTTCTGTTTACATTTGGGTTTTCTTTACCACCAACAATAAGGGAAGGAACCATAATAGGGATGCTAATATTTGCGCCATTGATGGGATTCTTTATGAAACGGATTCGAGTAGTTTTTAGGAAATTAGGTTTAATAGAAGAAGTAAATAACATTGATGTAGATAAGGGTTCGGTAAGTGTAGTTTGAGCTGCAGATAGAATTCTACACAAAATAGACGATTAGCGCAAGGACTTATAAAAAAGTAGTTTAATAATCAAAATACTATAAAACGGAATCAATTTAACAAGGAGGAAAAATGTTATGAAAAAACTAGGTGTATCCGTTTATCCTTCAAGTAGTAATGTCAAACGGGATAAAGCATATTTAGATCTTGCTCATAAGTTGGGGTTTACGAGAATTTTCACAAGTCTACTCGAAATTAAGGGAGACAAGGACGAAGTAGTCAATAAGTTTAGGAATATTATTGAATACGGTAATTCGCTTGGGATGGAAACGATTTTGGATATCAACCCAGGATTATTTGAGCAATTAGGTGTTAGCTATAGTGATCTCCGTTTTTTTAAACAAATAGGTGCTTGGGGAATACGTCTGGATTTGGGTTTTACAGGTGCAGAGGAAGCAAAGATGACAAGGAATTCACATAATCTAATAGTTGAAGTTAATATGAGCAGTGGTACAAGGTACATCGATAATGTGATGAGTTTTCAGCCAAACACAGATAAATTATATGCTTCTCATAACTTTTACCCGCAAAAATATTCGGGCATTTCTCAAAACCATTTTGAGCAGACAACAGAAATGTTCAATAAATATAATCTTCAGACAGCAGCATTTGTAACTTCCCAGCATGGAGAAATAGGACCATGGCCCGTTCAGAAGGGATTATGTACGTTAGAACAACACAGGAACCTTTCTATTCACACACAAGTAACTCATTTTCGATTGATGAACATGATTGATGATTTAATAATCGGAAACGCTTATGCAACAGAAATAGAATTGCAACGTATGTCAAAGGCTTATCTTTCAACGCTGCCATCTCTTGAAGTGGAATTTGCTAAAAACATAACCAATACAGAAGCAACGATTGTATTGGAAGAAGAACATCAGTATAGAGGGGATCGATCTGTATATATGGTTCGTTCCTCATCGCCACGGGTGAAATATAAAAAAGTAGATATTCCTCCACATAACACGGGGGCGATTAAAAGAGGAGACATCGTTATTTGTAATACTCATTCTGGACAATATAAAGGAGAATTACAAATAGCCTTGCAAGATATGGATAATGATGGTGATAGAAACGTAGTGGGTAAATTAAAGAAGGAATCTATCTTTTTATTAGATTTTTTAAAGCCATGGACAGAATTTGTGTTTACGTACAATGGATAGTAAACTTATGAACGGGATGTCACTTACAATCCGTACTTTTACTGTGATAGATAATTTTGCCAAACACTACTATTATGCATCTTTTTTCGATTGAGGTCAAAAATCACCCACTCTATCCATTCAGGTGGATCACGACGTTTTTCAACATATATGATAGAATAATAGGCAAATGGACAGAAGTAAGCGAGGAATGCACATGATGAAAAAACTGGTCTTTTTTGACATAGATGGCACCCTGCTTGATGACGAAAAGAAGCTGCCGGAATCGACAAAACAAGCAGTTGCTGATTTGCAAGAAGCCGGCCATACAGTAGCGATTGCGACAGGCCGGGCACCATTTGCGTTTGAACCGTTATTGCGTGAACTGAATATTAACACGTATGTAAGCATTAATGGGCAATATGCTGAGCATAATGATGAGGCCATTTACAAAAATCCATTACGAGCTTCTGTACTTGAGGAGTTGGAATTGCATGCCAAGCTTCGGAACCACCCATTAATGTATGTTAATGAAGAAAATTGGTACTCGAACACGGAAGAGCACCCGCATATCAGTGCAGCGATAGATTCACTCAGAGTTAATCAGAAAGTGACATATGATCCTATGTTT
Organism: Lentibacillus salinarum; assembly: GCF_042679865.1. NCBI lineage: Bacteria > Bacillati > Bacillota > Bacilli > Caryophanales > Bacillaceae > Lentibacillus > Lentibacillus salinarum. Next base: position 65,471 of record NZ_JBHTNH010000025.1, on the reverse strand, counting down.
TATCAGGATGGCGTGGTGTACCAAGCGTTCTTATTTTGTGAGGAATATGGTGAAACAGCCTATAGACAGGCGTTCTCAGATTTGGAATTTATCCGCTGGCATGACTATGCGGTCGATGTCATGCCTGCTGGCGGATCCAAAGCTGCAGGTATTAAAAAATTGACCGAGCATCTGCAATTTTCTCCTTATGATGTCTATGCATTTGGAGATGGACTGAATGATATAAAAATGCTGCAGACTGTGAAGAACAGTATCGCCATGGGCAATGCGTCTGATGTTGTGAAGGAAGCGGCCAGTGCTGTGACGAAAGCTGTGAACGAAGATGGCATCTGGCACGGGGTGCGAATGGCTGGGCTGGTTTCCAATGGAATTCCACGTACAATCCGCCGCTGAATACACCTTGGAATCGCATGGAAGTCTATGGCTACGGAGTAAGAAATGTTGTGTAATCAATACGGGAACTGTTTTGGCACTGTGTCGATTTCGAGTTTGGTTTGTAGCAAAGGCTTAATGAAAGGTATGTAATAGTAATAATAAGGGATGTTAGAAAGAGGGTGTATGATGCAAGAGCTTAAAATGGAATCCAAGGAATTCAGAAGGATTATTCAAAATCTGCGCCTAGAAGGTATCACACTTCACCCGTCTCTACAAAAAAGAGTGGTAGAACTTATCACCTCTGGGGTTACCATTACACCTGCCGTTATTAAGGACACGTTGAAATACGGGAAAGTATAATATCTATAACTTTCTACAGCAAGTGGCAGCGTGCAAGAATGCTGATCAGGAAGTAAGACTATAATAACCAAACATCACCATGATAATGGGGTTGCGTATAAATTTATACATTAAGGAATTATATCCTATAATAAAATTGCGCAATTTATCGGTAGATAGTAAAAAGACCAAGTTCACTATATCTGAACTTGGTCTTCCCAACATATTCTACTCAACAAATCCGCTCCATGGTGTTGCTGTTTCCTTAATGGCTTTTTTCACTTTAGTTAAGTTTTCCAAGCCGGTTGTTTCGAGCCATCGATATTGTGCTTCCTTGCCTTCTTCTGCAAATGGTTGAACGCCGTCTTTCCAGATAGCCCGTCCGCAAAGGCTGCCGCTGAATTTGGCACCGGCGTCTTTGGCAAAATGCAAAGTTTCGACAAATTGGTCGTTCGTTACGCCGCCGCTTAAATAAATGAATGGCAGACGGCTTTTTTTAGAGCACGTGCGATAGAAGTTTGCCGCTTCTTCCTTACTGAATACAGGTTCATAATTATCATATTGCTCGTAGCCTTCAATATTATAAATGGATACTGGTACTTCCACTTTCAACAGGTCAATGCCGTATTCTTCTTTGGAAAATTCGGTCATGAAATACTCGACAATTTCTGGCTTTTTCTTGGCAAATGCCGCGCTTTTTGAACCTAAACCTTCCGCACTGTAGGAAACAGGTTCTAATATAAACAGCAAATCATTCTGTTTACATTCATCACCGACACGCTTAATGAATGCTTTTTTGATGGTATTATATTTTTCTTCTTCGTTATGATCATAATAGACTAACAGTTTTAATGCACTTGCACCTTTACCCATTAAGTCCTGTACAGCATAGTTATCAACTAAATTCGGCAAACGTCCTTTTTCGGAAGTGTCATAGCCGGTTTTTTCATAGGCCATAATCAACCCAATCTCATCATTTAATTTGCTTGCTGCATTCCAGCCGTATTCTGGATCAAGCAATAGGGAGGAAGACTGGTTTGCGAGCACTTCGCTGACGCCTTCTTTAAATTGGCTTACACCATCTTCGTAAGAAATCTCGTTATTGAATGACGTAATCATTTTTCCTAATGAGCCGCGTTGGTCCATGGCTGTGGCTATAACAACGTGATTATTATCAGAAATTAACTTCAAACCGCGTTTTTTCCCAGGTGTGAGTTTCATTTACTAGTCCTCCTGTCTCCATTAAATGCTCTCCACACGAATCTGCTCCATACACCATTTAATTTTTTCCGGATTTACAGCGCCCGTTTGTGCTTCCATCGCATTGAGAACGCCCATTGTCAGTGCGTATTTTACAAGTTCTTCATCATTCAAACCGCGCGACAATCCAACAGCAAATCCTGCAATAACCGCGTCACCAGAACCAACCGGATTGACCGCGTAAACGGTAGGTGTGGACACCCGGTATATTTCTTCGTTGTGTTTCACAAAAGCGCCGGATGATCCTGTTGTCACAACGACCCAAGGGACTCCGGTAAACCGTTGTGATTGTAGTGCGGAAATAATCTGCGTATCGTCTGTTACTATTTCCCCGAGTAAATCAGCCAGTTCCTCCTGATTGGGTTTAATTAAGTAAGGTTTGTTGTCGCCTTCAAGCGCGTGATGAAGGAGTTCACCTTTCGTATCCAGTAATACTGGTGTGTCATGCTGAGTGGCGATTTTCACCAGCCGTGCATAAAAATCCTTATCCAGCCCCTTAGGCAAACTGCCGGAAATCGTAACATAATCTACCTTATGTACGTCCTTCGAAAATTGATTTAAAAATTCAGCGACTTCATTTTCATCTATTGCTGGACCAGCTTCTAAAATTTCCGTCTGTTGCCCCTCATGGATCACGGCGATACAATTCCTTGTTGTACCCTCAATATTGACAAAATAGTCATGTATACCCTGGTTAGCTATTTCTGCGCGTATAAAGCTGCCTAAACTGCCACCTAAAAACCCTGTGGCAGCGACGTTTTCTCCGAGCTGTTGGATAACTCTCGATACGTTTAGCCCCTTGCCGCCGGCCGTTTTGGAGACATCAGCTACACGGTTTACGGTATTAAGATTAAACGCGTCAAGCTTATAACTGATGTCAACGGAGGGGTTTAGTGTAATGGTTAAGATCACTTTATATCCGCCTACTTTCACTCTTTAGGAAATTTAATGTTATCGGCAACCGAAACTACCTGTACCAAAAGGTGTCATCGATTACAACATAATCAGCCATTTTCCGCTGGTAATGCTACCAAACTCATCTTCCTGGCCAAGACTAGGCGCCGGTGACAACGAGCATGATGCAAAATCAATGCTCGTTTATCGCCTTTCACATGTTTGGCCAGCACTGCCACATCAGGATGTACATGATGACCACCGCAAATTAGTTCAGCTTCTCGACAATTATTTAGTTATGATATTCGCCGCGGTCCCACTTTTCAAGAAATTCATCGAAGAAGTGTTTATCATCAATATCTTTTAGATGTTTATCCGTTATATTATTAATGTCATCAACTAGCTTTTTGTTTTCAGGCGTTTCTTTGTATTCGGTATTAATAAATGTATTAACAATATTTTGAATTAAATGCAGACCTGTGATTTTACCTCCAACCCCTATAATATTGGCATTTAATTCTTCCTTTGCATATTTAGCACTTGTGTTGTCTCTTACCAGAGCAACCCTTGCTCCTGGTACTTTATTTGCCGATACGGTTATACCTACCCCAGTACCGCAAAGAACAACACCAAGATCACTTTCATTATTAACAACTGACTCTGCCACTTTCTTACCATAAATAGGGTAGTGGGTTCGTGTGAAATCATAAGTACCAAGGTCAACCACTTCATGACCTTGTTTCTTGATGTAATCTGAAATCGCCATTTTAATGTCCGTGACAATATGGTCACAACCAATAGAAATCTTCATCTTTGTATCTCTCCCTCTATAATTTATTTAGCATATCTACACGTATTTGATGTCGACCACCTGAATATGAGCTTTCCAAAAAGGTGGAGGCAATGTTTTTAGCCAGATCCATTCCTACTATTCCTGATCCAAGTGTTATGATGGAGGCATTATTATGATCACAAGTCATTTTTGTAGAATGTTCATCTGAAACCTCTGCTGCAATGATCCCTTCGATCTTGTTGACTGACATAAAGGAGCCGACACCATATCTATCTATAAGAATTCCTTTATCAGCTTTTCCTTCAGTTATACCTTTCCCTACAAGCATTGAGGATTCTACAAAATTCACGTTCGATTTTGGTGTAACATCCAAAACATTATACCCTTCTTTTTCCAAAAATACTTTTAATGATTCTTTAAAAGTAAAGCCATCCCTGTCAGAGCCAATAATAACTGTCATACTACTTGTCCTCCTTAAATCCTTCATTATAATTTATGATTTTAGTATAATCAGAGTATTTATCTATTAGACTTTTATCTAATTTAGTATCAGTAATTAGTGCATTGAATCTGCTTAATCTATAAAATGAATAGAAATCTTCTTTATCAATTTTTGAGTGATCACATAAAATATATTTCTCGTATGAGTTGTCTAACATCATTGATTGTATATCGCCTTCTTCATCGTTATAGTTGTAAACTGCATCACCATAAACTCCATTAACGCCAATAAAGGCTTTCTTTACTCGGATTTTTTTTATTGTATCTATAGTAAAGCTTCCAACAAATGCACCGGTTCTTTCTCTATATTTACCACCCACAAGTATAACTTCAAATTTGTCATCATTCTTAAATTTTTCGAACACTTGCAGGGAATTTGTAATTACCTTCGCAAAATTGATATCCAGGTAATCGTAAATGAATTCATTTGTTGTTCCCGCACCGATATAAACCGTATCGTTAGTATTGATTAAAGAGCTGGCTATTTTAGCAATATATTTTTTTTCCTCAATAAATAGAGAAGACTTTTCGATGTGTGATAATTCCCTGTCGGTAATTTCTTTTTTTCTTTTTGCTCCACCATGTATTTTCTCTAGGACACCCTCGTTTTCCAAAAACTGCAGGTCTCTTCGGATTGTCATTTCGGTTACATTAAACATTTCTTTAATATCACTGATTTGAATGAAGTTATTTTTCTCTAAAAATTGCTTTATCTTATTTAAGCGTTGCTCTCTAATCATAATCGCCAGTCCTTTTTAATAATTTATGTTTGGAAATGTGTCAAAATGATGTAATAGAAACTTACTATATAATTGCAATTTAGTCAAGGTGTAACTGCTTACAAAAAGACTATTGACATTTGTATAGCCATAATGTAATATTAAAAATACAACATTTTGAAACAAAATAGAACAAATGACAAAGTAGGAGTGGTTAAATAATGGGGATGTCAAAAGAAGAAATTTCTATGACAGGATTTGAAATCGTTTCATTTGCTGGAGAAGCAAGGTCTAAATTACTCGAAGCTTTAAATGCTGCAAAAGAAGGTAATTATGAACAAGCGGAGGGTCTAGTCAAAGATGCTGAAGAAAGTTTAAATGAAGCCCATAAATCGCAAACAAATATGCTTGCTAATGAGGCAAAAGGTGAAGAGGTTGAATTAGGTTTTATTATGGTGCATGCGCAAGATCATTTAATGACAGCGTTACTATTAAAAGATTTAATGGTTCACATGATAGAACTATATAAATCCAGAAAGTAAAGGGGGGATATAATGCAATTCCTTATTAAACAAATAGAAAAAATGAAGCCCTTTTTTGAAAAAATCTCAAGAAACTCATACTTGAGAGCAATACGGGATGGTTTCATTAGTTTAATACCGGTAATAATCTTCTCAAGTATTTTTATGTTAATAGCCTATGTGCCAAATATATGGGGATTTCATTGGTCGGGTGATGTGGAGTCAAATTTAATGAAAGCGTATAATTACTCAATGGGTATTTTGGCTGTTTTAATGGCTATGACAATTTCAAAAAGTTTAACAGATACGTTTAATGGGAAGTTACCGGCAACACGGCAAATTAATACGACAAGTGTAATGATTGCCTCAATATCAGCATTTCTATTACTGAGTGCTGATCAGATAGATGGTGGGATTTCCAGCGGTTATCTTGGGTCAACCGGTCTTTTGACTTCATTTGTAATTGGTTTTACCGTGCCAAACATTTATAAAATGTTTATTAAGAACAATATTACAATCAAAATGCCAAAAGAGGTGCCGCAAAACATCTCCCAAACATTTGCGGATATGTTTCCGCTTGCAGCAAGTGTCCTTTTTTTCTGGTTGTTTGATATGATTTTCAGGGTACTCGCCAACACTAGCTTTTCAGCTTGGATTATTGAATTTTTCCAGCCACTATTCACTGCTGCAGATGGCTATATTGGCTTAACAATTATATTTGGAGCCATTGCATTTTTCTGGTTCTTGGGTATTCATGGTCCATCGATTGTGGAACCGGCAGTAGCGGCAATTTACATAGCAAACGTGGAAGCCAATCTTTTTATGTATCAGAATGGGGAGCACGCCTCAAATATACTCTCACAAGGTGCACAGTACTTTGTGGTAACCTTCGGGGGAACGGGTGCGACGTTAATGATTACGTATATGATTGCATTTATGGCTAAATCCAAACAGTTAAAAGCTATTGGAAAAGCATCTGCTGTTCCAGTAACATTCGGTGTGAATGAGCCTGCATTATTTGGCATTCCCATAGTACTGAATCCAGTGTTTTTTATTCCCTTTATATTTGCACCAATCTTAAATATATGGATCTTTAAATTTTTTGTTGATTCCTTGGGTATGAATAGTTTCTTATATAATTTACCGTGGACTACACCAGGGCCACTTGGGATCGTTTTGGGAACAGGCATAGCTCCACTATCATTTTTATTGGTAATTGTGCTTATGGTAGTTGATTTCTTGATTTACTATCCGTTTATGAAGGTTTATGATAAGGAGTTAATTGAAAAAGAGAAGTTAGAAGAGGATATAGAGGGGAACGTAGAGGAAGTAAATGAAGAGGAGCCGGAAACACTCGCTAACACAAAATTAGATAAACCAACAAATGTATTGGTTCTTTGTGCGGGCGGTGCTACTTCCAGTATGCTTGCTAATGCTATCGATGAGGGAGCGAAGGAAAGAGAACTGGAGATTGAAACATTTGCAATGGCATATGGTCAGCACAAAAATGATATCGATAATTATGATTTGATTATTTTGGCACCACAAATATCCTCAATGCTTGGTGAATTGGAAGAGGATACAGGACAAAGAGGGGTCAAGTCCGTTTCGACTAATGGGAAGGAATATGTCGATTTAAGTAAGGACCCCGCTGCAGCGGTAAATTTTGCCTTGAAAAATATAAATCAAAGCGAAGATAAAATACACACGTAAACTTACGTAAATAGATTAACTTTTGAATACTCCATGATATTCTAATAGACATCGTTCATGAACGAGTAGGTGTAAATACTTTAAGCTAAGTTGATTCTTAAATGCAAGAAAATAGATTAAGGAGGAAATACAAATGGAACATAATAGATTAGCTGAATTTCCAAAAGACTTCCTATGGGGATCAGCATCAGCAGCATATCAAGTGGAAGGTGCCTGGGACAAGGATGGAAAAGGCCCATCTGTGTGGGATACGTTTGCAAAACAAGAGGGGACAACATTTAAAGGAACAAATGGTGATGTAGCAATTGATCATTATAACCGATATAAGGAAGATGTAAGGCTAATGGCCGAAATGGGGCTTAAAGCATATCGCTTTTCGGTAGCGTGGAGTCGTATTTACCCTAAGGGAAAAGGGGAAATGAATAAAAACGGTCTTGATTTTTATAACAATCTAATAGACGAATTGATAAAGAATAATATTGAACCTGTTCTTACATTGTATCACTGGGATGTTCCTCAAGCGTTAGTGGATGAATATGGCGGTTGGGAGTCCAGGGAGATTATTGATGATTTTAATAATTACTGTGTAACGTTATATGAGGAATTTGGAGACCGTGTAAAATATTGGGTTACCATGAATGAACAAAATATTTTTGTGAGCCATGGCTACGAAACCGGAATACATCCACCAGGAGTGAAAGATAAAAAAAGAATGCTGAATGCCAACCATATTGCAAATCTGGCAAATGCTAAAGCCATTCAATCATTTAGAAAACATGTGCCTAACGGGAAAATTGGTCCAAGTTTTGCTTATATGCCATCTTATCCATTTGATAGTGATCCGAATAATGTTATGGCATTTGAAAATGCAGAGGAAGAACGCAGCTACTGGTGGATGGATGTATATGTATATGGAAAGTATCCAACGACAATATGGAACTTTTATGAAAGAGAAGGAATTGCTCCTACAATTGAAGAAGGGGACTATGAATTGCTATCGCAGGCTAAACCTGATTTTATGGGGGTTAATTTCTATAAATCTGGTACGGTGGAATTCAACCCACTTGATGGTATCGGCTTAGGTGCTATGAATTTTTCAGGTGAAAAAGGAACAACGGCTGAATCTGGAGTTCCGGGATTATATAAAACGAAGGATAACCCATATCTTGATGCGACGAATTGGGATTGGGAGATCGACCCTGAAGGACTAAGGATAGCAATGAGAAGAATCAGCAGTCGTTATAATTTGCCGATACTCATTACAGAGAATGGCTTAGGTGAGTATGATAAACTTGAGGCGAATGATGTAGTAAATGATGACTATCGAATTGAATATATCAATAATCATATAAAGGCTATCCAAGAGGCAATAACGGATGGGGTTAATGTAATTGGTTATTGTACATGGGCATTTTCCGACGTTCTCAGCTGGTTAAATGGTTATCAAAAACGTTATGGTTTTGTGTATGTAAACCGTGATGAGTATGATGAAAAGGATTTACGCAGAATTAAAAAGAAAAGTTATTATTGGTACAAGGAAGTTATTAAAAATAATGGACCGGTAGAGTTAAGTCAAATAAATAAGAAGTTCTAGAATATGTTATAGAAGGTAATTCCATTTTGACATGGGGTTACCTTTTTAGTATAGCAGGAGTGGTTGTTGAGTTTACAATAAAGATGTTTCTGTAAATACCCAGTTAAAATTACACCTAGCATTTGCCCCCAGTCCGACCAGACCTTGGGCAAGTGAGTCAACAAACAGCCCCATACTCTGATAAGGACGGGCTTTGGAAAAAGGTTATCACGGAACTGTTTGAGCCATTTGTCCTTTTCTTTACCCCTGATCTATACCTTTAAACCCGACACCTATGCGAATCAATTTTATGGGACAGAGCTAACCTATACATACAACACTTACAAAATACTTGATCAGGATGAGCAGAAATTGCTGCTGTCAGACAATCCATTTGCATATGCTGTATTAGCGGGTTTGTATATGCTGAAAAGCAGGAATAATGCCAGCAAGCGATATCAGTTTAAACGTCGTTTGTTTGAATTGCTGCTAAAGGGTAAAAAGGTAAAGAATCGTGACTATGTTGATTCGTTATTATATTTCATCGATTATTTGATGGAGGTGCCTGATGGGATGGACGAGGAGTTGCAGGAAGATATCAAACCAATGATAGAAAAGGAGGGGAACCATATGGCCGGCACAGGATTATCAAACGCACCGACGTTCAAGCCAATTTTTGATGAACTCAGGGAAAAAGCGAGAAAGGAAAATTCAAAGGAAATAGCGTTGGCGATGCTTCGTAAGGAATTTAAAACGGAAGATATTCTCAAAGTAACTGGCCTTACGGAAGAGGAAATGGAAGACATCAAAGCAAAGCTGTAATTCTTGCAGAGAAAACAGGTTCAGTCCGGGGTTGGGATGGACCTGTTTTATTACTGTTTGAGTATAGGTGATCCGGGAAGTAACAGGCGTTCCCTACCCTGGACGTCAATCCAAACTAGGAATACCCTCCATAATCTCGGCCATCGTGAAAGATATACACGGGATGCCGGGAGAGGTGATTGGCTCGTCTTCTTGGAAAATATTTATAAGGTCATACTGGTCCTCGTGCAGCGAATATTGCTCTAAAATACCTGTCTTGGGTTCGACTATCCAATATTCGGGAATACGGAAATTTGCATACGTGTTTAGTTTATCAATTTTATCCCGTTTTAATGTAGACGTGGAAAGGATCTCGACAACAAGGTCTGGAGGTCCGATTACACCGCGATTGCTTAAAATAGTCATTCGCTCCCGGTGGATAAGTAAGAGATCTGGCTGCCTTACTTCATTATTAGCTAATATGACATCAATAGGAGCATTTAAAATAACATAGTCTGATTCACAGCTTTTAGTAATATTTTTTTGCATTTGAGAGCTGATCATCTGATGGGTAACAGATGGTGCTGGGCTCATCAATTCTAATTGCCCGGCCACTAGTTCATAGCGATTCCCGTCATCAATGGAAGCATAGTCATCATAGGTGAGGTTGCTTTCTTTTATGAGTTCAGTATAGGCGTTCTTATTTTTACGATCCTTTTCATCACTCATCACCATACCTCCCATTTATTCGTTTATGATAGTATACCATAGGGTCTATCCCGCGCCAATATAAGGCACCTTTTGAAAAAGGGGGCGTTGCTCGAGCGAGAGCAGCCCCAACTCGAGCGGGAGCGCGGCGTCAACTCGAGCGAGAGCACCCCCAACCCGAGCGGGAGCGCGGTCAACTCGAGCGAGAAGCGGCCCAACTCGAGCGAGCGCAGCCCCAACTCGAGCGGGAGCACCCTCAACTCGAGCGGGAGCAGCCCCAACTCGAGCGACACGCGCCGCAACTCGAGCGAGCGCACCCCCAACTCGAGCGGGAGCACCCTCAACTCGAGCGACACGCGCCTCAACTCGAGCAGCACACGCCCCAAATCGTGCGACGCGCGCCCCAAATCGTACAGCACGCACCCATTATTAAATAATGCCAACATCTCCTATGACAAATCGACATTTAGATAAAGAAAGGGTGGATATTTTCGGCGGTAGCCGAAAATCTCTGTTTTAAAATTAGACAATCTCGCCTAAATATATACCATTCTTCACGATGTCTATCCTGTTTGATCAATTTCTCCAGACCAACCATTAAACAGACATTAAAAAAAAGCCCTATCTAAAACAGGGCTCTCTTGGGGCTGTCATATTAAAGGAATGACAGCGATCTCCCAATTTTGTCAATCATATCCGAAAGTATCATCCCTGAGGTTAAAAAGGTTAACACGGCCATAATCAGTGCAGCAGAGAGACTGAGGTAGACTTTCTGCCCTGTGTTGCTAACCAGATTTGCTTTTTCATAGACGAATAAAACAGGGACAAAATATAAAAGTAGCGAATAGGATACACCCAGCAATAACATGGTGAAAACAGTGGATCCTGCGATTCCCGCCACAATGGCTACAACGTTAAGTGCGACAAACGGAACGGCCAGACTGCCGAATTGTGTCAGTAGTGTTTTCGCTGAGTCCTGATTTTTGGCGGCTTTTGTCATCATTAAGGCACTGGCAAATGCTAACGCCAAAAAGACAACAGCGATAAACAAAAGCTGAAATGTCAGCGAAAAGAATGGCACTGAACTTTCCATCATGCCACCAAACATCGAACTTGCCATAGCATTTGCTAGAAAGTAAACGCTTAATGATGATGCCAAGGCAAAAATCACTAGGGTTATCACGGCGTTAAGAATATGCCCGCTACTTGTATGAAAGGCCATCGTCGGATTTCTTAATAGATTTAAGACATAATGCCAATATTGACTCAGACCATTTTTAATCGTGTCGGCTGTTTGGTTGGCCTGTGCCTGATGTTGAACGCTTCCGTGCGCATCAGCGGCTGCTTGCTGATAACCGTCGGCACTAACTGATCCTTCCTGGGCAGTAGCTGTGCCCTCATTGGCATCACCTGTCGCGGGTTCAAGCGCACTACCACACACACCGCAAAATTTTCCCGATTCCTGCTGAGTGTTGCATTTTGGACATTCTAACATGAAAAAACTCCTCTCAATCACGGTTGTTAATCCCGATTTGTCTCGTCATATTCGATTAAGCTGATCTTATAATCGCCATCTTCCAGCTTCACGGTATATGTTTTGACCCTGTCATAATCTGTCTGTTCATCACGATGGTTCGTAAAGACAAATACTTCATTGGTTGTCACGTTAACCGTCTCATCATCAACTTCCTCGACATCCAGCACCTCATTGGATGTGAAGTCATAATCATAATCGGTCTCTTTCAGGTCGCCGATATATTCCTGGAGCTCATCTTCTGCTTCACTGCCCTCGAGTATAAAAGATTCAATCAGGCTGTAATCCTTGGTGTTGACTGCTTTCTCATACGCATCACGGAAGTCCAGCACGGTATCGCCGGCATCGTCACCGGAAATGTCAGCAGCGGCTTCTTCGGTATCCGCTTCTTCCATTTCTGACTTATCAAACGAAAAGGGAATACCGCCGATGAATTGTGCGTCATTTTGTGTCACGGTTTCGGATTTGACAACGTCCCCGTCAGGTGAGGTCCATTCCGCGTGCATGCTGATTTCGTTGTCTTCGGGGATAGGACCAAGTGTATCAATCTCCCCGAGTGTCGTGCCGGTATCTTCCCCTTCCACAAATAATGTGGCTTCCGGCTGGTTCGTGCTGAATGAATGTGTGCTGCCGGAGAATTCAAGGGTCATTTCTGTCGTTTTCTGAGTCAGGATTTCCACCGAATCGTCATAGGTAAATTCGCCAAACATATTGCCGGCAGTTCCGGTGATGGCATATGATCCCGGATATAGTGACCATTCCTTAGGCTCATCCGGATTGATGGTGGCCGACTCATCACCGATGCTAATTTCTGTATCTTCCATTGTTGTGTGCACCGCGAGCATAGTCGGTTCAGCCTTTAGTGAATACGTCGTGTACAAGCCTAATAAACGACCCTCCGGCTGTGCCGTAAACAGCGGCTCGCCATCGATATTCGTGATTGTACTTGTTAAGGAATCATCTGCTTGGATGATGTCGCTATATTGCGCTTTGACAGCTTCCCATTCGTATTCTTTGATGTACTGCATGTATGCCTGTTCATCCAGCAAACTTTCATTGGCAACGTCTATGTAACTTACAAACGCCTCCGCGTCATCGCCCGCGACAGCCTGATCCATCGCCTGCAAATCCTTCATCGGGTCAAAATAGGATGATAAAGCCTTATGTGTACCAAAAAGAACCCCAACGAATACGACAGCAGCCGCTATCAGGATTTTAGTACGCTTTTTCATCGGTTTGCGCGGCGGTCCGGCAGCCGTTTGCTTGACCGAAGACCGTGTTGATTGCTGCTCCGGCGGCTGGCCAGTCGGCTGTTCATCCGCTTGATGACCATCCTGGGATTGCCCCTCTGGCATCGCTTTAGGTGGTGAATGATCAGCAGAAGGCATATCAGCTTCCTGACCGGTTGGGTGCCCTTCATCATGTGCTGATCCCCCGTCAGCCGGTGTGCCATCGACCGGCGCCTGTTCCGCGCCGCAGTTAATACAAAAATGATGCTGTTGTTCCAGAGGATGGCCGCATTCTGTGCAGTAGTTCATGGTTCCGCTCCCTTCATTTTAGTATTTAGAAATAATGCAAAAGACCTATATTCTAATATTGTAGCAAAAATTGACAAATTTTAAAGACGGTTTAAGTAAATTTTTGGCAGACACATAGAAGGTTGCTAGATCACTGTTAATTTATATATCGGCAAGCTATTTTAAAAGTTAAAGGCCTTCTTCAAAATTTTGGTTAAAGTGCGTGTTCAAAAAGGAGGATAAAAAGGACCGAGAAGTTCGAGGCGGTGCCGTTTCGAGCAGCGGGCTTCCACAGGATGTGGTGAGTTCTGCGTTGTCCACAGGACGTGGACGGTTTTAGCAGAACTTCCCCTAGATACATGAGCAGCGGAAAAACAAGCCAACGAAGAAATTCGACGTGTCATTTTTACCGGACTTTTTGAACAACCTCTTAACGTCAACAGTCGATGAAAATATTATCTTCTTCCCGGAGAATTAGATGATGTCATTCACTAAATTATACGCAAATAGTTAGACGGGTAAGAGTGAATAATTATGACTCGTGCTTTATCATTCAACGTATTTTAGCGAAATTCGAGGAACAAATAACGACATATCCTACATAATCTTACATAATGTTTTACATATTTCGGTTTTATTTTTGCAACATCTGCTTTATATAAGGATATTAAACTGTATAAATCACTCCAAGAAGTTAAAATGGAAATGGCATCTTACAAGTCAGATGGATCAATACATAATTTTAAGAGGTCATTTCATTTTGAAGAGAAAAACCGCCCCAGCCAATAAAGTTGGGGCGGTTTTTACATCGTATTGTCCTGTTAATAATCCCCTTCCTCTTGCTGCCGGTAACTTCCCGCCAGTTCAGGCTGTTGGGGAGCTTTTATGTTGCCGAGTCCCGGCGCCGCATCATTTGTGGCATATAAGGCTTTCACGGCCTCGTAGTCCTTTTCTGAAGCGGATACCGCAATTAACTGCCTGTCCTCCAGAAAATGGTTGACTTGGCCGACCAAATGTTTTAACAGCTCATCAGATTTATACATGCTCAGAATATAACGGGCGCCATCAAGGGTATTTCGTCCTGAACGTGCTTGCGTGCTAGTTATGATTTCCGTCACCAGAAACCAGGTGCTGAACGATGTTCGGACAACAGTGTTTTCGCTTCGGGTGGAGTCGGTTATCGCCATTCCGACAGACAACTTGGATTCGGTATAAGTGCCTTCTCCCTGAAACTGAACAAGATAGCTTTTGAACTGCATTTCACCCCAATACAAATGGGCAAAGGTCAGCAGTGCTATCCCCGCTGCCAAACAAATCCCCGGGAAGAAAATCCCCGAAAACAGACTATTAATGCTAAGTGATCCAATCCCGCCTTGATTAAGCGTAAATAGGAGAAAAGCTGCTTTGATGATTAAAGCATGACCGCTGATAGCCACACCAAAGCGAATTTTTTTCAAACTTTCCGGATAATTGATTTCTTGATAGATCGGCTGGGTTTCCTGAATGGTATCACCTTCAAAGCTCCCCTTATCCATACTGCCTTCCATATTTAGATTCGGGTTCAATTCCCGGTAAACCCGGTTGGGAATTTCTTTATATCGTAAATCGGCCATTTCCAGATCAAGCGCCCGGAAGAAGTCTTTGGGGTGAACATTTTCCTGCCAATGATCAATGGATTCAGACACCTCTGTCAAAGGCTTCGTCAACTCGGACCTTAATTTCGCAAGTGTTATGCCGGCTGTACAAACAATTATGGTGAGTATATAGAAAACAACCAGCGCCAAAGCCGGATTAAAAGGTGCCTCGGGGATGGTGACGCCTTGTCTTAACACCATTTCGCCGATAGCCGGGATAAGAATCGCCAACACAATCACCCAGATAAGGTGTGATTTTTGACCGGCATATAATTGATTTGTCCGTATTTTTTTAACCGATATTGGGCTTCCCAGCCACAAAGCAAATAAGAAAAGGCAGACCGCCATGCCCAGCCATTCAGAAAACGATGACTGTGTCAGTAAGGTCAAGCCAATCGTACCTGATAGGAGTGCCAGAAAATAAACAAATAGTGCGATGAGTGCATAGCCGGTATTCCGAACGAGAATATGTAAATAATTCCGCATTGAAATCGGGAGAAAAATGAAATTCGGAAAAATGCTGTATAGCAGGCGGTCGAATAGCGTAACTGGTTCTTGGAATGTCAGGTTTTTCCGCCCCATCATCATTTGCGCAATGGCGTTCGTTTTGTAATAAACACCCGGTTCGTTGGTCGCCTTCTCGCTCTGCGCCCTGTTTTTGGACAGGCTCGCGGGGACGCCCCTCCCAACATAAAAACGGGAAATTTTGAACAAGCCTTGTGTGATGAAATGAACCCCACCAGCTAATAAAATTAAGGTAATCCCGAGTCCAAGCCACCCAGCAGCCAGTCCACTTTCAACGATCTGCCCGCGCAAAGTCAATAATGATAAAACGCCAATAATTGAAATAACAATACCACTGAGTAAGTAGAGAAGCCCCTCCTGCTTAAATGGATTGTTGATTTCGGGTGCATCGGATCCATAATGAAATGACAAACTATCCTCTCCTTTAAAATCGCGTATGAAGACAAAATCGGATTTGCTCCTAAAAAGATATGGAAAAATTATAACAAACTAAAACTATCGTACTATATCGCGCTAATCTTTTACAATAGCCATATTCACTGCTTAAAAAAGGAACCGGGATAAAAGGAATTCTTCTTCATTTATGATAGAATTATAGTAACGATTACTCCATGAAACGAGGAAAATACATGACACAAAAACTGATCTTTTTCGATATTGACGGCACACTGCTTGATGACGAGAAGCGGCTGCCGGATTCAACTAAACAGGCGATTGCGGACCTGCAGGCGGCTGGGCATTATGTGGCAATCGCAACAGGCCGAGCGCCATTCGCATTTAAATCGCTGCTTACTGAACTCGGGATTAGCAGCTATGTCAGCATTAATGGCCAGTATGTCGTACACAACGGCGAGGCAATTTATAAACACCCGCTCCAGCCGGATGCACTTGCGGCGTTGGAAAAATACGCAAAAGAGCGGCAGCACCCTCTTGTCCACCTGAATCATGATAACTGGTATGCCAACGTGCAGCATCATCCGCACATTGAAGCGGCGGTTAATTCGCTTAAAATTGATAAGCAGATCACCTATAATCCAAGCTTTTATCAGCAGGGTGAGGTGTATCAGACGTTGCTGTTCTGCACGGAAGAAAGCGAGACGGGATATGATCAAACGTTTGATCAATTTCATTTCGTCCGCTGGCATGACTATTCTGTGGACGTCATGCCGGCCGGCGGATCCAAAGCAGCCGGCATCAGCCAACTCATCCGGGAGCTGCAGATCCCAGCCCACGACGTGTATGCGTTTGGCGACGGCCTGAACGATATCGAAATGCTTCAATCGATTGAAAACAGCGTCGCCATGGGCAATGCACCGGATGCCGTCAAGCAGGCAGCCAGCACTGTGACGAAAGATGTGAATGACGATGGGATCTGGCACGGATTGAAGCTAGTGGGGCTATTGAAGGAGACGTCGTGAGGAAAGGGCGTGCTCGAATCGTGTGAGAGCGCGGTTGACTCGAGCGAGCACGCGGTCAACTCGAGCGAGAGGCGCGTGAACTCGAGCGGGAACGCGCTCAACTCGAGCGAGAGCAGCGCCAACTCGAGCGAGAGTGGCCGTAACTCGAGCGGGAGCGGCCGCAACTCGAGCGGGAGACGCGCGAACTCGAGCGGGAGCACGGTCAACTCGAGCGAGAGGGGCTCCGACTCGAGCGGGAGGTGCTCGAACTCGAGCGGGAACGCGGTCGACTCGAGCGAGAGCAGCCGTAACTCGAGCGGGAGCGCGGTCGACTCAAGCGAGAACAGCCGCCACTCGAGCGGGAGACGCGCGAACTCGAGCAAGAGCACGGTCAACTCGAGCGAGAACGGCATCAACGCGTGCGAGGCGCACCACAAATCGAGCAGCGAGGCACTCCCCATCGGTAGTGTGGTGGGTTACGGAAAGGCTGCATACTTCATGCGCGAGATAAAAAATGCTGGAACTGTGAGGAGGCGTCATGTTGAAGTTAGTTGGTGTATCAGGAACATTGGCTGGGAATAAGACATCTAAGGCTGTTTATGATGTGCTGGCAGCCGCCAAGCTGATGGACACATCATTGAAGACAGAGCTGATTGATTTAAGGGATTATGATCTGTCATTCGCTGACGGATCCCCGCTTGCTTATTTTGACGATGACACATGGCCGGTGGCTGACAAAATCATGTCTGCCGATTGTTTGGTGTTTGGTACACCGATCTATCAAGCTTCTATCTCCGGGGTATTGAAAAATCTGCTGGATCATTTTCCGGAATATGCTTTTAAAAATAAGGTTACTGGCATTGTCGCAACAGGCTTGTCGGAGAAGCATTTTCTTGTAACCGAATATCAGTTGAAACCCGTTCTTTCATATTTTAAAGGGCTGGTGCCTACAGGGAATGTTTTTGTTCAGAATGATTCTTTCAGTTTGGAAAGTGAAGAAATTATCGATGACTTGGTTGCAAAGCGACTGCGAAGTCTTGCCGAGGAGATGTTGTTTCTGCAGCAGAGTATCAATAAGCGGATGAACCGATAAAGCCACGGGTCAATCCGGCAAAATAAATCCTAACTTTTAGTTTGATGTTGAGAAGGGTGACTTTCGGCTGTTGCCGAAAACCACCCTTATTTTTGATTTAATGGGGTAATTTTTGGCATGCGCCAAAAATCTCATTATAAAATGATTTTGAAGCGGTCGAGGGAAGACGAAAAACTCGAGCGAGAACAGCCGCCACTCGAGCGGGAGGTGCTCGAACTCGAGCGAGAACAGCCGCCACTCGAGCGGGAGGTGCTCGAACTCGAGCGAGAACAGCCGCCACTCGAGCGGGAGACGCGCGAACTCGAGCAAGAGCACGGTCAACTCGAGCGGGAGCGCGGTCGACTCGAGCGAGAGGGGCTCCGACTCGAGCGGGAACGCGGTCGACTCGAGCGAGAGCAGCGCCAACTCGAGCGGGAGGTGCCCCAATTCGAGCGAGAGCGCGGTCAACTCGATCGGGAGGCGCCCCAACTCGAGCGGGAGACGCGCAAACTCGAGCGAGAGCAGCCACCATTCGATCGGGAGGTGCTCGAACTCGAGCGAGAACGGCCGCAACTCGATCGGGAGGTGCTCGAACTCGAGCGAGAACGGCCGCAACTCGATCGGGAGGTGCTCGAACTCGAGCGAGAACGGCCGCAACTCGAGCGAGAGCAGCCACCATTCGATCGGGAGGTGCTCGAACTCGAGCGAGAACGGCCGCCACTCGAGCGGGAGGCGCCCCAACTCGAGCGAGAGCAGCTTCAACTCGAGCGAGAGCAGCCGCAACTCGAGCGAGAGCACCTTCACTTCAATGGGATTGAATTCCATCGGACAAGGGACGGCATCTCCCATCTCAATTGTCCGATTTAACCAATATGCCTTCACATGTATATCGTAAGAGGCATTAAACCCGTCAGGTCAGCCCCGCAGTATCCTCACCAAACCATAATTCCGGTATTTTTCATTCCTTTTTAACTCGCTGTCAACAAACAGCAAGTCTTTCGCACCAAAGAATTCAACGCATTCCGGGCTGTATTTTTCGAAACCCCAACCTGTTAGCTATCTTTACCGCCTTTGTAAAAGGGTTTCAAAATAAGAATATTACAAAGATTGCTTAGAATTTTGGGGTCAAAACAATGTGGCTATGTTATAATAATAACCAGCAGCATATAGTGGGTGGAGCGGCTATTTCCCTGTGGAGAGTGGGGGTGGCCGTATGTCTGAGATAAAAGTTGCACTTACAACAGGAATATTCATCGTAGCTCTGGTCAATCTTGTGGTCATATTAGTAGACAAACTGAACAACAAAAAGTAAATCCACCCATCTCTAACTGTGAACGATGTTGGGTGGATTTGTACCTTATATCCCACAGTGGCCGTACCTCTGCGGGTATGCTGTAAGAGTCGGAGTGTTGGAGCACTCCGTCTCTTTTTTATAATATGAATTATCTACCTATACTATACCTTATGATTCGCCATTTTAGCAACTTTTAAAAGGGAAATCAAGAAAGGTAGATATTTGAATTTATTTCAGGTCAGCCCCGCAGTATCCTCATCAAATCATAATTCCGGTATTTTTTATGCCTTTTTAATTCGCTGTCAGCAAACAGCAGGTCTTTCCGCAGCAAAGCATTCAACGCATTCCGGCTGTATTTTCCGAAACTTCAATCTTGTCGGCTACCTTCACCGCATTCGTAAAAGGATTTGAAAACGTATAGAACCACCCTTTTTTCTCTGATTCCGTATCGTATTGTGCCAGTCCTTGTTTAGCAAGTTACTCTGCGGTCTCCAGTTTATCATTGATACGGTTGGCCACCCGGTCATAGGCTTTTAAGAAAAACAATATCCATTCTCCCCACTGAGGGTTGTTACCTCTAACGCCATTAAGCCTATCGTAATATCTTGGCCGTTCTTTTTCCAGTTCTTCGCTGACAAAGAAAATCGGTTTTGTGATTGCATTAATACAGAACAATTAAATACGGCCAAGCCGGCCAATTCCATTAAATTATGGATGGATCGATTCAAATTTGAGCATGGATGGTAGCGATTTTATAAAATCTTTTTGGAAGCTGTTCTTTCAACCGACATTTTCTGTTAAGATTTTTGTATATATCAAAATGGAGCTGATCACATGAAAGCTTATCAAATCAAAATTGAATTGACCGGTTCAGAACCTTTAATCTGGCGGCGAGTCATCATGCCGGCTGGGGCAACATTTAACAGGCTGCATGATGTGATACAGAACGTGACGAATTTTCTAGGTGGTTATCCGGGCTCGTATCATCTATTTGAATTTGATTTACCTGATGACAATATTAAAGTGACCAATGATGAAGAGGCATATCAGGAGCACTTGCACTTTAAGAAAAATCGAAAAGCAATTGATGCGAAAATGCAAGATGTTCCGCCGAAGTTTGCTGCGTTCGAGGAGGCCTGGCTGCAAGAGTTGCAGAAAGTGATCCGCAAGCCAGCGGGGATAAAGATTGATACATATTTGGAAAAGTATGGTAACCTTAACTACATCTATGATTATGGTGATGATTGGCAGTTTCTTGTGACGTTGGAGAAAACGGTGGAGGATTATCACTACGGCTATCCGACGCTTATCGACGGTGCTGAAACAGCGCCGCCGGAGGATGTGGGCGGTCTGCCTGGGTATTATCAATTTTTGCAGATTTATCATGACGCGAACCACCCGGAGCATGCGACTATGAAAGAATGGGCTGAGGAGCAATTGTTTAGAGAATATAATCCGGATTTTATTAATCGCATGCTTAAGTCTATTCATTATAAAAAAACCGAATGGGATCAGTTAAAATAAAGGAAACCATTATGAGATATTTAGTAAGAAAGGACTGAAATCGTGGGAAAAAATAAAAAGAATGCCACCTGGGCAGAGGCTAAAAAGCGCTGCCGCATGAATCAGGCTGATATCCAAATGGCGAAGGAGCTCGGACTGAAACCGAAAAGCCTGATAAAAAATATCCCTTCACCTAGTCAGCCATGGAAAGCACCCGTGAAAATCTGGGTGCGTGACTTGTATGAAAAGAAGTTTGGCCAAGTGCTTAGTAATCAAAAACCAAAACCATCACACAGCGAGAACTAGCATATCCCAGATGAGGCGTTGCCTTTTTGATATGACATCAGCAGAAAGTCAGTTACCGAAGCCTTATAATACTTTACAGTGGGGAATTTTGGCTTGAGCCAAAAATATTCATAGGTTTGGATTGGACGAGTGTTAACTCGAGCGAGAGCAGCACCAACTTGAGCGAGAGCAGCACCAACTCGTGCGACACCAGCACAGCCTGTCGTTCATCCATAAAGTCCCTAAATCAAAGCTGATCAATATTTCACATTACCATTAAGAAACCAAGTTCAGAATTCTGAACTTGGTTTCTTCATTACCGTCCTACTCAACAAATTCGCTCCACGGCGTTGCTGTTTCCTTGGTTGGCTGCACGCCGTCTTTCCAGATAGCGCGGCCGCAAAGACATCCACTGAATTTGGCGCCGGCTTCTTTGGCAAAATGCAAAATGATTAAGTCATTCAATGATGACATTTCTTATGAAGATGGGGTGAGCCAATTTAAGGAAGGCATCAGTGAAGTGCTCGGAAATCAGTCATCTTCCCTGTTGCTTGATCCCGAGTATGGGTGGAGTGCTGCAAGTAAATTGAATGATGAAATCGGATTAATTATGGCATATGAAAAAACTGGGTATGACACTTCCGAAAAAGGCCGCCTACCAAATTTAGTTGATGACTATGCTGTACAAGATTTAGTCGATAAAGGTGCCAGTGCGCTGAAGCTGCTCATATATTATGATCACAAAGAAGAAGAAAAATATAATACGATTAAAAAAGCATTCATCAAGCGTGTCGGTGATGAATGCAAGCAAAACGATCGATTACCTCGAAGAAGGAATTAAAGCTGAACCGTGGCTCGTAAAAATAAATGAATTTGAATTTTTTGACCTATTTGGATCAGCAATGGATTTTTGGCTTTGATGGTTGGTATCTCCACTTTGTATAGTTTGTTATTTAGCTTGGCGATACTTCCCTCGTTGCCAAGTGTGATAATGAAATTTGAAGAATTCTCCAAAGCGAAATACGGCATTGACCTGCTGAAAGTTGAAGTGCCGGTATCCATTTACAATATTGAAGGCTATGACCAATACGATAATTATGAACCTGTATTCAGCAAAAAGGAAGCTGAAGATTTTTATCGCACATGCTCAGAAAAAAGCTGGCTGCCATTCATTTATTTAAGCGGCGGCGTAACCAATGAACAATTTATTGATACACTGTCACGCCAACCGGGGGTACCAAAGCCAAAGGAATAGCCCGATTAATACAGCGACTGCAAATTCCAGCTCAAGATATTTATGCATTCGGCGATAGTTTAAACGATATTGAAATGCTTCAGTCAGTTCAAAACAGCGTCGCGATGGGAAATGCTCCAGATATCGTCAAAAAAGCAGCCGCTAGTGTAACGAAAGATGTCAATGATGATGGGATCTGGTATGGATTGAAAATGGTAGGATTACTGGAATAATGGGGATTTTTCGGTGAATAGCCGAAAATCTCCATTTTTTTGGCTTTGGAATGCTTCTTCGTAAAAAAAGCGTCATGATTGATTATAACGGTTTTAACATTTAAAGCACTATATTAAGCGGGTTGTGATCGATCGGGATCGGCTCGGAATCGCTCGAGCGCACGCTCAAATTGAGATCGGGAGAAAATCAGTCGAGCGTATCATGACCGAAGATGAGCCATGGGATATGGGGCATAAATTAGGTTTTGAATTTTGGAAACACCCAAAAATCGCTATGGAAAGAGGTATCACTAGGAAGGAACTTCTCGACGGACATAAAAACCCAGACCACCATCACCCGAAATGTATTTTGCAAATGAATATCTTATAAAAATGCAAATTCAAGTGAGGGCCTACTATTTCATAAAATACAATAAATTGAAAGTGCATGCATAATTGAAGAAGATAAAAGGGCCGGATAACACGGCCCAATTACCATATTTTGAGTCATTTTAAGGTTATTCACCACTGGTCTCAGCTGGTAGCTCTCGACCAAGCCAATCGCGATAAAAAGTCTCTAAGTACGGCAAGAAATCAAATACGATCGGGTATCCCGGCGCAGCTGCCTCTACTTCCAACAGCGTGGCACAGCCCGGACAAATAAACTCGCGGATTTCCATCCAGCCCGGATCATAGCTATGACGTCCAGGATAGATTTCAGCAATCTCTTCTTCTTCATCCCGAACATTAATTACAGCGTTTAACTTCCAGTTGTTAGTGTAATGACCAAACTCATAACCGCAGCCACATTTGACAACTCGCTCGCCTTGAGGTTCACTTTTCTTAGCAACAATATACAAATGCTCGCCAATCGGCAACAAGATCTGGTCGTTAAATTTCACCCGTTCTTGAAGAATATCGATGTACTTGAAAAACCGGTCGTCGTCTTTATACTGACTCATAATTGATTTCGTCGACTGCCAAGGCAGCGTACCGTCAATTAAGTCACGAATTATTTCCTTATCATAGCTTGCCATCGTTATCACTCCTTACATTGTAAAGTTTTCCGGCAGCTGCCAGAATTCACGGAACTCTTTGGCAAATTGGCTGGAAATGCCCATTGTGTCCTGATACATTTTATGCACTTCGGTAACAAAGTCCCTTTCCAACACGCGCTCGCGCTCGGATGCAATCCAATCCTTAACAGGCACAGCCTTATTTAACCGGGAGTTTCGGACTTCTTTGCGTCGAGCTTCGGTTGCTTCTGAGTTGACACGCCATGCGTTACGCTCCTCGTCATGCTCAAGCACTACAGCATGAGTTCTTTGGGCAATTTCCGGCGTCACATAGCCGTTCTCAACATCCCGGACAACATCCAGCGGGTCCCGCTCGATGGGATCGCCATAGCCGCCTCCACCATTGTATGAGTGTGCAAACAGATCCCCGGCTTGCAACGGTTTGTCAATATGCGGGCCTTCAACCTCTTTCTTCTCGCCTTCAACCAACCGGTCCAAGTCGGTCGTGTATGGGTCTTTCCCCAACGAGTGAGGTAATGGTTTCTGTTCTTCAATCAACTGCTGAATATTGCTATCTCGCACAGTGAAGTGCCTGTGGGCTGTCGGCGCTGGATAGCCACCGCACATGCCGGCGTTGTCATACACACGACTTGAATGTTCGGACGTAGCTATCGTCACTTCATCTGTATTGTGCACGAGCCAAAGTGAAGTGAAGGCTGTACCGCCGCGGTTGCTGCCGGGTCCGCCCGAATCAGCCGCGATGCTTCGCCCTAAGTAGAGCATCGGTATGCCCTGCTCCCAAACTTCCATATTGCCCATGTCAGATTCGGGATTCCAACCAACATAGCCATTATCGATCCCGTCTTTTATACCAAGGGCGCCACTTCCGGCTGCGGAGCACTCAAACATAGCCATACCAAACTGGCTGCCGTACTGACTTTGACCACCCATTTCTACCATTGGACTGTTTACCTGACCGACAAACGCTTCTTCTTTGAATCCCCGGCTCACAAAGCCACGGCTGAGCAACCGCTGAAAAATGCCAAAGGCCGGTAACAGAAGTGCCCAAGACGTGGCCGTCGCTACGGTATGGCGGTTTGGGTTGGTCCAGGTCCCCGACGGTAAATTCATATCTGTAGCCAGCCAGGCGCCGTCGTTCACCTTACCTTCAAAGTTCATAGACTGAGTTAGGGTAACAAATAATCCACCGTCCATACCAGCTGGCGTACAATTCATCGAGTGATAACCCCAAGAACCGGTGCCTTCAAAATCCAAATGCATGTGGCCATCGCCGCCCACATCCAATTCAAGCGGGATGGAATACAGCAAGTTTTCATCACCTAAAGGCAAAATTCCAGGTTTACCCTCAGTGAGGTGGCCATAAAACGTGTGTCCCCTGTAGCGACCGGGCACCATAAGTTGTTGAACCTTCGAAAGCTGCGCGCGGCGACCTTCTTCAATGAATTCACGGGTAGCCCGCTTGTAGTAGTCCAAACCGACATCATCGATAAGCTCTTTCACCTGATCCCGCAATTCCAGGTTAGCTGCTAATTTTGCTTTATCGTCAAACATCCAATAGATAGGCATACGGAGGTTCCGTTCTAATCGAATCAGATAGTCCCGGCGCAGCTCGTCTTTCTCGCCCACTTTTTCGGCACAAACGAACAAGCCTTCAGTAAAACGTTCTTGGGCCAAGTATACGTCACCACCTGGTGTGATGCCGCCGACCTCCAATTCGTGAGCGACTGTGCCGGCCCAGCCGACAAGCTCGTCATTATGGAAAATCGGTATAACAACCATTACGTCTGGTACTTGTACCGTACCGATAAAAGCGTCATTGTTGGCGAACACATCACCAGGACAAATACCAGGCGAGTCCTCGTAACCATTTTGAATCATCCATTTGATAAACCGGCTCATCGTATGCACGTGAACCATAATTCCTGTGGAAAGGCTAATCGCGTCACCTTCAGGGGTGTATAACGCTACAACCATTTCCCCTACCTCTCGCACACCGGGAGAAGCTGAAATGCTTCTGGCCATCTCGCGCGATGCTATCGACATTGATCGCAGCTTTGTGTGCAAGCTTTCGTAGCGCAGAGGATCTTCCTCACGGTATTTTAATTCCGTTATGCCAGCATAACAACCTGTTTCTTGGAATTTACGATCGTTCTCAAGTAATTGCTCCTTAAGCCCCATGGCTTTGTATTCTACTGCGTCATTCATAAGGATCCTCCTTTTTTGAGATTGAACCTCGGTCTACAATACGTTTCCAACTGAATTTTGCGTGTCCTCGCCGTGTTCGTAGTGCAGAATAGTCCATTCATCTACACGGACCCGGTCCCCCGCTGGAATGACCAAGGTCGTAGCAGGGTGCTCGACAATGGCAGGGCCCTCAAGCACGTTGCCGGGCTTCAGCATGTCCATTTCCCAAAGCTGTGCCTCATGCCACGCACGATTGTAATACATAGACCGCTTCCCTTTGGCGGCCTCGGGATCAGGATTTTTGGACCCCAAAGGACGGCGACTCAGCTCTGGCTTCACTTTTTCCACACGAGCATTTAAGCCGAGTTCCATAATTGTATAACCGGCTGTCCCATAACCGGACACACTGCGATTAATCTGTTCGTACAGGTCTTCAAAAGCTTGTGTAAGCTTATCTAAATCTTCATCTGACTCTAATTTGGTCACTGGTGCTGCAACTTCGACATCTTCCAGTTGGCCAGTGTAGCGCATCATGGCGAATGGCTCACAAACGACTGCGTCTGCTTCATGACCTTCAGAGACCAACTCAGAGCGGGCTTGGGTATCGAGTTCGCTCCAGATTTCATTAATCTGACGTCGCGCTTCTTCCCTGTCCTTATCCGAAGAATCGGATCCGGTCATAATATGGACGGATTGGCTGTGCCTGTGCAAGTAATCCGCCGTAGTGCAACCAAAGGCTGAAAATGCTGCCGCAAACGGGAATGTCATGACACCTTTAAAACCTAGGCTGCGGCTGTACTCAGCCATGTGAAGCGGTCCAGATCCGCCGTAAGCCATCAAGTGGTACTCACCTGGATCGACACCACGCGTCGAAATAATGGATTCAATGGAAGACTTAGCTTCCATCTCCAGCATATTCACCATCCCTTCAGCCGCTTCATAAACGTCAACTCCCAATGGATCGGCAACTTTCTCTTTCAGAACCTGCGTTGCCTTCTCGATATTAAGTTTGACCTTGCCACCGAGAAAGTTGTCCGGGTTCAAACGCCCCATTACCGCATCACAGTCAGCAATCGTTGGCTCTGTGCCGCCCATATCCATAGCCACCGGACCCGGTACCGAGCCAGCGCTTTCCGGACCTAGACTAACCTTACCTGTGTGTGGGTCCACCTTAACAATAGTACCGCCGCCGGCACCGATGGTATCCATCGCTAGTGTCGGCAAATTCAGTTTAAACCGGGCCAATGTCGGCTCATCTTCAATAGGTACTTTGCCGCGGGTGATTGCCCCGATATCAAAGCTTGTTCCACCCATATCACTGACAATTACTGAATCCGTACCAACCAACTCGCCGACATGTTTGGCGCCCAAAAGCCCTCCGACTGGCCCCGAGATCATCGTCTCGTGCAAACGAGGATAGCGTACGTCCGCGAGCCCTCCGTATGAAAGCATCGTTTGCATGCTGTGTGGGAAACCATGTTCCTTAGCAGCCGCTTCAACGCCCAGCAGCTGCTCACGGCCTCTAGCTGTTGCATATGCCTCGATGAGCGTGCTGTTTAACCGGGACTGCTCGCGAATGATCGGACGAACCTGATGACTAAAGTAAATCGGGATGTCGACGTCATGCTCAGCCAGTACCTTCTTGGCTGCTTCGCCAATTTGTAATTCGTGTTCAGGATTGACGTGTGAATATATGCAACAGATGCATAATGCCTCGATGTCCTGCTCCAAAAGCTCTTCCACACCGCTGATTGCCTCGTGGTCATAAGCTGGAATGACAACCTGACCGAACTGGTCGACACGCTCGGTCACACCACGCACCCGACTGAGGGGCACAAGAGGCTCGGGAGAAGCGTGGGTGACGGCATGCAAGCGGTCTTCATATGAATAACCCGCCCATGACTGAAGGCCTCTTCCCATAAGTATGGCATCTTCCATGCCCCGTGTCACAATCAGACCAATGCGCTTTCCGCTCCTTGATAACAACGTATTCAGCATACCCGTACCTGAATAAAGGACTACCGCCAATTCTTCAAAGGTTTTGTTGACATCCAGGTTCCAGAGACTCGTAGCGTCACGCGCTGATTCAATAAATCCTTCCGATTCGTAATTAGGTGTAGTCGGTGCCTTACCGACAGCGAAGTTGCCTTGTTTGTCCACGAGGATCGTGTCGGTCATCGTGCCACCAGCATCGATGCCGAGTACAAGTGGTTTAGTCTGTTTCATGTCGCATATCCTCCTTCGTTGGTTTTTAGTTGGTTCAATCTTGTTTCAAGGGAACTTAAGATCCATTGATTCGAATCCTGTGACCCTTGGATTGCTTCAGTTAACTTTTTATCCATCTTTTATCGCAGTTCCACCTCCTATCAATAGGTTAACCGTCCAGACGGTTTGTTGTCAACACTAAGAAATAAGGTTTTATTCAAAATTGTCTTTCATGTTGTTAAAGCCTGATTCTTTTGATTGCAAAATCCTTTGAAGCAGAATTGTTCTTAATGATCATTTAATACTGAACCTATTATTTTATTCAGAGTTATCAGGGGATCCAGAGGAAGACCGTTCAAGCCGTCATACGTGTGATAACGCACATATCGGTGATTAATAAATAAACTTTTTACTTCCCTATGTTGCTTTCCTTTCCGGCAAAAACGTCTTCTCGTTGCTCAGATACCTGATCTTGATTAGTTTCCGATATAGGATGTACGGGATATCTTATTAAAGTTGATCCTGTATCTTTCTGCCTAAAATCTTCTTTGACAGATTTAATAAACGAAATGGTCATCAAAGCAAAAACCAAAATCATAGGGACACCTACAATAACTGAAGACAATTGAATTGCCTCCAACCCACCTATAGCCAATACAATGATACCGACTGATCCAAGAATTAACGCCCAAAATAATCTATGGATACGAGGCGGTTGACCAGTTCTATCCAGTTTCTTACTAGCAACAGATGATAAAATCAACGAAGCGGTATCAAACGTTGTTGCTGAGAATACGAGATAGGCTATTACGAATAGTGGTATTAGAATCGCACTAAAAGGTAACGTATTGATAACTGCCATTATACCTTCCGTTTGTCCACTATTAACCATTATTGAATTAACTGGAACCAAATTGGATAATTCAAGGTTCAATGCGTAATTTCCAAAAACACCTAAAAATACCCAACAACCCACTGGACCTATTAAGCATTGGGTAATGATCATTTGTCTTATCGTACGCCCCTTGGAAATCCTGGCAGTAAACAAACCTATTAATGACGCATAACCAATCCACCATGCCCAATAAAAAACAGTCCAATCTTGGGCGAAACTTTCATTATTAGTGGCTCCCAGATTTAAACTCATTTTAAAGAAATCATTAAACATGACACCTATGGATTGTATGGTATTATCCAGCATAAAGACTGTTGGGCCCACAAGGAACACGAAGGCAGTTATTGCTGCAACGATAATGATATTAAAATTTGACAATCTTTTAAGTCCCTTTTCAAGACCCAAATACACACTTACACCAAATAAAATCACCCAAAGAGCGATCACAATGACCAATAACCCAAAAGTAACAGGGATATTAAACATTTCACCCAAAAAACGTGCTACCATGGGAGCTACTAAGCCTATGCTTGTTCCCACTACCCCGATCAAACCAAACATCATGGCAATATCGACGATTTTACCCAGTAAACCGTCGGAATGTTTACCTAATAGAGGTCTACAAGCAGCACTAAGTCTCAAATGAGGTATTTTTTTAACATATAAAGCATATGCCATGGGTATACTGGGAAGCGCATAAATAGCCCATGCGAGTATTCCCCAGTAAAAAAAATTATGGGGGATAGCCCACTCCGCTGCACTTAATGTTCCTGATTCTACGCCAAAGGGGGGGTCATTAAAAAAAGTGATCGGTTCGATAACCGATTGATACATAATTTCCCCGCCTATTCCCGTCGTAAAAATCATAGCGAACCAACTGAAATTTGAAAATTCCGGCTTATCGTCAGGGTCTCCTAATTTGATTTGACCAAATTTTGCCAAAAACAAGCCACGCAAAAAAGATAAGTATCATGAATGGAAACATGACGAAAATCCATCCAAAATTGCCAGTGATGAAACCTAATATGGTGCCTACAATATTTGCCGCAATCGAAGGATTTAGCCCAATAGGCACTAATACGAACAATAAAATGACTAGAACTGGCCAGAGCACTTTGTGTTCAATATTCAAGTATGTCACATCCTCTTAAATATAATATTCTAAAAAGTGATCATGAATAACGTTACCCTCAAAAAGTAACCCAGATTCCGCGCTCATAAATAACACCCTGAATCCGTGAGAAGGACCCGAAATCTTCTTGGAAATCGAAATATAAGTCGAATCGGATTCAAGATGACTCTTTTTCCCCTACATCGTTTCTTGACTTTTCATATTCAGCACCCCCGGAAAATCATTTACTTTACTTATGGCATCCCATAATTAAGGAATCCATCGAGCAAAAGTCACCTTTTTAACTATATCGTAAATTAAATTTTGTACAAAATGTTTGTACACTCTGTATTATCTGTTTAGTTTGTAAAAATATTTCTGTATAACATTATGTCGGTATTTCTTTTAGAATATCTGGATATATCCCGAAAATGCTCGAAAATCCTCACTTATGGAACTTTTCTAACTTATGTTATGCTAGCGTCAATTTGATCGAGGAGGTATGCATGTGGCAAGTCATAGCAAAAGATATCCGATTTATAGGAGAGATTTAACATGAAGAAGACACTTGTTATTTTGCTAACCATCTTATTATCAATCGTTATGTACGGTTGCACATCAAGTGGTGAATCAGAAGGTGCTGGCAATAGCAGTGGTGCATCAAATGATACAGGTAATAACAACGAGGAAAAACCAACATTAACGTTTGGCAAAACACCATGGACAAGCACTGTTCCACCAACAGAAATAGCTAAAAAGGTTTTGGAGGAGATGGGCTATAAAGTAGAAGAAAAACAAGGCGAACTTGGGGTTGTCTTTACGGGCTTGTCAGCTGATGATGTTAACATCTTTATGGATTACTGGGAACCACAACACAAACAATATCTAGAAGAATATTCCGATTCGGTAGAGATTGTATCTACAAGTTATGAAGATGCAGATTGGGGAATAGCGGTTCCTAAATATATGGAGGATGTTAATGATGTCGGGGATTTAAAAGGTAAGGAAGACACCGTAAATAATGAAGTATTGGCAATAGTAGAAAGTGATCCAGCAGTGCAAGATATTCCAAAGGCCATTGATGAATATGATTTAGATATGGAAATGACGAATTCCTCAGAGGCGGCAATGTTAGCTGCAGCTAAAGAGAAAATAGACGAGAAAGAACCAGTTGCGCTGTTTGGATGGCGTCCGCATACGATGTTTAATCTACTCGATATAAAATTATTAACAAATAATAAAGCTCCAGAGCTTTTTCCGAGCGCTACCGTTAGCGTTGTTGCTAATAAGGAATTGAAAGAGAAGGCACCTGAGGCATATGAATTTTTAAGCAATTGGCGTTTACCAATTGATGATATGGAAGATATGCTCGTCAAAATTGACGAAGGAAAAAATCCTGAAGATGTTGCACAGACGTGGATTGATAATAATCAAGACACGATTGACGAAATGAAGGGTCATCAATGATTACATGCCATTTATTCAACCCTCGACAGTAAGTAAACAAATTTAAGTAATGGAAGGAGAAACAAACATGGGAAAATTGGAAGGAAAGGTAGCCATTGTTACAGGAGGAGCAGGGGCAATTGGCCAAAAAACAGGCGAGAATTTTTTGAAAGAAGGGGCCAAGGTTGTTCTTGTAGATATGAATAGAGATTCACTTGATAAGGCAAAATCAAATCTTAAACATTATGGGGAAGTCATCGCGATTAAAGCTGATGTTTCTAATGAGGATGAAGTAAAAAACTATATCAATGAGACAATTGAGAAATTTGGGCGCATTGACATCTTTTTTAACAATGCGGGTATTGAAGGAAAGGTTGCTCCTATTGTTGATCAGGAAATAGACGATTTTGATAAAGTATTTAAAGTGAATGTACATGGGGTTTTTCTGGGACTGAAACATGTACTTCCTGTCATGAGTAAGCAAAGAAGTGGTAGCATTATCAACACATCCTCTGATGCTGGATTGTCGGGAGATCCTGGGATCGGCCCTTATGCAGCATCAAAACATGCCGTTGTAGGACTCACGAAAACAGCCGCTTTAGAAGTGGCGCATGACAATGTTCGTGTAAACTCGATTCATCCCACCTCTGTGAATACACGAATGATGCGCTCCATAGAATCGGGCGTAAACCCTGAAGATGACTCGAAGGCAAAGGAAGCCCTCATGAATGAAATACCGTTGGGACGCTATGGGGAAACACATGATATATCCAATCTTGTCCTCTTTCTTGCTACCGATGATAGCAGTTTTATCAGCGGTAGCCAGTATCGCATTGATGGCGGCATCGGTGCAAAACATTGATGACGGTATCGGTGTAAAATAATAGTCAAGGGTTTGGGCCAGGGCATCTATCGCCTTTTCAACTTGGATAGGTGCCCCTGGTATTTAAAAAAATGGGGACGACAAAACCGGAGATGCTGCGTAGCCCTCGTTTTGTTGTGGTCTCCGAATAAGTTTGACGGTTTGTAGGACCAATTGCGATGAAAAGATCCTTCCTTGAGTGCATTGACACTTTATCATAGGTTGGTTTCTTTTCTTTTTTTTCACCCAATGGGTAAAGCAAAGCCCCCATCCCTCTGAGCACGTTGGTATGATAGGGATTTGAAGCGATATAAGTACCTTGTATGAATATTTTGGAATAATAGTTAACCTTTCTATAAATTTATATACTTTGCATTGACAACAAACCGAATAGACGGTTAATGTTATGATAGGATTAAATTCGCAACGTTTTACAAGCATGTCGTGAAGGAGGTATGGGCACTTGGATAAAAAAATGGAGCTATTTGAGGCAGCACAACGTATTATCAACTCGAAAGGCGTAACGCATCTAACATTAGAAAATATCGCAAAGGAAGCAGGTATAAGTAAAGGGGGACTGCTTCATCACTTTCCAAATAAGAATGCGTTAATTCAAGGCGGGATTAACGCGGTGTTGGAACGTTATTCGGAAGAAATGGAAAACCTCAATACCAAAGATACTGGCACTGGGCATTTCTTAAGAAGCTATGCTGAAGTATCGCTTAATAATCCACAGCAGCTGACTTCAGGCCTTTTGGCAGCAACCGCTACAGATCCAGAGCTACTAAAACCTATACAAAATTACTACCAGAGTTGGCAAAAAAAAATTGAAGAAGATGGGTTGGATCCAGCTTTAGCGACGATTATTAGACTTACCATTGATGGGTTGTGGTTTTGTGAATTGTTTGGATTGGCTCCACCAGAAAAAGAACTTAGAGAGGATTTGTTGGAAAAGCTGTTTGATTTAACACAAGCGGAACAATAACAACTCGAGCGGGAGCGGCCGTAACTCGAGCGAGAAGCGCCGCAACTCGAGCGGGAGGCGCGGTCAACTCGAGTGGGAGCAGTCGCAACTCGAGCGGGAGCAGCCTCAACTCGAGCGAGAAGCGCCGCAACTCGAGCGAGAACAGCGCCAACTCGAGCGAGAACAGCCGTAACTCGAGCGGGAGCAGCCCCAACTCGAGCGAGAGCAGCCGTAACTCGAGCGAGAGACGCCTCAACTCGAGCGGGAGCAGTCGCAACTCGAGCGGGAGGCGCCGCAACTCGAGCGGGAGCAGCCGTAACTCGAGCGGGAGTGGCCGTAACTCGAGCGGGAGTGGCGCCAACTCGTGCAACAGTACAGCATAACTAAATAGATAATTTTCTTAAAAAAATATATATTCTCTCCCAATAATATGCTATATTAATATCAACCCCCAAAATTAAATAAAGGAGCTAAACAATGATACTACAAAACCGCGTAAAACCCCTTCCGCTACAAAAGCTTGATGCAGCGATTCCGCGATTGCCACCTCAGTTTCGAAGTCTTCCCAAGATGAAAGAGGATGCCAAAAAGCAGCAGCAAGGCTATTCCGGCGAACGAAAGGTTGATTACTTTCTCGATAATCTCGCCTCGATGTACACGATTCTCCGTGATGTTTACCTCCAAGATAACAGTAAAAACTTCCAAATTGACACTGGATTAATTGCCAATCATTCTATTTTCATTATTGACTCGAAAAATTACAAAGGCACGATTACGTTCAACACGACCCTTAAACAGCTAACCCGGGACGACGGCAAGATTGAAGCAGGCTTCGAATACCCGCCCACCCAAGTTGAAAATCAAAAATTCCATCTGCAGAACTGGCTCGCCCGGCACAACTTGGAACATATCCCAGTGAAGGCTTATGTCGCGATTGCTGATCCGTCAACCATCGTAAAAGTGGATGGGGATGAGGAGGAAATAGCAAAAGTTGTCATGCACGGTGCTGCTGTCCCGCAAATGATCACGGATAAAGATCATGAGGCGGGCAGGAAAGGCGCAAAAAAGCTGCAAGACTACCAAATTGGTAAAATGATATTGCGCGAGTGCGGCGAGTTTGATATTGATATGTTCAAGCGATATGGCGTGCGGCCAACGGATATTTTGCCGGGTGTGATTTGTCCTAATTGCGGGCTGCGGGGGATGGAAAGAGTCTATAATGGGTGGGGTTGCAAGAAATGTAAGTGTTTTTCGAAAAATGCACATATGAAAGCTATAGCGGATTATCTTCTGCTGGTGAAAGATTCAATCACGAATAAGGACTGTGCGTGGTTTCTCGGCAAAATCACTAGAGGAACGACCACAAGAATACTTAAAACAAGCGGACTGCTATATGATAAGCAGCATCGATGCTGGCGAAAAGAATGATTTACATTTGAGTGGTTTTCGACGGCAGTCGAAAACCTTCCTTACTGTTTTTTGCAATAGAGGATTTTTGGTTCACACCAAAAATCGCCAATAAAATGATTTGAATTGGACGAGCGATTCATCAACTCGAGCGAGCGCAGCCCCAACTCGAGCAGGAAGCGCCTCAACTCGAGCGGGAGCAGCGCCAACTCGAGCGAGAGCAGCCGCAACTCGAGCGAGCGCAGCGCCAACTCAAGCGAGAGCAGCGCCAACTCGAGCGAGAGCATCGCCAACTCGAGCGAGAGCAGCGCCAACTCGAGCGAGAGCAGCGCCAACTCGAGCGAGCAGCGCCAACTCGAGCGGGAGCAGCCCCAACTCGAGCGAGAAGCGCCTCAACTCGAGCGAGAGCAACACCAACTCGAGCAAGAGCACCCCCACACGAGCCAGAACCGCCGCACCAACTAAACGAGCACACCCCCCCTAGAATGCTGATTTTCGGCCCCGGCCGAAAATCGTCCATCTATCTATACAAAAAGCTCCCGGCACGAGCCGGGAGCTACCTTCGAAATATTAATAAAACCGCTTATAGCCATCAAAATATTTTTGCCAGTATGAGCTGTTCACATTCGATATGGTCACGCCGCTCGAGCCGGCATGGATGAAGTCGCCGCCGCCAAGATAAATCCCCATATGCGAAATACCGTTGGCACCTTCGTACGTATTTTCAAAGAAGACGAGGTCGCCGACTTGCGGGTTGTTTACATATTGGGAGCGGTTGTAGTAGCCCGCGCTGGAAAGACGGCTAATATCCTTTCCGGCTTTGTTGAACGTATGTTGAATGAAGCCGCTGCAGTCGAAACCGCTTGGTGTGGAGCCGCCCCACACGTAAGGCGTACCCTGCAGGCTTTTGGCCGTGCTGATCAATTTATCAACATTATAATCCGCATCGCTATTGCCGGAGCTGTTGCTCGAGCTCGAATCCGAACTTGATGATCCTGAATCGGACGATGACGTCGAGCCAATATTCAGCTTTTGCCCGATTAAAATCAAATCAGATGATAAGTTGTTCCAATTTTTCAGCTGACGGACGGATACGTTCTGCTGGCTGGCGACGCCTGATAGCGTATCACCGGATTTGACAGTATAGACTTGAGATGATCCAACATCCGAGCTGTCGCTTCCTGAATTGGAACTTCCCGAACTGGAACTTCCCGAGCTGGAGCTACCGGAACTGCTCGATCCACTAGAGCTACTCGCACCATCCTTCGAGACAACAAACGCATTCCCCGGATGGATGAGTGTTGAATCCAAATTATTCCAGTCCATCAAATCTGACACGGAAACATTATGTCTGGCCGCGATACCGCTCAATGTATCGCCGCTCTTAACGGTGTATGTAGCCTGCCCATCCGAGCTACTTGATCCCGAGCTACTGGAATTATCCGAACCGCCCGAATCGGATGAGCTGCTTGAACCTGGTGTTTCCAATACTTGATTCGGAAAAATAAGATCGCCCGATAGGTCATTCAACGATCGTAACTGCGCGACGCTCGTATCATACTGCTGTGCGACCTTCCATAATGAATCACCGCTCTCAACCTTGTATGATGCGGCTTCAGCATCCTCCGCACCATAAATCGCCGCAGCAATCACAGCACTCGCCGTTACCGACATGAAAATCTTTTTATTGGCCAATGATAACTCCCTCGCTTTCGTGATGAAATTTCTACCATTATACCATGTAAAATGTCGAAATTAATAGAGTTAGTCGATTTGTAATCTATTTGTAATATAGTGTGCTTTCGGGAGGGCTTCGTTTCTTTGTATGGTGCAGCTGTAACATGGAGCGCAGCAACTACGGGCCAGAACACCGCAACCATCGGCCGAGCACCCTGCATCCCAACCAAAAACGCACCGCATACGGCTGCCACAGCCAAACATACGCCCCCGCCCAATCGCGCGCCCCGCACTCGCTCGCTACCGCCGCTGCACTCCCGGCCGCACCACACCACGACGCTCCCTACCCCGCCCGAGCACCACGCCCAGCCGGCACGCTCCACCGCACAAAGCCGGAGTCCCCAACATACACAGCACAACCCAAGCCAGCCGCACCACCCCCAGCCGCCGCACCCACCATAATCGAGGCACTCCTGCCCCCGTACAGCGCCACCGCACCCACCCGCTCGCTTCCTGCCAGAACACCGTCCGCACACAAGCGCCGCCCCCCGGTCGCTTCCTGCCCCCCACACCCAGCCGCCGCATAGCACAAAGCCAGATCAGCCCCAACATATACAGCACCACCACACCACGACGCTCCCCACCTCGCCCCAGCACCACACCCCCCACAAAAAATTTCCCACAAAAAAATCCTCACAAATTCCTAATCTATGTTATAATGCCGATTGTAGTGTCGAAAATGTCAAACAAAACAAGCAACCAAACAACTAGCAAAATAGCTTCATTGGAGGTACTGGAATGGAAGAGACGATATCCCTCAAAGAGATATTTGAGGTTCTGAAAAAACGCATTCTGCTCATTATCTCATTCATTGTGGGAACAGCATTAGTCAGCGCAATCATTACATTTTTTCTATTAACACCACAATATGAGTCAAGTTCACAATTCTTAGTCAACCAGAGCCAGCAGGAAACAGAAGTGCCAACGAATGATTTGGATGTCCAGACAAACGTGGAACTCATTAACACCTATAATGTCATTATTAAAAGCCCGGCGATTCTGGAACAGGTAGCTGAAGAACTCAACCTGAACCTTAGCACGTCCCAGCTGTCGGACAAAATCAGCGTGGAAAGTGCCGAGAATTCCCAGGTCGTTACCGTGACCGCAACCGACCCTGATCCGAATCAGGCGCGGGATATTGCCAACACGACCGTCACAACCTTTCAGTCCGAAATTCCGGACATTATGAACGTCGATAACGTCAGCATTCTGTCTGAAGCGGAACTGAAACCCGAGCCATCACCGGTCAGTCCGCAACCGATGCTAAATATCGCGATTGCCATGGTGCTTGGCGGCATGATCGGTGTTGGTCTGGCATTTCTGCTTGAATATCTGGATAACACCATCAGAACGGAATCCGATATTGAAGAAAAATTGGGTGTACCTGTTCTGGGCGTGATCAGTCATATTGACGATTCGGATGTTCGTTCGGGTGACATTCAGCCGGCAGTCAACAGAATGAAACGGGGTGTTCACAGTGGCGCGCAGACGCAAAAAAAATCAATCTAAAAACAGTAAAATCCGGCAGCTAGTCACGAAACTGAATCCCAGATCACCTGTCGCCGAACAATTTCGAACGGTCCGCACCAATCTGCAGTTTTCTTCGGCAGATCATGAACTGAAAACCATCGTGGTCACATCATCCGGGCCGTCTGAAGGAAAGTCATCCAGTGCCGCCAACCTTGCCGTCGTCTATGCCCAGCAAGGCAAAAAAGTGCTGCTCGTTGATGCGGACATGCGCAAGCCGACTGTTCATTACACATTCAGGCTCGACAATCTGAACGGGCTAAGCAATATCCTGGTCGGTGATACAACCCTGCAGGAAGCGGTCACGTTCACAGATGTCGAAAATCTTGATATCATCTCGTGTGGCCCAATTCCACCCAATCCGTCCGAACTGCTTGGCTCACGAAAAATGGAACAGCTCATCAAAGAAGCGAAAATGTCGTATGACGTCATTTTGTTTGATACACCACCGGTCATGGCTGTTACCGATGGGCAAATCCTCGCCAATATGTGTGACGGCTCATTGCTCATCGTCCGCAGTAAACAGACGGAATACGACGCAGCCGAAAAATCAGTCGATATCCTGCAGTCGTCAACCGCTAAATTTCTCGGAACCGTGCTGAACGATGTCGAGAAAAAGAAAGTCAACTATTATTACTACTACGGCACGTAAAGCGCGACAACAAGACTCCTTGCTGGATTGTGAGGAGTTTTGTTATATTTCGGAAATAGTCTGATCGTCCTACATATATCCGAACATTCTAGAATAGGGTATATCGTAGCAGGGAGTGGTGTACATGATTGATATGCATTGCCATATATTGCCGGGACTAGATGACGGGCCTAAACTGTTAAAAGAAACCGTCGCGATGGCCAAAGCGGCTGCGGAACAGGGGATCGATACAATAATCGCGACGCCGCATCATAACAATGGCAAATATATCAACGAGCGGCAGGACATTCTCGGGGCGGCGGATTTTGTCAATGCCCAAATCCAACAACTCGGCATTCCATTGGATATCGTGCCAGGTCAGGAGATTCATCTGTATCAGGATATCGTCCACGACCTGGAGCAGGGCCGCCTATTGCCGCTCAATCAAGCAACCAAATACGTGCTGATCGAATTGCCGGCGAACCATTTTCCGGCCGAGACAACCCGGATTGTGTTTGATTTGCAGATGGCCGGCTATATTCCTGTCATCGCCCATCCGGAAAAGAACGCGATCATCACGAACAATCCCGATATCTTATACGACCTGGTGAAAAACGGGGCTTTAGTCCAGGTTGATGCCGCCAGTGTCATCGGCGTCAACGGGAAAAAAGTGAAAAAACGAACCCAGCAAATGCTCAATGCGAACATGGTGCACCTGATGGCGACGAATGCCCATACAGCGAAAACAGTTCGGTTAACCGAAGCATACGAAGTGCTGGACCCGGCAACATCAGAGCAATTACAGGAAAACAGCGAGTGGCTGCTGCTTGATAAGCCGATTGCCAAAGATATTCCAGAGCGCATCAGTAAATCGCGCTTTCGCAAGTTTTTTTAATTAGCCTGTAAAAAGCCCTCGAAATTTGTTATAATACAACCATCTCATGCTAAAATGGACAGGACGTGATGCAATTGATAGATATTCATTGTCATATTCTGCCCGGCATTGATGACGGTGCCAAAACGATTACCGATAGTCTAGCGATGGCCGAGGACGCCGCACAGCAAGGTATTCACACGATTGTCGCCACACCGCATCACCGGAATGGAAAATATGAAAATATGAAAACAGACATCATCCAATATACCCATGATTTAAATGAGCATTTAAAAGAAGCGGACATACCTGTAACGATCTTACCCGGACAGGAAACGCGGATTAATGGGGATATGACCCGCGACATTGAAGCGGATGAACTGGCATCGCTCAATGATACGAAATATCTGTTTGTCGAGTTTGCGTCCAATCACGTGCCACGCTATGCCAAGCAAATGCTGTTTGATATTCAAGTGGCCGGTCACATACCGGTGATTGTGCATCCCGAACGGAATTCGGCCATCATCCAGCATCCGTCCATACTGCATGAATTCGTGCAAAAAGGAGCGCTCACCCAAGTGACGGCCGCAAGCTTGGCCGGAAAGTTCGGCAAAAACATCCAGAAGTTCTCACACCAGCTGATTGAGGCCAATCTGACTCATTTTCTCGCATCTGACGCGCATAACACCACGACTCGAGGATTTGCGATGGATGAAGCCTACCAGGAACTGAGCGAACAGCACGGCCACGAGATGACTTACTTATTCATGGAAAATGCACAGCTGTTGATTGACGGCATGAACGTCAATAAAGATGAACCCCAGCCAATCAAAAAGAAAAAGTTCCTTGGGTTGTTTTAAGCAGATGTGCCGGATGTAGATTGTCACTGTATCCGGTTTTTTCTTGTTCAGTCCCGGGGTGTACATATCTCTGTATAGGCCATACTGTATACTGGAGGTATGGATAAAGCGAAACTTCCATCAGTGGGGTCCCTTTCTCATCCCACTGATGGTTAGTTAAGCAGAATCGGGGATTTACGGACAATTATCCCCCGTATTTTGGGGGATTAGAGTCCGTTACATCCGGGACAAATAGCAAAGGGGTTTTGCGCGTTGATGAAACTTCTGCTGGTGGAGGATCAACGGTTATTCGTCGAGGGTATCAAGGCACTGCTGGACACACAGGATGATATGACAATCGTCGGCATTGCCACAAATGGTGAAGAGGCACTGAAACGCGTCAGCGAACGACAGCCGGATATCGTGCTGATGGACATTCACATGCCCGAACTGGATGGCATTACAGCAACCGCCCGCATCAAGGAGACCTATCCCGGGGTAAAAGTCATCATGCTGACCACCGATATCGATGAAGAACTCGCCATCCGGGGCATTAGTGTCGGAGCGGACGGCTTTCTCATCAAAGAGCTGTACCCGGACACCCTGTATCAGACAATCCGCGACGCCTATCGCGGGCAAACGGTTATCTCAGGTGAGGTGGCGTCGATTCTGGCCAGAAAGATACGCGAACTGACGATGGACAGAAAAGGCATCCTCGGCAAACGTCTGGAAAATCGCGGCATCCATTTGACCGGACGGGAACAGGAAATCGCCCGGCTCCTTATGGATCACTATACGAACAGACAAATCGCCGACAAGATCCATCTCGGGCCGGGTACCATCAAGAATTACATCAGCGAAATTTATCAAAAGCTCGGCATTCACAACCGTGAACAGGCGATTGATTATTTACAGAAAACTTACAGAAATTAGGAATCCATGACTTTTTTCTTATGTTATCACTAAAAATGTGACTGTGACTTTAGTATGATTTAAAATGTCGTATAATTGTTTTAACAGAGATAAGAGTCATCTCAGAATATAAAAATGGGATTAACTGTCCAGGAAAATAAAAACCCATCCAACAGCAGGACTGTGGAGACTATTCGTTAATAATCTAATAATACTTGCTATTTTAATAGTAATAATGTAGTTGGAAGGGGGATCTGCATGCAGACTGACACAAATCCAAATAATTTTTATGAAGAGTATGCTTCAACAGCAGAAGTGAAAAAAGCGAGTGAAAAGCAAGCCGATTATTACGCTGCTTTTAAAAGGATCTTTGACATTATTTTCTCCGTCATATGCCTGCCGTGTGCGCTCATATTTATCGTTGTTTTTGGAATTATTATCAAACTGGAGACACCTGGTCCAATGTTTTTTTTGCAGGAACGTGTCGGCCTGAATGGAAAGTACTTTAGTGTTATCAAACTACGATCAATGGGTATTGATGCGGAAAAAAACGGTGCTAAATGGGCGTCTCAGAATGACCCCCGGGTAACAAGAGTGGGCAAATTCATAAGAAAAACTAGAATTGATGAACTTCCGCAGCTATTTAATATCTTAAAAGGTGACATGAGCTTAATAGGCCCGAGACCTGAAAGGCCAATGTTCACGGCGGAATTCAACGAACAAATCCCCGGATTTACAAATCGCCTATCCGTAAAGCCCGGTTTAACGGGGTGGGCACAAATTAACGGTGGTTATGAAATTACACCCAAGGAAAAACTGAAACTTGATTTATATTACATAGATAATAAAAGTTTTCCTCTGGATTTAAAGATTGTGCTAAAGACGATTAAAGTTGTGTTTACAAGTGATGGTGCTCGATAGACTATAACCATTTATGGAATATAGTAAACATAATGCAACCCTGAATGAAGGTGATAATTATGAGTATTTTAGTAACAGGTGGAGCTGGCTATATAGGAAGTCATACAACTGTAGAGCTGTTGGAGCAAGGCTATGATGTTATTGTTGTGGATATGAACAACAGTTCAGAAGATGTGATTAATAGAATTGAAAAAATCACAGGAAAAAGTGTGACCTTTTTTACGATTGACTTGTTGGATAAAGAAGCACTTGAAGTCGTCTTCGAAAACCACAGCATTGATGCTGTCATTCACTTTGCCGGCTTTAAAGCGGTTGGTGAATCAGTTGAAAAGCCTTTGAAATATTATCAAAACAACCTGTTGAGCACACTGAATTTGTGTGAGGTTATGGATCAATATGGGGTGCAAAACTTAATCTTCAGTTCCTCTGCTACAGTCTACGGAATTCCTGAAAAGCTGCCACTGACAGAAGACTGTTCCACCAATGCATTAAACCCATATGGACGTACGAAATTGATGATAGAAGAAATATTAACAGATCTATCTCGCGCGAATGATAAATGGAAGATTGCTAACTTACGGTACTTTAATCCGGTTGGGGCACACCCAAGTGGATTGATTGGAGAAAATCCGAATGGAATACCAAATAACTTAATGCCTTATATTACAAAAGTTGCGGTTGGCGAACTCGATTCATTGAATGTATTCGGCGGGGACTATCCGACAGGAGATGGAACGGGTGTAAGAGATTATATTCACGTTGTTGACCTTGCCAAGGGTCATTTAAAGGCTTTGGAACACATACATTTTTGTGACGGTGTAGAGAGTTTTAATTTAGGCACTGGACGAGGCTATAGTGTACTGGAAGTGGTACAATCATTCGAAAAAGCTTCAGGTGTTACGATTCCTTATGAAATTGTGGAACGGAGACCGGGTGATACAGCTACTTGCTATGCTGATCCGACTAAAGCGCATAAGCAATTATGTTGGAAATCAGAAAAGGATCTTAATGATATGTGTAAGGATGCTTGGAAGTGGGAGTCACGAAAACGTGTAGCAACTGCTCATTAAATTGAAATGAGTTAATACTAAGCTATTCAAGTATTTTATTTGGAGGTTATTTTAATGAAGACTGTTAAAAAGGCGATTATTCCAGCGGCTGGCCTAGGAACGAGATTCTTGCCAGCTACCAAAGCGATGCCGAAAGAAATGCTGCCGATTGTTGACAAACCCACCATTCAATATATAGTAGAAGAAGCGATTGAATCTGGGATTGAAGATATTATTATTGTGACAGGCAAAGGAAAGCGTGCAATTGAAGATCATTTCGACCACAACTTTGAACTTGAAGACAATCTTATGAAAAAAGAAAAATTTGAGATGCTTGAGAAAGTTAATTATGCATCAAACGTCGACCTTCACTATATTCGTCAAAAGGACCCAAAGGGGCTTGGTCATGCTGTTTGGTGTGCCCGCAAGTTCATCGGTGATGAACCGTTTGCTGTATTATTAGGTGATGACATCGTTCAATCCGAAACACCCGGGTTAAGACAGCTTATCCAGCAATATGAAGAGACGCAAAGTTCCGTTGTCGGCGTGCAGCAAGTACCTCATGATGAGACACATCGTTATGGCATTGTTGACCCAAGTACGATTGAAGGACGCCGCTATCAGGTAAATGGCTTTGTTGAGAAACCGGAAAAAGGAACAGCGCCATCAAATCTGGCAATTATGGGACGATATGTGTTTACACCGGAGATATTCTCCTATCTGGATCGACATGAAATAGGTGCTGGGGGAGAAATCCAACTGACAGATGCCATCGAGCATTTGAATAAACTGCAGAAAGTTTTTGCCTACGATTTTGAAGGCAAACGGTATGACGTTGGGGAAAAATTAGGTTTTGTGAAAACAACAATTGATTTGGCTTTGGAAAATGAAGATATTAAAGACGAACTATATGCCTATCTTTTTGATAAAATCGGCAAAGGCGAGCTGAAAGTTTGAGGATTTTTTAGGACGGAGCAGGGATTTTATGACAAATAAAAACTATAGTGTACTTATGTCTGTTTATCAAAAGGAAACCCCTGAATACTTTATTACAAGTATTGAGAGTATGATTAATCAAACGTTGCCTCCTAATGAGATTGTAATTGTGAAAGACGGGGAGCTTACTGAGGAACTAGATGAAGTAATTAATAGGTATCAAACGTCTTATCCTAACTTATTTACTGTCGTTCCCTTGCAACATAATGTTGGCTTAGGAAAGGCACTTAATTATGGATTGGAAAACTGTAAAAATGAGTTAGTTGCAAGAATGGACACTGACGATATTTCTGTCCGTGATAGATGTGAACTGCAAATTAATAAATTTGTTAAAAACGACAATTTAAGTATTGTTGGATCATTTATTGATGAATTTTATGACGACCCGGAAAATATTTTATCTTCCCGAGTCGTACCTATAACTCATCAAGATATATTAAAGTTTTCAAGAAGAAGAAACCCATTTAATCACCCTACAGTTATGTATAAAAAGTCTGC
Source organism: Lentibacillus salinarum (assembly GCF_042679865.1). Taxonomy (NCBI): domain Bacteria; kingdom Bacillati; phylum Bacillota; class Bacilli; order Caryophanales; family Bacillaceae; genus Lentibacillus; species Lentibacillus salinarum. The sequence goes on along the minus strand of NZ_JBHTNH010000025.1, from coordinate 20,972 downwards.
TGTTTTACGTTGTGGTGGTTATGGAGATTATAGACGAAACCAAGACTTCGATTTATTTGTCCGTATGTTGAATAGCGGATTTATTGCAGAAAATGTTGATAAAGCATTAGTCTTATTTCGTGCCAATCAAAATAATTCCGAGAGAAGGAAAAGTTGGGTTAAATGCAAAAGTAACATCAAGTTAATGCATACCTTCTGGAAAAAAGGGTACTCAAGTTTAATTGATTTATTGATAGTATCAGTCAGTCAATTAGTGGTTTATATCTCCCCTTTATGGTTTTTTAATTGGTTATCAAATACATTCTTAAGGAAAACCCCTAATAATCAAGAGAGTTGATGATCATATGGGAATTGAAAATAAAATAAATGCTTTTTTAAGCAGGATGCCAGCTGTTAAAAAAGTTACTAAAAGGTTGTATCAACTAGGGATGTATACAATCTCTCCTAAAATAAAATCGGAAGGCAACATTTCAAAAATATCTCCAGACGATGGAATGGAATACTTTTTTGGCTATTACGATAAATCACCTTGGGATGCAACAGATAGATATATGTTATGTTTAAGGGCAAAAGACACTTATTCATCAGTAGCCCCAAATGAACCAGCTGAAATTATTCTTTTTGATACTCAAGATAACAACTCCTATAAAGTTTTGGGGAAAACTCATACCTGGAATGTGCAGCAAGGCTGTATGCTGCAGTGGTTAGGTCCTGATTATAAAGAAAAAATTATTTATAATGATTTTCGAGATGGTGAACTCTGTTCGGTAATCTTAAATATCAACACAAATCAGGAAAGAGTAATTTCAATGGCGGTATACAGTGTAGGAAATGACGGTAAGTTTGCTCTTACACTTGATTTTTCAAGGTTACATCGGTTGAGGCCGGGCTATGGATATTCTAACTTACCGGATTTATATAAAGATGAGAAATGCCCCGATAGACCTTGTATCTGGCATGTCAATTTGGAAACTGGTGATATAACACCTATTTTAAAGTATACAGACTTTGTAAACTTTCAGCAAAGAGAGGAAATGTTGGGTGCAGAACATAAGGTTAATCATATTATGCTGAATCCGTCTGGTAACCGTTTTATGGTCCTCCACAGATGGATTAACGGAACAAACAAATATACTCGACTTGTAACTATAAATAGTGACGGTACAGATATGTATAATTTGAATGATGACAATATGACATCACATTGTTGTTGGAAAAATGAGCATGAAATACTGGCATTTGCTCACAAGAAGTCTGAAGGCAATGGTTATTATTTAATGAAAGATAAAACACCACAATATGAAAAGAAGTTTCTTGAACTAACATCGGACGGTCATCCAAGTTATTCCCCCGATGGAAGTATGGTCGTAACGGATACTTACCCTGATAGATATAGGATATCCAGAGTGTACTATATAAATCGGAATCAAATTAATATTGTAGCGAAAGTGTTTGCTCCCTTTAAGTATGATAATGATGTTAGATGTGATCTTCATCCGAGGTGGAATAGACTAGGCGATAAAATTTGTGTGGATTCGGTTTTTGAAGGTAAAAGAGGTTTGTATTTAGTGAATATCTATGTTTCAAACATTTCAGATAACAAATATAAGGCAAGGGGAAGCATTAATAATGAATAAAAAGGTAGTATTTTGTGAATCAGGATATAATATATTTTATGGAGCACAACAGTCTCTATATAATTTTTTAATCAATGCGGATCAAGATGAAATAGATACGATTGCTCTTAGTCCGGGGAGAGGACTATTCACTGAGAAGTTAGAAGAAAAATCCATCAAAGTTGAAACTGTCGAGTATCCACAAGAACTGGATAAAACCGGGGGACAGATTAGAAATGGCGGCGTTATTTCTAAATTTCGTACACTTATGGGCTTTATTAAGTATATAAAAAAGTGTATTTCATATTTTAGGAGCAAAAATATTGATTTAGTTTACTGTAATGATATTCGTTCGATTCTTACTTGTGGTTTAGCAGCAAAACTCTCAGGTATTCCTGTTTTATGGTATGTAAGGATAGATAAAAACCTTGGCATATTCAATCACATAGGGGCGAATATAGCTAATCATATTGTAGTTATTGCTGACAGTATAAAAAATATATTCAATGATAAATATATTTTTGGTTCAAAAAACAAATTTAGTACAGTTTATACTGGTATTGATCTTGCTCATGTAGATAGTGTTAAATCAGACGATTTATTAAGAGACGAACTTAATATGGAATCTGATGTTAGGTTAGTGGGTACGATTGCATCGATACAACCTAGGAAAGGTCAAAAAGATTTGATAAATTCAATAGTTAAGTTAAGTAAAGATAATAGCGATGTGTTGGAAAATACTAAATTCTTGATAGTAGGAGATACATTAAGCCCTTCAGAAAAAGAGTATTTAGAAGAAATTAAACAAATAATCAAGAATAACAATTTAGATGATTATTTTTATTTTTTAGGTTGGAGAAAAGACATACTAAATATTATGAAACAATTGGACCTAGTAGTTCTTCCCTCTTACAGTGAAGGTTTGCCACGGACTGTCCTTGAGTCACTAGCCTGTAGTTGTCCAGTAATTTCTACTGACGTGGCAGGGACTGGCGAAATTGTTGATCATGAGACAAATGGTATTCTGGTTCCACCAGGTGATGTTGGCAGCCTTGCGGAAGCACTCGATCATATGCTTAGTGATAAAACAAGGTTGCGTGTAATGGGAATTGATGCAAGAAAGAAAATAGAAGAGAAATTTAAAATGGAAAAATATGTTAATAATTTTCAAAACTTGATTCTTGAGACAGCTAAATAGTTCTAGTCCATTGTTAACTGGAGGTTTGAATTTGAAAAAGATTGCATTTATTATGCCGAAACTTAGTGGTGGTGGCGCTGAAAGGGTAGTATCTACTATTATACGTCATATTAATAAAAATGAATTTAAATGCTATTTAATTCTGTTTAATACGAATGGGGACTATCAGGAAAGCATTCCCAAAGAAGTGAATGTTGAGGAATTATCAAAGAGAAATATAATTGGTAATTCTGTGCAATTAGTTAAAATTGTTCGCAAAATAAAACCGGAGATTTTATTTTCGTCTATGCGCAGTATATCTGTTTTGCTAGCCCTCTTAAAGGTGTTTTTTCCATCGACAACAAAATTAGTGTTTCGCGAGAATAATACACCAAGTGTTTCAATCAAACAGAGTAGGTTTCCCTGGTTATGGAGAATTATCTACAAAACAATATTCAAATACGCTAATAAAATTGTATGTCAATCAGATTTTATGGTAAATGATTTTAGGCATGAGTTTAATTATACCGGGAATAATTTAGTTAAAATATATAACCCTGTCGATATACAAATGATTGAAAAGGAAAGTAAAAAAGGATCTTCCCCCTTTCCAAATAATAATAAAAAAAATGTTATCGCGATTGGAAAAATGACAGAGCAAAAAGGTATTGACTTATTATTAAAGTCATTTGCTAATTATCGAGAAAGAACAAGAGATGTTAATCTATGGCTATTAGGAGAGGGAAAAGAGCAGACTAAATATGAATTACTTGCTGCTTCTTTAGGTATTGATGATAGTGTTCATTTTGTCGGTCGCCAGAATAATCCATTCAAGTGGATGAATTACGCTGACCTGCTTATCTTGCCTTCAAGATACGAAGGTTTACCTAATGTTCTTTTAGAGGCTTTGTGTTGTGGTTGTCCAGTTGTGACAACGGATCACCCTGGTGGAACTAATGAGATAATGGAAATTATTGATTGCCCTGATAGGATTGTTGAATTAAACTGGGACAAATCTTGGTTTAATACATTAGATGTTAAAAAAGAGTCATTTAACAACCATTTTGGTTTATTAGTTGTAATTAATGAATATGAAAAGTTATTAAGTGAAGTCTAACAATTTATAAGAGAGGACTTTTCTAGTGGGTTTAATATCTAAGTTGGTTTGAAAAGAATCCAATGGTGCGGTGTTTATACTTAATAAAAGGTTGAGATATTTGGGGTTAGTTAGTAACTTTAAAAAGAATAAATTTAATATGCAAATATTCAATTCTTTTGGATTCTTTTGGAGGACATATAATGAACATTAAAGAGTTATTGTTATTTAGCTACGTTTTTATTATTTATTTCTATTATATTATTGATTATTCATTTTTTATATTAAATGGTATCGGCCTCTTATTTTCGTTTATAATAATATTAGACATTTTTCTCAAAAAAAGACCTATTAAAATAAATTTTTTCCTAGTCCTCTTATTCGCTAATATTCTTTTGTTCGTGTTTTCTTATTTTTGGTCTATAGACCAAAGCGAAGCATTTTCTATAATTCGAATTGTTATTTCTATATTTATTTTTTCTGTGTTTCTTTACAATTACATTGATGAAACGAGAAAAATAGAAAGAATTCTTTTTTATTTTGTTATTAACGCTCTTTTAATATCTTCATATGCATTAATTATGTTTGACTACTCAAAATTTGGGCTGAGGCGTTTTGATATTGCTGGTAATCCAAATCATATTTCTATATTAGTATTTATCGCATTCTGTATATCATTTTATTTTATATTTAAGAAAAAGCGATACTTATATTTTGTGTTATGGCCATTCTATATAACATTTATTTTATTTGGTGGGTCAAGGAAAGTAATCTTCGGAATTATAATATCAATAGTGTTAATGGCAATATTAGAAAACATTGAAAATCCAAAAAGGATAATAAAAACTGGTATCCTATTTGTTTTACTGTTATTAGGATTCCACCAAACTATAACAAATGTTGAAATGCTTGAACCTACCTATAATAGAATGAATAATCTAGTGAATTCTATAACTAGTAAGAATGTGTCAGATGGTTCATTAAATGAAAGAAACATTATGACCAAGTATGGTATTGAGTATATAAGTGAAAAACCTTTAATAGGGCATGGGGTTGGGCAATATAGAGAAATCTTTGCAAGTGAAGCAGTAGTTGGCAGAGAGACTTATTCTCATAATAATTTTATTGAACTAGGTGTCAACAATGGGTTGCTAGGACTAATACTGTTCTATTTTTTATATTTTTATATTTTCTACCAATTTATAAAGTATGGTTTAGTACGAGATTATTTATCGAAAGTAATGATTATTTTACTGTCCTGTATTTTTGTATTTGGGTATGGTCAGGTTCAATACTATAGTGAAGAATATTATATATTATTGATAATTACAGCTAAGCTAATTTATCTTCATAAGAGCACTACTTATGATAAAAGGAAAAAAATAAAATCTATGTAAAAAAAGCTTATGAATGAATAAATAGTTTTGATATTAATGCAGTTATTAAAGAATAGCCCGATGTACTATTGAGTTAATTTTGTAGATCCTCAAAGGCGGCTTGTTTTGAATGCACCAAATGAAAACTATAATATGTCAATTTAGCAAAAAACCATTTGTTCGTAACGTAGTAATAATGACATCTGGTACAGCAGCCGCACAACTGATTGCAGTGGCTGCATCTCCTATAATTACTCGATTATATGGGCCGGAAGTATATGGAATGATGGGGGTGTTCCAATCCACTGCTCAAATTATTGTTCCAATAGCTGCACTAACCTACCCTGTAGCGATTGTATTACCTAAAAGTGATCAAGATGCAAAGGGCATTATGCGTTTATCAATCTATATATCTATAGCACTATCTGTATTATCTTTATTGCTGCTGTTAATTTTTAACAAGCCTATTGTAGAATTATTTAATATAGAAGAAATTGCACCATACACGTTTTTATTCCCGTTAGTTATTTTGTTTTCGGGATTAATGCAAGTGAATGAACAATGGTTAATACGGACTAAGCAATTCAGAATCACTGCCAAAACCATGTTTTATCGATCGCTATTTATAAATGGAGGTAGAGTAGGTATTGGTTTTTATTACCCAGTAGCTGCCGTGCTGATATCTCTAACCGCAGTGGAGAATGGTTTCAGAGCTTTAATGATGAGACTACATATAAGAAAATCAACTTATAAATTAAATGATTCTGATTACAATAAGTCCCCATTAAAAAGTTTGGCTAAAAAATATAAAAATTTTCCAATATATAGATCACCGCATGTCTTTATCAGCGCTCTATCTCAAAATATGCCTGTCTTGCTATTAACATTTTTTTTCGGCCCAGCCTCAGCAGGCTTTTTCGCTATTGGCAGAACAGTATTAAACGTTCCATCGCAATTAATTGGAAAATCAATTGGGGATGTATTTTATCCTCGGATTTCGGAAGCGATCAATAAAAAGGAGCACATAACAAAGCCAATAATTAAGGCGACTGTTGCTTTGTTTATAGTTGGAATTATTCCTTATGGGATAATTATGGCATTTGGACCTTCGATTTTCAGTTTAGTTTTTGGCTCTGATTGGTCTACAGCAGGTGAATATGCACGTTGGATGGCTTTTTGGGTATTCTGTATGTTTTTAAATAGGCCTAGTACAAAAGCTTTACCTGCTATGTTTGCTCAGGCTTTTCAATTAAAGTACGCTACTTTCACATTAGTGATTCGTTTTTTAGCATTTGTAACAGGTTATTATTTCTTTTCTGATGACCTTATTGCTCTTGCCTTTTTTTCTATTGTAGCAGGCCTTCTAAGTTTAGGTTTAATTATGTTAACTCTCCTCATTAGTAAGAAGTTCGATATGGAGAATGTTAAGGGATAAGACGTTAAGAGATATGTTGCTAGTAACCTTTTATAGCTGTAATTATGGGATTAGATATTGTTTTTATTATATGAATGGAGCTAAAAAGTAGGTGAAAAAATGCCAATTAAAAAGTCCATTAAAAATAATGATTTAATTGTGCTTTTAGTTGATAAATTTAAAGAGTTTTATCTAAGATATTTTATTTCGGATGAAAAGTTATTAAATAAAAGATTTAAACAAAGATTAGGTAGAGAAGTTAATTTAGAAAACCCTGTAAAATTTAATGATAAACTGCAATGGTTGAAATTGTACTGGGATGATCCGCTAGCAACAAAATGTGCAGATAAATATGAAGTTAGAGGATTTATTAAAGAAACAGTAGGTGACAAGTATCTTAATGAATTATTAGGAGTTTATGAATCAGTAGATGAAATTGGTATAGATGAATTGCCTAAATCATTTGTACTAAAGGGTACTCACGGTTCAGGATTTAACATTGTTTGTAAAGACAAAAATAAGATGGATTGGAAAAAAGAATTCAAAAAGATGAAACGATGGCTACGATATAATTATTATTGGTCAAAAAGGGAGTGGGTTTACAGGGATATTAAGCCTAGGATTATTTGTGAGGCATTTCTAAGTGATGACATGTTAAATTCTACAAGTTTACATGACTATAAATTTTATTGTTTTAACGGTATTCCTTACTATTGCCAAGTTATTAAGGGAAGGGATAACAATGAAACTATTGATTTTTTCAATATGAATTGGGAACATATGCCTTTTACTGGAATGCGCCCCTTGGCTAATTCAAAGGAAAAGATAGAACAACCTAAGAACTATGAAGAAATGATTCTATTAGCTCGAAAATTATCCCAAGACTTTCCATTTGTAAGAGTGGACTTTTATTATGTAAATAATAAAATATATTTTGGTGAATTAACCTTCTTTCCAACTAGTGGTATGGGGCAATTCTATCCACCAGAGTGGAATAGGAAGATAGGAAATCTATTAGAATTACCAAAAAACTAGTATAAATAAATTTACGGAGTGAAACTAATAGATGAGACGAATGATAAAGTTATTAAAGAATGCTCGATGTAATCTTATTGCATTAAGATATCTTCTAGAACAAGAAAAAAATAATAATTCGAATCCCAATTTAGGAAAAAAAGCTTGGTGTTTAATACAAGGATTTAGCAGTGACAAATATGGATTGTATAATTTTGAAAAGAATAATTATAAGTTATATTTGTCAGATTTTAAAAGGCGTAAAACTGCAAAAATCAATGGTCCTTATTCATTAATAATTAATGATAAAAACTTATTTAGTAAAATTTTTCTTGAGCATAATGTAACAGCAGAAACATATGGAAAAGTAAAAAATGGGAAAATTATATTAAACAATCGAAGTTGTACTTTAGATGAATTTTGTGGCTTTGTTGTAGAGCAAAAGAAATTGATTATTAAAAAGTTTAGTGGGGGAGGGGGAAAAGGCATTTATAGATTAACTTATGAAAATGATAATTTTTATTTAGATTACAATTCAATAACCTCAGACACACTAAAAGAATTTGTTAGAACATTACCTAACCATCTAATTGTAGAACATTTATCTCAGGCCGCTTATTCAAATAAAATATACTCAGGAACTATAAATAGTATTAGAATCATCACCATGCGCGATCCGGAAACTGATAAGGTTTTTATACCTGTTGCAGTACATAAATTTGGTAGTGAAAAAACCAAACCGGTTGATAATGTCTGGAAAGGTGGTATGACTGCTCTAGTTGACTTAGAAAAGGGGAGATTAGGTAAGGCAGCTTACCACCAAGAAAATAATAGTAAAATTGAATGGGTACAAACTCATCCAGATACCAATGTGAAGATAGAGGGAACTGTGATACCTAATTGGGAACATGTGAAAAATAAGGTGATAGAGGTTGCAAAATCAGAGGATAACTTGAGATATGTTGGCTGGGATGTTGTTGTTACTGATACTGGGATGAAGATTATTGAGGGTAACAATTATAGTGATGTTAACATCTTACAAATTCATCAACCCTTGTTGAAAGATGAAAGAGTAAGGAAATTTTATAAATACTATGGAATAATTTAAAGGTAATTTCGTAAGGAGCTATTTAAAATGGGTACCAATACAATAAACACAAACAAAACCTACCTAGTTACCGGAGCAGCCGGTTTCATCGGATTCTATTTTTCCAAAAAACTGCTGGACCAGGGCTGCAAGGTCATTGGCATCGATAACCTTAATGATTACTATGACGTTAATTTAAAACAAACACGTTTAGATCAGCTGCAGCCTTATGAGACATTCACCTTTATTAAAGGGGATATTGCAGATAAAACCAAGATCATGGAGACGTTTGAGGAATATAAGCCTGATATTGTGGTGAATCTAGCTGCACAGGCAGGTGTCCGTTATTCGATTGAAAACCCGGATGTCTATATCCAGAGCAATCTCATTGGTTTCTACAACATCCTGGAAGCCTGCAGACACTATCCGGTTGATCATCTGGTCTATGCGTCGTCCAGTTCGGTGTATGGCGCGAATAAAAAAGTGCCGTTTGAGGAATCAGATTTTGTCGATAATCCGGTATCCTTGTATGCATCAACGAAGAAGTCCAATGAATTAATGGCGCATACGTATAGCCACCTGTATAACATTCCGGCGACCGGTCTTCGTTTCTTTACGGTTTACGGGCCAATGGGGCGTCCGGATATGGCTTACTTCGGTTTCACGAATAAGTATTTTGCAGGCGAACCAATTAAGATCTTTAACAATGGCGATTTTGATAATGATTTGTATCGTGATTTTACATACATTGACGATATCGTCATGGGCATGGAACGGTTGATGGCCAATCCGCCTGAAGCGAAAGAGGGCGCGCCGCACCGTGTCTTTAACATCGGCAACAACAGCCCGGAGAAGCTCATGACGTTCATCGGCGCCCTGGAAAAAGCGTTGAGCAATGCATTGGGCTGTGATGTGGAATTCAACAAAATCTATGAACCAATTAAGCCAGGCGATGTCCCGGCAACCTATGCATCAACTGATTTACTCTATCGGGCAGTCGGATTTAAACCACAGACATCCATAGAAGACGGCTTGCAGAAGTTCGCTGATTGGTATGTGGATTATTATGGTGTTAAGTAAGGCAGAGATTTTGCGGTAGAATTACGGCACCCCTAGAGGGGTGCTGAGTATATTTAGCTTATATAAATCATTTTATTATGAAGGATTTTGTAGATATGTATCGAATTCGTAAGATAGAAATTTTTTCACTTATTTATATGTGAACGTATTCAGTTTACTTCCTAGCTACATCCGCGTTTATTATCAGCAAATTAAATTAAGCCATGGAAAAACGAAGAAGTTCCGGAAATCTCAATTTATTGAGGAGGAGAGGGGGTAAAAAAATGGGGGAATATGGAGGGACACAAATATGCTTAGATGGACACACAATTACGTATAATTATGAATTAGGTTCCCCGCTTCAAGCTAAACATTGTAGGAAGTGTGGAAAAGAAACAATAACTCAATGTCTTAGTTGTAATGCAGCAATAAGAGGAAAGTATAATATTCCGAATATTATAACTGCAGGATATAAATACGAATTGCCAAATTTATGCCATGAGTGTGGTCAACCGTATCCATGGACCCAAACTTTGTTAGATAATGCTGTAGAAATAGTAGCATTGGATGAGTATTTAGACAATGATGATAAAGAAATAATAGGGGTTAATCCGTGCATATAAATTTAAAAGGGTTTCTTATATACAAATTTGAAAGTTTATCCAACTTGTTTCGATGTTTAAAATATAAGCGCATTTAAACTAAAGAAGAGCTTTTTGATTAGTGAAGTCCTATTTATAGCTTTCTTGTATGAAAGGAGAATTTTGTGTTTGAAACTATCACGATGCAAAATGTTGCGACGTTTGGAGAGCAACCAGAGCACTTTAGCGAATTAAAAAAAGTGAATTATATCTATGGTAGTAATGGTTCAGGTAAAACTACTATTTCGGAACTTTTGAGAAACTTAAGTGACCCTGGAGATTGTAAAGTTACATGGAAAACAGAATCTCAAAATGTATTGGTTTATAACCGAAATTTTGTGGAGGAGAACTTTACCTATACTGACGAATTAAATGGTATTTTCATTTTGGGTGAAGACAGCACTGAATTGCATAAAAGAAAGGTGGAATGTGAAAAGGAGCTTGAAGATAATAAACAGAAAAAAGAACAAATAGAAATGAATTTACGTAAAAAGCAGTTGCACTGGGACACCATATTTAATAGATTCAAAAATGAATGTTGGACTCAAAAGGTGAAATACGATGTCACTCTCCACCATACATTTAAAGGTGCCAGGGGAAATTCTGAAAAATTTGCTTATAAGTGCTTAGAAGAATTTGATGTGGATTCGGATCTAAAGAGTTTTGAGGAAATTGAAAAGGAGGAACGACTGTTATTTCAACAACCGGATAATCCATATAGTAAGATTGATATTATTAACTATAATAATGAAGTTGAAGAAATGGAAATATTTAATAAAAAGATTGTTGGATCCGGAGATATAGAATTAGAACAATTAATTAATAAGTTAGATATGAGTGACTGGGTTAGAGTAGGAAAAAGTTATTTAGAACAAACAAAAGAAATTTGTCCATTTTGCCAACAACCTGCTCCTGATGACCTAATGTCACAATTGGAAAAACTCTTTGACGATACATATGATAGGAATATCAAAGAATTAGATTCTTCTTATAAACAGTATGATTTAGAGTTAGGCAAAATTATAAGTGCAATCGAAATTATTTTAACTAATGCGGAAAAATATAAGAATTTTGGAATAGATACGACTTTAATTTCCAGCAGTCTACAGAATATTAAAGCTCTATACCAACGGAATAAAGAGTATATCAATCAAAAAGTTAAGGAACCAAGTCTGCCAACTGAAATACAATCAATTGTTCATTATATAGAAGAAATAAACAAAGAAATTCATAGGGTTAACGCTGAAATCGAAAAGCAAAATGAACGATTAGAAAAATTACCTCAAGAGCAAGAGGAACTTAGAAAGCAAATGTGGCGTTTTTTCTGTGAGCAGATCAAAGACATTCATAATGAATTCAATAACGAGATTACACCTATTAATAATGCGATAAAAGGGATGAGAAAATCTATAAAACAAAAGGATGAATTTATTGATGATGCGATAAACGAATTAAAAGAAATACAGTTAGAGCTTACCGGTATTCACCATACGGAGCAGCGAATCAATGATACGTTGGATTTATACGGTTTCAAGAATTTCAAAATTGAAACAGTAAATAGAGAAGAACAAAAGTATAAAATAGTCAGAGAAAATGGTGAAGATGCTAAAAATACCCTAAGTGAAGGTGAAAAAACATTTATTTCATTCTTATATTTTTATCATCTTATAACAGGAACCTCGAACCAGGAAGAGGTGCAGGATAAGAAAGTTGTCGTTATTGATGATCCTGTTTCCAGTTTGGATAGTAATGTTATGTTTATTGTCGGCCATTTAATCCGTGAGTTAATTTCAGAAATCAGAGAAGAAGGATATGTAACCCAGTTACTGCTATTTACACACAATATATACTTTCATAAGGAAGTAACCTTTAATTTTCAAAACCAAACATTTAAAGATGAAACTTTTTGGATTATCCGTAAAAATGATAAAAGTTTATCGACTATCCAGAAGTACGAACACAATCCTATTCAATCATCATATGGGCTGCTTTGGAGTGAAATAAGGAATATAAATAAGGATAACTTGCAAACTATCCAGAATATAATGAGGAGGGTTTTGGAAACGTATTTTACTCAATTTGGTAACCTAAAAAACTTACATAGTATTGAAGAATATTTTGATGGCAAGGATAAAGTATACTGTCGTAATTTGTTGTCATGGATTAATGACGGCTCACACTCCATAAATGATGATTTATATGTAACGCCAGATGAAGAGTTAGTATATAAATACCAAGAAGTATTTAAAAAGATTTTTATGGCTACTGGTCAAGAACAGCATTATTATATGATGATGGAAGAAGAATCGGATCAACTAGTGGTGGAATAATAAAACAGTTATAATAAACGTCTTTTTGTAATGGGACAAAGGAGATATATTCATGAAAATGAAAACATATCTGCAGCAATCCAGGTTGACAGAGGAGAAAATAAAAGAATCAGGTATTGAATGGGGACAACTGGAATATATTTCTAATAATTATAAAAACTTGAAAAACGACTTATTTTTAACAGCCCAAATGTTATCAAATAAATTAAAGGAAATGGATAAAGCACATATAATTCATTTTCGGATAAAGGATGATATCCATCTACTTGATAAAATTATTAGAAAAAAGCTGGAAGCCCCAAATTTAGATATTAATGTTGGTAACTATACAGAATTGTTAACTGATTTGATAGGAATCCGCGTTCTTCATTTGTATAAAGAAGACCGGGAACATATCCATCAATCTATTAATGAAAATTGGAATCTTCATGAGAAACCAAAGGCAAACATTAGGAGTGGAGATTCGAAAGAGATTAGAGAAAGATATGAACAAAGTGGCTGCGATGTTAAAGAGCATAAAGCCGGTTATCGTTCTGTTCATTATTTAGTTAAAACAAAACCCATGAATAAGGAATATATTGCAGAAGTTCAGGTGAGAACTATCTTTGAAGAGGCTTGGAGTGAAATAGACCACGATGTTCGGTATCCTGGATATTTAGAAGATCCCATAATAAATAATTACTTACAAATTTTTAATAGGCTTGCTGGAAATGCAGATGAGATGGGTTCATTCCTGAAAATGTTAAAAATGAATATTCAAAGTCTCCATGAAGAACACAAGAAAGAAATAGAAGAAAAAGACAAACAAATAGATGATTTAAAAAAACAAGTAGAAACTCTTGAAATAGATGCAAAACAAAAAGAAAAAATAAATAAAGGAATAGATATTATTAGTGGTAAAATAGGACCAAATCGTGAAGGAATACTAACGAAGGCCGAGTTATTTAATAAGGACATAGATTTAGAAGTAGCAAATAGTATTTTTAATTTAGAGGATAATAAGCATGAAAATAATATTGACGACACCGTTGTAAGTGTCTCAACGGATAGTTATATTCAGGATGAAATAGGTCAATGGAAAATTGATGTTAATGAAAAAAATGATAAATAGAATATTCTTAGTGTCGGTTATTACGATCAACATCGAATTGAACTATCACCTATCATTTATTGATTCCGTAATGGAACTCAATCACCCTTAACTATTAAAGTAATAAGAGAGTAATACATGACGGTACTGTACAACGCTTAATTTCGGGGGATATAAATATATTATAGCGATTTTAGTCACATCGCCTGATTAGATGACCTACTTAGGAAAGGGGCTACTGGTTCGCGTGACTATCCTTGAAGTTTAATGATATTTATAAGTACTGTCTGAGACTGGTGGAAAATAATCATTGTAGTTACTCCTACTACGATTTGCCATATACAATAGATTGCGCTATTGTGCGGATCGAATATGTGTGCTGAGCATCAGGAGCATATAATAGAGATTATGAAAGGAATGCCCAACAATCAATAGCACTCCTAGTGCCTTAATTTGGTCTTTAATGCATGAAATATTATCATTCCTATAATAATCGTCCATTATTTATGGGTGACTTTTAATCTGGTTTATCTTCCAAGTCAATTATTTCCCTAATATCCTCAATTTCAAGGGCTTCTGCTATTTTCTCTACATGTCTGAAATTGATACTCTCACGCTTTTGATTAGATAACTCACTTAGTGCAGCATGGCGAATATCTGATAACCGGGACAGTTCTCGCAAGGAAATGTCCCTACCATATAATTTTAGTCATTCCGTTTATTTCGTTCTGTTAATGCTTCTAAAAAGTTGGATAGTAATCTTATTTCATCATCCGTTAATTTTCGAGCGTTCTCCACTAACCGGATTAACTCTGTAGGTAGCTCGGGAACAGTGCCGAAAAATTCACTTAATGAAATATCCAATGAATCACAGATAACTTTTAGTTTGTCAATAGAAGGAGCAGTTCTGCCTTTTTCTATATCGCTTAAATAGGATTGTGATATATAGGCTTTATTTGCCAGTTCTGTCACACTATAATTTTTTGCCGTCCTTAAGTTTCTTATGCGTTTTCCTATATCCATTCTGCACCTCCTATCCCTATTATAGTATTTATAACGAGCGATAGATCCGAAAAAAATCAAAATTTAATCGTAAATAACGATTAAATTATTGAAAATATCTTTATGAACGATATAATGGATACTAATAGAAATATTCCAAGCAACTAATTCTTTTATACGATGAGTAGATGATTTTTCTTAAATACCTAATGAGAGAAGAATTAGGCAGATAACTTAGACTAAAGATCATGTTTAATGTCATTCAAAATCCAAAGAATCAAAGATTGAAGTTTAAACACAAGGCAAAGAAAAGCTTGGTTAATGTCAAAACCGCACTGGGAGGTGAGCGATAATATGGAAAAAGAAGCAGTGGCAAGCCAAACCTGTCTGGATGAACTACAAACCAAATGGCTATTGACCGACATGAAAAGCAAAATTATCCAGACCGCTTGCCATTTAATCGATGATGAGGTATATACCAGAAAAGATGCCGCCTATGTTTTGCTGGAAGTTGTCGCATTAATTGAATTGGAAGAGAAGAAGATTCATCCGGATGATGTAAAGAATTAGTGCTTGTGAATGATGCCGGATAGGGATTGCAAGTACAAATGGGTATGATTCTGGAGATTCCCGTCATCAATGACAAATCCCTATCCGTTAAATTGAGTAAGCATTGCATCAAGTTGTTTGTTAGCCTGTTCGTCTTTAGTGACTTCCACAATTAAATGGACCAGTTTAGCGCCGTTTATCATTTCAATCGGTTTATCAAGAACATAGGATTTTGCTTGACTGGTAAAATCACCAGTCGTGACAAAGTAACCTTTATCAGCTTTACAATCAATTAAAGCGCTATGAAACTTTTGAATATCTGGACGTGTCACCTTGGTTTTATCATAACGTTTGCATTCGGCAATGGCGAACATATTTTGTTTGTAAATCATAATGTCTTTGCCGCTATCACCAGAGACGGGTGTTACATGTGCATCATACCCAAATTGCCTGAACAAGTCACATGTATAATGTTCAAAAGTCGAGGGCAGCATCTTTTTTAAATCATCCAGGTTTCTTTTTCTTTCAAGTCTCAATCGACGCTGTTCTGCTTCTTTTAATTTCCTCAAGTGATTGATATGTCGTTTGGCAAGTATTGCTGTGATAATGAATCCTATTATCACAAACCAAGCAATCGTTGGCAGGCTTGTTAACCAGCTAATGACGCGGTTGAGCAAGAATAGAAAAACGACCAAACCCATCAATCCGAACACAAACAGGTTATCGATTGAAACTTTTTTTCTTCTGGCCATGTCATCACCTATAGATTAGTATGCCCGGGAAATCGCTTCTCATCCCTACAATCGAAACGAATACGGAAAAGGGGGCATTTTCCGGCGAAAAATATTTTCCCAATTCATGCCCCCATTTGTTCATTTACTTCGATTATAGTCACACATGAAGCGCAAAAACTCGTATTCGTGCATCGATCATATTTGGAGTAGAAAGACAGCAGGTAATTTCAGCCCCAGTGGTTTGCCCCTTGGCTTTTTATTATTCTTAAATTGGTACACCCACCTCACAATTCAAAGCAGCAATGCCGGCACCATTTGGTTGATACGCATAGAGCATAGAAAAAATGACTGTTGATTGTCGTGGGTTTTGCCGATTATTTTTAGCTCCTCTTCAATACAAATGTGCGAAATCAGCACTAAATTTTTTCACACAATACTTTAATTATGCGAACAATTGTTCTATTATATAAGTAATTACTATTGTCGAACGACCTCCAAGAAAGCTGCATGAAAATGGTTAAGTTATAGGCATTTCCCCTTTCATGTGAGCATACTCGCACACGATCTGTAGTAATTAAAAGTGAAAAAGTGATGTTCTGAAGCGTGCAGTTTATTAGACGGAAGGGGAGCTAACTAATGGAGAAAAAGAGGGTTAACGACACGTTTGAAGACATTTTCAACCAGAATAAGCGGCGGATTCATTATCACCTTCACCAATTACAGATGAGCGATCCGCACCAGGTGTATTACCAGGAAGGTTTAGTGGCCATGTGGAATGCTTACCGGAAATATGAGCCGGATAAAGGGCCAATGGCAACTTACTTCAATTATATGATCCGCAACCGCTTGATAGACTTGATACGTAAAGAGACGGGAGAGAAGGAAAAGCAAACGATGATTTTGCAGAAACGTCGGCTGGAGCAGGAAGATGGGAATTACTATCGGAGCGGCAGCACGGCTAATCGTCATAGCATGGCACAGGCTGCTGAAGATATGGGGATGTATCGTACCGATGTTTGGGCGGAGGTGAAGGGTAACTTATCAGAGAAGCAGTGGAAATGGGTGACGTATTTCATTATCGAGGACATGTCTGTTCAGGAGATTGCTGAGCAGGAGGGTGTTTCGGTGGAGACGGTAAAGGGCTGGGGTAAGGCGGCAAGGCGGAAATTGCGTGGGGTAGTAGCTGAAGAGAAGTTGGAGTTTAATTAATAGATGGTGATTTTTTTGTGTGGGTTCGTTCATACGGGATTGGAACAAGCATTGGAAATCGTAGTTCACAGTCTACTTCATCATGTATAATAAGAGTCCAGTAGATATTAGTGGAGAAATCTAAAACAATTAGACTGCTATGAAGGGACTGACTAATCATGAATCTAATTAGATGCCCAGTATGCCAATCCTATTTTCGCAAAAAAGATCTTGTCGTCTTGGATATTTTGAATACGATTACACATTCTCGTTGTGTTAACAGAAAGACTTGCTTCCCAATTAAGGATTCCGGGACTTATGGGAGAATATTGAAGATTTATCCCTTTTTTACGGAGAGTGTGGGGGATTAGTCGAAGGGGATGAAAATATAAGGTATTCATGCTTGGATTCGGAAGATAGCTTTTTTGTCTGTTATAATGAAAAGCATAAGTAGTCCCAAACCGCCACATACACATCCCGGTCCGTTCCATCTGCTTTTCCAACACATAATGTGACGCGCTGACTGGTAGCTTTGCCCATTGGTAAAGACGACGGTTGTTCGGGCGGATACGTTTTCGGTTGAAGCAGGGGCTGGTAGAATTGTCAAAACGTGGTTGTAGAAAATCCAGCTGCACTTGAAATCCGTTGGGCTGTGGGTTGGGAAGGTAAAGAGTTTTTGGCTCGGGTTAATCGGGATGGGGACTTTTCGCTTTCCACCTTTTCCATTGAATCCTCCCCCGGTCCATTTTCTCTAGTAGTGTGATTTCACGAATTGTTCGAAATATCTCCAATAAAATACTTCAGTTATTATTTTTATTATGAGATAATGATATACAAAATGTGCAATGGTTGTAGTGGTTTAGGGCATATAATACGATGGAATTCTTATCACATGATATAATAAAGGTTACTGATATGAATAAGGGACGATTTCATGAGAATTCTGGATGTGAGTCAATGGGAAGAGGACGTTAATAGGCAAATTTCAGGGACTAGAGCAAAGTTTTGGGTAATAGAACCTGAAACAGCTTAGCATTTCATGTTTAAGATACCAAAGGAAGATACTGGTGAGGCATGGGCTGAAAAGGTTTCTTCTGAAATAGGTAACTTACTTGAATTAAATATGATGGATGTGCACTTAGCTGTTAGACAGAATACTCATGGGATTATAGCGAGGAAATTCACTTCGGGAACGGAAGAGTTCTATGAGGGCGGCGACTTATTTCCAGCGATTGTAGAAGATTTTGATCGTTATAAACTGGATAATTACACATTTCATCATATAGCTATGGCCTTATCGGATTTTGAGTTGGATAAAGACTTTATTGTTATTCCTGTGTTTGATGCGTTAATCGGGAATCAAGATAGACACTGTGATAATTGGGGAGTTATCGCAACAAGGTCGGGTTATCGATTAGCTCCCATTTATGATAATGGTGCATCGTTAGGGTTTCAATTAAAAGAAGAGCGAATAAAATTGATGTTTAAAGACTTCAATATGTTCAAGGCATTTAGTAATAGAAGTTACTCGTTAATTGGAATTGATGGAAAAAAGAAACCAAAATACTTGGAATTACTGTCGGGCAATCGAGATCAGTATCCAAAAGAAAGTGATGATGCTGTAAATCGATTAGCTGTTTTGAATAAGAATAATATTATTGGGATTTTAAATACGATACCTACAGTTGTTATGAGTGACATATACAAAGAGTGGGTAGTAAAACTGTTACTACCGGAAAGATTGGATTCTGGAATGGCAAAATGAGGTGAGTGAATAATGACGAAGCGACCATTTGTTTTATGGCTAATTTGGCAAAATACCGAAACGCGTCAACGATATCATATTGGGAATTTATCAAGCCTAGATGGAGAATTTACGTTTGCTTATGAGTTGAGCGGAAAAAGACGTACTTTGTTAGAAGCGATGAAAAATGGCTATCGGCCACACCTTGCTTTTCGAGATATTCATAAAGTGTATAAGTCTAATCGTTTGTTTGATGCCTTTGCAAGGAGGCTACCAGATAAGCGGAGGCCAGATTTTAAGGAACTCCTTCAATCATATGGATTATCAAATAATTATACAGAAATGGATTTATTACGTGCTACGGGTGGAAGATTGGCTACAGACCCATATGAATTTGTTGCGCCAATTTATCGTTATGATAATCACTTTGATTTCGATTTTTATGTAGCTGGTTGGAGGTATTATGAAGGAGAAAACGCCTTAAATGCGTTAAAAGTGGGAGACGATGTAACATTTGAACTTGATGAAATGAATCCCAAAGATAAGAAGGCCGTTGTTGTCTTGACTACCCAGTCCGGTTATAAGTTAGGATATGTGCCTGCCTTTTATAGTGGTTTTATGCATGACGTTATGAAAAATAATGGGACATACAGTGCGAAAGTAGAAAGTGTTCATCCAGATGCAAAGCCTCAACAAAAGGTGAATATCTCAGTTGTTGGAGAAAGTGATATTACGGAATATCAAGGTGCAGGATTTGATATTATGGAGCGGTTTGAGATGGTTTGAACTAGCCTTTCACGTTAAATGTGGGAGGCTTTTTTGTTTTGTGCCTATCACTACCCTAATCTAGTCGGAATAGCTCCAAACCGCCACATACACATTCCGGTCCGCTCCAGTTGTTTTTCCAGTACATAATGTGATACGTCCACCGGCAGCTGCAGGGCATTTTTAAAGAGAAGAATTGTTTGGTTGGGTGTGTTTTTGGACGAAGCGGATGGCGGCAGGATTGCTTGGATGTGCTTATAGAAGATCCAGCAGCATGTAAAATCAGATGGACTGTGAGTTGGGAAGGCGAAGAGGTTTTTCCTAGGGTTAATCGGGATAGGGACTTTTCGCTTAAATCCGAAATGATGCATGACCGTTTCTCTTCTTCCTTCATATGTCGAGCAGTTTTCCAGACAGGCACTGCTGATTAGCTGGTGCGGCGTTTTCCGGATGAATAGCTCCTGATTCCTTTCGATGACAGTCGTCTCATAGTCTATGTGCGCTGCTGGCAGGAGTGCCATGGTGGCCCCATTAATCTCATAGCTGGGTAGGATGGTTGTCATGAAAGGCTGCCCCTTTGGATGAGGATTGTGAAAGTGGTATGGGATTATCACCTGACTGGAAGGAAGTAGGTACGGGAACACTGGAGGACATGAAGCCACTTTTCAATCAGGCCGATTCTATTTCAACTCGTCCATTATGTCAAGGGTTACATTAAGTTTTAGGTGCCTGTCACTTCCCGAATTTTGTCGAATAATATTTCAAGTAAGACATGCCCGGCTGAAGTAAGGCCTGGGACAGAACATGTCCAGTTCATGTGGTTATTGTACGAGACGGATTTTGGACAACTCTGTTTTACTGTACGCATCGACCAAGAACTCTATGAACCAATCAAGTCCGGCGATTTCCCGGCAACCTATGCATCAACTAATTTATCTATCAGGCAGTCGGCTTTAAACCAGAATGAGTATTGCGGTCAGTTTTTACCAGCCTTGCGGTTCTTTTTACCACACTTTGCACAAGAGTCTACCAGTGTTTGCGAAGTAATTTACCACCAATATAAAAGGCACGGGCGTTATGATAGCCCATG
>NZ_JBHTNH010000024.1:0-138677 GCF_042679865.1 Lentibacillus salinarum | reverse complement strand
AAAAAGAGAGGGGAAGAAGTGGAACTTCATTGCCCTCACTGCAATGGTACTATGATTAGAGCGAGAAACATCCCAAGTGATTAATCCTCACTTGGGACGTGATTTAGTCGCGTCAGCGATTTTGTTCTTACCAAATTTCTGGAGACATTAAAAGTTCTGCTGGTTGCTTGTTCCATTGTTCATTTGCGAAACAAATGGAACCATTTGCTGCATGGCCTGGCCAAAATTTCGGTTATTTCGTGTCATACTGTAATATGTCGCTGCTCCGACGCCAACAGATGCAATCAGCGGCAACCACATGTTGTTATTTTTTTGCATGAGCTTCAGTCCTTTCTGCATAAGTTCCCGGACATTTATAGCTTGGCATGAGACCGCTGAAAAGATGACAGGTATCAAATGCCAGTTACGTGAATGGCTTCGTTGGCGGCGTTCATCCCTGCAAGCCGTCCGGTTACTAAAGCGGAGGTTATGTTGTAACCTCCGGTATATCCATGAATATCCAGTATTTCGCCACAAAAATATAAACCATGCATCTGTTTGGACTGCAATGTTTTTGGAACCACTTCTTTTAACGAAACCCCGCCTCCGGTAACAAAAGCCTTATCGAGGGGTAACGAACCATGCACGTAAAAGCGGAAATTTTTCAGGTTGTGGATAATGCGGCGAATGACATCCTTGGAAATCATGGCTGCTTTATGTTCGTTATTAACATCGTGATAATTCAGCATATAATCCAGAAACCTTTCTGGTACCAGTCCTTTTAAAATGTTTTTGATTGATTTTTTAGGGTTCTCCTCCATCGCTTTTAAAGCTGACTGTACCAGTTTCTCTTCCTGTCGGTCAGGTACCGTATCAAGCAGCATTGGTACTTTCTCGCGTCCCTTCATAAGTTCTTTGACAACGAATTGGGAGCAGCGTAAAACAGCTGGACCGGAAATGCCAAAATGTGTGAATATCATGTCCATCTGATGGGTGATCATTGGCTTGTTTTTCTTATTTAAAACGGATAGGGAAATGTCACGTAATGACAGCCCTTGAAGACGTTTATTTTGAATAAATGCTTCTTTGGATGTAAGGGCAACTTCGGTCGGGTATAATTCTGTAACCGTATGGCCGGCCTTTTTTGCCCAGGCATAGCCATCACCGGTTGATCCGGTATGGGGAACAGCCCTTCCGCCGACAGCAATGACCACGGATTTGGTTTGTAGTTTCGATCCATCTTCCAAAATGATGGTATGCTCATTTTCACTGTAACGAACAGACGTTACGGGTGTATTCATACGAACATCGACACCAAGCGTATCCAATTTACCGATTAATGCATTGACAACGGTTTTGGCTGAATTGGTGACCGGAAACATCCGTCCGTGATCCTCTTCTTTAAGTTGAACGCCCATGCCTTCAAAAAAATCGATAATATCGTAATTGTTAAAAACAGCAAATGGACTATATAAAAATTTGCCATTTCCGGGAATATGTTTGATCACGTCTTCCGCAGGCAGCCGGTTTGTGACGTTACAGCGACCGCCACCGGAAATGGCCAGCTTTTTGCCAAGTTTTTTCCCCTTTTCCAGTAACAGGGTTTTAGCATCATTTTCAGCAGCAGCGATGGAGGCCATCAACCCGGATGGTCCGCCGCCGATGACAACGACATCATAAGTCAATAATCTTCATTCCTTTCGCTTCTTCATAGCATATCACGTTTTAAACACCTTAAAAAGAATCAACGTTTAGTTTCCTATCACGTATGTATGGGATCTATGGTAAAATGACATTTGTATGTGATTTTTAACCAGATGCAGGTGAAATAATGTCGAATATTGTCAGAGGTACGTTGCTGCTTACAGGTGCAACATTTTTATCAAAATTTCTGGGCATGATATATGTTATTCCATTTAATGAGCTGGTGGGCGAAACCGGTGGGACGCTGTTTTCGTTTGCTTATACACCTTACAGTATTTTAATTAGTCTTTCCACCGTTGGCGTTCCACTGGCGGTTTCGAAGTTTGTTTCTAAATATAATGCCTTAGGGGATTATAAGACAGGCATGCGGATGTTTAAGGCCGGTATCACGTTTATGGCTGTGACAGGGCTTCTCGCGTTTCTGGGATTATTTATCGGTGCTGAAAGGCTTGCAGAGTTCACGATAACTGATGAGGATACCGGCAATATTGCGGTCGATGATGTGACGCTGGTAATACGTATGGTCAGCTTTGCGTTATTGATTATTCCTTCCATGAGTATTGTGCGCGGATTTTTTCAGGGCTATCAGTCGATGGGCCCTACTGCCGTTTCACAGGTTGTGGAACAGATTGTACGAATCGGCTTTATATTAATTGCCGCATTCACCGTGGTGAACCTTTTGGATGGAACAATTGTGACAGCGGTGAGCTTTGCGACATTTGCCGCTTTTATCGGTGCACTGGCATCCTGTGCCGTATTAATTGTCTATTGGCGTAAGCGCAAGGCTTACATCCAAAGCAATATTGAACGGCAACGGACATCACATGACATACCGACAAAGGCCTTATTTGCTGAGCTGTTCCGTTATGCCGGGCCATTTATACTGGTTGGTGTGGCCATTCCGTTATACCAGCTGGTAGATCAGTTTACCATCGAACGGGCCATGACGGCGATTGACCAAAAGGACTTGTTCGATATGGCTTACTCGGCGATTATTTATTATGGGCATAAATTGGTTATCATTCCGGTAACCATAGCGACTGGGATGTCGCTGGCGATTATCCCTGCCATTACACAAACATTTACACAGGGTGACCGCCCTTTACTGAACCAGCAGATTAACCAGGCACTACAAATTGTGCTTGTTCTCGTTATCCCGGCCGTTGTGGGTCTGTCGACGTTATCGCATGAGGCATATGGTGCCTTATTTGGCATGAAAGAGATTGACTATACAGGAACGCTCCTGGCATGGTATGCGCCGGTTGCATTAATGCTTGCGCTGTTCACCGTGACATCTGCTATTTTGCAGGGCATCAACCAGCAGCAATTTGCTGTCATCAGTTTATCAGGCGGCGTGCTAATCAAAGTATTATTCAATATCCAGCTTATCCACATATTCGGTGCCAAGGGTGCCATTTTTGGAACAGGACTGGCAGCGGGAACAGCAGTAGCGCTCAATTTATGGCGGATTAAATCAGCCATCCAGTTCTCGTACAGACAGACGTTCAAACGCTTTTTGCTTATATGTATTTTCTCTGTTTTCATGGTGATCACCATTGCGATAAGCAAAGCCTTAATCGGGTTGTTTTTGGATTATGAAGCAACACGCGGGGCAGCTGTCATCATGTTGATTGTTGGCGTAGTTATTGGCGGTGGTGTTTATTTATGGTTCAGTTATCAGTCAACATTGCTTGAACGGATTTTAGGTGACCGGGTACGTGTATTGGACCGACTATTTCACAGGTGAATGGAGGATATGTATGCGTCTTGATAAATTGCTGGCCAATACGGGTCATGGGAGCAGAAAAGAGGTCAAAGCGTTGATTAAAAAGAAGAAAGTGACCGTTAACGGCCAACAAATTAAAGACAGCGGTTTGCAGATTGATCCCGAGCATGATAGCGTTTATGTTAATGATGAACATGTGCATTACCGGCCGTTTATTTACATCATGCTGAATAAGCCGTCCGGCTATATTTCAGCGACAGCTGATGAACGCAGCAAAACCGTTGTCGATCTTCTGCCGGATGCGTATAAACGGTTTAACCCATTTCCTGTCGGCAGGCTTGATAAAGACACGGAAGGCCTGCTGCTGATTACGAATGATGGCGAACTCGGGCATCACTTGACTTCACCAAAGAAAGCCGTCGAGAAAACGTATTATGCTGAAATTAGGGGCCATGTGACGGAAGAGGATGTTACCCGGTTCCGGCGCGGTGTTGAATTGGAAGACGGCTATATCACCAAACCGGCCTATCTGGAGGTTCTGAAAGCAGATGGTTTTTCGGTGGTAAACGTGACGGTCACGGAAGGGAAGTTCCATCAGATCAAACGTATGTTTGAAGCGGTCGGGAAAAAAGTGACCTTTCTGAAGCGAATCCGGATGAGTGATCTGGTGTTGGATGACTATTTGCGACCGGGGGAGCATCGTGAGTTGACAGAGGCGGAAGTGGCATGCTTAAGATCAGCCGGGCAAAAAAAGCGCTGACAACAGGTGCCAGCGAAACGATCCTCAGCATCAGGGGATATTGACAGGTTTGCTTGTGATTTTCCATTTTCCCTTGTTAGGACTTTTGACGAGCCCATTGTGTGTCAGAATCGTCAAATCCCGTTGAACCGTACGGTCAGTTGTCCCGAATTCCTCAGCGATCTCTTGCGTTGAGACTGTCCCCTGTTCTCTTATATAGAGATAGACAGCCTTTACTCTCGTCAGCATGCGAGATGTTGCATGATTCAAAAAATCACTCCCTAATGATTTCATGCTCTGTGCTGCAACCATCTGTGACGTTAATTCAATTTTACCGCTATTTTGCTTTGGATAAAAGGAAAAGTTTGCGCTATTGTCAAAAAACTGTACAACGTTTATTAAATTATACGATATAAATACTAGAAAAATGAGGGATGTTTATGAATTTGCCGCATTATTTTTTGGCGGTTCCTTTGCCGGGCTTTCTGAAGGAACAGTACGCCCGCTGGCAGCGATCATTAAAAGAAAAATTACCGTATAGACAGTGGACACATCCGGATGATTTGCATATAACATTGACGTTTTTGGGCGCGGTTTCTCAGGAACAGGTTAAGCCATTACACCATTCACTGCAGGCAATTGAAAAGATAAGGATTTTTACATTGCAGACCGAGGCGCTCGGGACGTTTGGCGATCCGGCGAAACCGCGTGTCCTTTGGGCAGGGGTGAAGCGAAATGATGACCTATTAGGTTTACAGCGAACCGTTGAACATATTGCGCTGCAAGCAGGGTTTCAGCAGGAAAAGCGCACTTATTCACCGCATATAACGTTAGCCAAAAAATGGGACGGTGGAAAACAGGATCTGTCGGCGTTAAAACAGCACTATACCGAAGGGCAGTCAATTACGGTGAACGAGGTCGTGCTTTACCGGATTGATCCGGCGAAAAGTCCGAAATATTATACGGCAGCCGCCTATCATTTGATGGAAGAGGGGACTTGAAAAATGGCTCAGCTCATCAAACTGGAAGACTATATTTCGCGGTATGAGTGGAATATTTATCGTTATCCGGGTCAATTCATCCGGATGAAACAGGAAAATTGGAAAAAACGTCAGCATTTATGGCAAAGTGACCTCATGGCGGAAAAAATGGTGCAGTCGGAACCTGTTTCAATGTTTTCCAAATGGAAGTCAATCCTGAGGATGGGCAGCCGGCAAACGAAAAAGGCATCACTGGACGAAGAAGATTCCTTGCCAAAGACCGAACAGGCATTAAAGCATGATTTTCTCGATGATTTGTTGCCACGGCAATTGAAATGGGCGTCCTCGACTGTGACAGATGTCTCGATTGTGAAACAGCAGTATTATGATGATGCTCGACTGAAATATTTTCTTCAGCGTTTTCCCGATACATATTTACTGATGTACTATCCCATCTTTAATGTTAAAAAAGCACCGGTTGACGGAGAAATTATTTTAATCAGCCCACTTGGTATTGACATCATTTATATGATTGAAAAGGCTTCCGGCACGCGTATTTGGGCTGATGATGAACGGACATGGGTGGTTCGGGGCAAATCGCAACAGGAAACCAGGATACTTAGTCCAACCCTTGCCTTAAAACGAACCGAACAAATTGTGAAAAGCGTTCTTAATCGGGACAATTTGGATTTACCTATCACGAAGGTTGTGTTAGCCCCGGTGAACGACATTGTCTTTCATAACGAACCCTACAATACAAAACTAATCGGAAGACAAGCATACGCCGATTGGTTCAGTTATAAGCGAAACCTCATTTCCCCTCTGAAAAATCAGCAGCTCAAAGCAGCTGAAGGCTTACTGAAAAATTGCCGGACGAGCGCCTTGAAGCGTCCGGAGTGGGAACCGGATAATGATTCATTTACAGCCGGTAACGGGGAAAAATAAAGTAAAACTTCATTCAGTGGAGCGTTTTTCTCCACTGAATGTGGGGGAACAAAGGCTAGGTTCGCAACGTCCTCGAAAAAGAAAAGCACTTTTTCTTCGTGCGATGTATCGCTGTCGCAGATTTTCTTGTCGTGTTGCAACGCTTTTGTGACCTGCATCGTGCAGGCCGAACAGAATCGGACATTTAAGGACAGTTACTCGCCGTACTTTGGCGGGTTACTGTCCATTAGATGCGGGATAAATATAGATATCTATACAAACATCATCTGAATGCAGCAACACAGTATACTGTTCGCCTGTACCATCGCGAAACCCGAACCGTACAAAGACATTATGCGAATATAAGTTTCGGTTGAAAACATATTAAATTTCCGATAATCTAATCTCATGTCTGTTTTTAGCGATAAAAAGGGATTGCTGGTTTACCGATCGATGTCAATCCAGCTGTAAAAGGTGTCCTGGCTGTTTTATAGACAGGCACGTATCGAACGGAATTATAAAATGATTTGGGGTATGCCCGTTGAATTGGTTCCAACAAGCAGTGGGAAAAGAATGGAATATTACGCCTGCGGGCGGGTTGACCGGTGATGCCTATATTGCCGAGAAAAACGGCCAGCGTTTGTTTTTAAAACGGAATTCTTCGCCGTTTCTGGCGGTCCTGTCAGCAGAGGGGATTGTTCCGAAGCTTGTGTTCACTAAGCGAATGGAAAATGGTGATGTGGTCACGGCCCAGGAGTGGCTGGAAGGAAGAGAATTGAAAGCAGCGGAAATGCAGCATCACCGGGTGGCCGATTTGCTCCGTAAAATACACGACTCGTCGGAACTTCTCCATATGTTAATGCGTCTGGGCAAAAAGCCAGTAACACCTGATGACCGGTTTGAAGCGGCCACGGACCAATTGCGGGCAGACGGTTTAATTCGTGAACATCAGGAAGTCCAGGAAGCATTGAAATACCTGCAGCGTTTGCTCCCGGTCACCCGTGGCCGGCCACAGGTCGTATGCCACTGTGACTTAAATCATAATAATATTATCCTGACGACGAAAGGCCAACTCTATCTGATTGATTGGGACAATGCCATGATAGCCGATCCGGCGATGGACTTTGGTTTTATACTAAAATGGTATGTGCCGGAAGCAGATTGGGATGAATGGCTTGACCATTACGGGATAACCAACGATCAGCAGCTGTTTGAACGGATGTACTGGTATTTGATTATGGATGCCCTGCAATATATAATCTGGCATCAGCAGCGTCATGATACGGAAAAAGTACAAAGCCGCCTGGCCGATTTACGCAATTTGAACGATTACGTTGGTCATGCTATTCTGCGTTAGTCTGCTGGATAGCATTCACCCATGTTTCAATATTTTCCCTGTTCGACAAGATATGTTCTTCATCATTTTGAGCGATCTCACCCTGTCGTCCGTAATTATAAATTTCCGGCAAAAGCTGTAGAAGCTGTTCATCCGGAATGCTGTTGTTCGCCATCATGGCCTGAACCAGCCGTTTGATTTGCTGATATTCGGAAATGTCACCACAGCAATCCTCCGTTTGTTCTGTTAAAATATCATACAATAATCGTAATTGATTGTGGGTCGTCAATGTCATGTCCTTCACCTCAATCGATAGTTTTAACCAATCACACGAATTCTATGCTTATGGATAAAGGAGACGTAATCATGCGACAGCGACATAAACCGTGGGCAGATGATTTTCTGAAAGAGAATACCAACTTGATCATCCCGAATCCGTATGATAAGAAAGGGAAATGGCAGGATTATTTCGGAAACGATAACCCCATTCATCTGGAAATCGGGACCGGGAAGGGTCAATTTATCGCTGGTATGGCGACACAGCATCCGGATGTCAATTTTATTGGCATTGAACTGGCCAAAAGTATTATCGTGATGGCCGGAAGCAAAGTGAAGGAGGCTGGCCGGGATAATGTACTGCTTTTACATGTGGATGCAGCTGATCTGAACGGGCTGTTTGCTGACAACGAAATTTCAACGCTTTATTTAAACTTTTCTGACCCGTGGCCGAAAAAACGTCATGCCAAACGGCGCCTCACTTTCCATACATTCCTGGAACAATACCGGCATATTTTACAGCCTGATGGGGAAGTCGTACTTAAAACGGATAATCAGGGACTGTTTGAGTATTCGCTCGTCAGCTTTTCTCAATTTGGGTTGGCTTTAAAAGACGTGACGCTGGATCTTCACAGTATTGAAGACCCTGAGAATGTGATGACGGAATATGAAGAGAGATTTTCAGCTAAAGGACAGCCGATTTACCGCTGCCGGGCTCAATTTTCCCAGGACCCGCAATAGCTGGGTTCTTTTTCAATTCAATTTGCAATCGTTTACATCAGAGAAGGTATTCGCTAGACTGAATGTATCCCGCATGTAACTGGCAGTAAGATACGCTGTTTTAATCTTCCGGGCAATGACCTATAGATTGCAGCGGCTTAACTGCTATTCACTTTGCAGGCAAAGGAGGATGACAGAGTGGAGACACTACAGATTGGACGGGCGCAACTGACATGGCTGAACGGCGGTGTGAATTTCCTTGACGGTGGTGCCATGTTTGGTGTTGTCCCAAAAGCGTTATGGGGAAAAAAGTATCCACATAATGACAAAAACCAGATTGAATTGCGGACAGATCCGATTTTACTGCAGCTGGACGGAAAAAATTTTCTGATTGATTCCGGCATGGGGAATGGCAAATTGACGGACAAACAGATTCGAAACTTCGGCGTAAAGGAGGCGTCATCAATTGATAAGTCGCTTGCCGAACTGGGGCTGCGGGCAGATGATATCGACGCTATGCTGATGACACACTTACATTTTGACCATGCGTGTGGCCTGACGAAACCTGTGGATAATGGTTATGCGTCTGTTTTCAAAAATGCCGTGATTTACGTTTCTCAGGTGGAGTGGGATGAAATGCGCAATCCCAATATTCGTTCAGCCAATACATATTGGGAAATGAACTGGAAACCGGTACAGGAGCAGGTACAGCCATTTGAAAACGAACTGGCCATTACAGACGGGCTGAAAATGATTCACACCGGCGGGCACAGTGACGGGCATTCGATCCTTTTGTTTGAAGACGGTGATCATACATGGATCCATATGGCGGACATCATGCCGACGCATGCGCATCAGAATAAGCTATGGGCTCTTGCTTATGACGATTATCCCGTAACTTCTGTTCATCAAAAGGAAAAATGGATGGCGTATGGCTATCAGAACCGGGCATGGTACACGTTTTATCATGATGCGTATTACCGGGCGATTCAATTTGATGAATCCGGTGAACGGGTTGATCAAGTGGATCGGGACCGGTATGAATATAAAGATCATAAGAAAAAACGCTGACGTGTCTTTTCAGATGCCAGAGGTCAGAAGTCGGATTGGAAGAAATCGGCGAGTTAGCCGATTTCGGCATTGAAAATATCGTCCAAAATTTTATACTTTTGTATCTTTTTAAAAAAACGGCCATCTGCTTTATGTATAAAGCGGATGGCCGTTTTTGAGTTTTAAGATATACCTGAGATTATGCTGTTTCCGCTGAATCAATCACGGCGCCTGTGTCAGCATCGATGTAAAATTCGTATTGTTTGTTTTCACCGTCGATGTTACGTGTGACGCCGCCGCGGTAAACATTGTACAACAAACCGTTTTTCTCGATTTCCTCGGGTTTCATGTAAATCCAAGAACCGCTGATCGGGCCCTGCTTTTTGAATGATTCTTTTGCCCGTTTCAGTGCTTTTTCGGGTGTGATTGTCTGGTAGCGGTCAAGTTGCTGTTTTACCAAAAATCCTGCTGCAATACCTGCCCCAGCAGCAATAACTGCGTTTCTGGCTTTCATGACTTGGTCACCTCTGAACATTTTATAATCGCTTTCTTATTTATTTACCATTATAACGGAAACAACTCAAAATAAAAACCAATACGAAACAAAAGCTAAGAACTCGGGCGTTTTTGAAAAAGGAAAGCACGTTTTCTTCGCGCGATGTATCGCTATCGTAGTTTTCCTTATCCTATTGCAAAGCCTTTGTAACCTGCAACTGTAGGACCGAACAGAATTGGACAGTCGAATGGTGGAAACCCGCTGCCATTTTCCGTTATACTTATTTTATACATACAGGGATGGAGGGAACATAGATGAACCAGGAAACGCTGGATTTGTTTAAAAATCTGACTGAATTACAAGGTGCTCCCGGTAATGAGCGAGACGTCCGCAAGTTTATGCGCGGTGAGCTGGAAAAATACGCTGATGACGTGATCCGAGACAACCTTGGCGGGGTTTTCGGCGTCAAAAATGGTGATGGGCCGCGGGTACTGGTTGCTGGCCATATGGACGAAGTCGGATTTATGGTTACTCAAATTACGAAAAACGGGATGATCCGTTTCCAGACATTAGGTGGCTGGTGGAGCCAGGTACTATTGGCCCAGCGCGTGCAAATCATGACGGATGATGGTCCGGTCATTGGCGTAATCGGCTCAACCCCACCGCATAATTTAACACCGGAACAACGGAAAAAGCCGGTGGACACGAAGGATATGCTGATTGATATCGGCGCGGACGACAAGGAAGATGCTGAAAAAATCGGTATCCAACCGGGACAGTCGATTGTACCGATCTGTCCATTCACGCCAATGGCTAACGATAAGAAGATCCTTGCCAAAGCTTGGGATAATCGGTATGGTTGTGGGTTGTCAGTTGAGCTACTAAAAGAGCTGCAAGGTGAGACCGTACCGAATCAGCTTTATTCCGGGGCGACCGTTCAGGAAGAAGTGGGGCTGAGAGGCGCTAAGGTCGCTGCTAACATGATTCAGCCGGATATTTTCTTTGCGCTGGATGCATCACCGGCTAATGACATGGCTGGTGATGAGCAGGAATTTGGTCAATTGGGCAAAGGTGCCCTGTTGCGTATTTTTGATCGGTCGATGATTACCCATCGCGGTATGCGTGAATTTATTCTGGATACAGCTGAATCAAATGAGATCCCTTATCAATATTTCGTTTCCCAAGGCGGCACTGATGCAGGCAGTGTTCACCTGTCCAACAGTGGTATCCCATCTGCAGTCGTCGGCATTTGCTCACGCTACATTCATACATCATCATCGATCATTCATGTGGATGATTATCAGGCGGCAAAAGAACTACTGGTTAAGCTTGTTAAATCAACTGATCAAAATACGGTCGATTCGATTAAGGCAACTTAAAGGATTCTCATGAGTATTGTAATCGGATCCCAAAACCCTGCAAAGATTGCTGCAGTGAAGGACGTGTTCGCACAGGATGAGGTAATGGCAGCAGATGCGCCATCCCAGGTTAGTGATCAGCCATTTTCCGACGCCGAAACCAGACTGGGCGCGATTAATCGGGCTTTCAACGCCCTTAAATCGGCATCAGGTGAAATCGCCATCGGGCTGGAAGGCGGTATTATGTACGTTGATAACGAATTATACCTCTGTAACTGGGGGGCACTCGTTACTAGGAATAACAACATCTTCACAGCCAGCGGTGCCAGAATTTTACTACCGGTGGAAATTGCCGATGAACTGAAAAAAGGTATGGAACTTGGAGACGTGATGGACGCGTATGCCAAGAAGCAAGATGTACGGAAAAAAGAAGGGGCCATTGGTATTTTCACGAATGAGCGTATTTCCCGGCAAGACATGTTCGTCCATGTCGTGCAGCTTCTTCGTGGCCAATGGGAATATTGGGAGGAAACATAAGAAAGCAGCGGTTTCAAGCCGCTGCTTAAATCGACAAAGGAATCATTTTGCGAATGATCATGCGAACGTATTTCGGTAATCCCTTGTGATTTGACTTTTTATCATGTTGTACCTCACGAGTGATCCCATTAGCATTAGCTGGATTTGTTATTCATAAATATAGCTCAATACATTAAGCGCCTGGTCCACTGTTTCAACTGTCACATTCGCTTTATTGGCCAATTCTTTCAGCGGGTGGATCAGTGATTCAGGTCTTACGATGATTGTCGGTTTATTCATCGTCATGGCGGCACTGGCATCCATTGCTGTGTTCCATTGTTTATATTTTTCCCCGAACAATGCGATGACGACATCCGATTTCTGCATCAGCACCTGTGTCCGCAAGTTATTGATGCCTGATGCTGCATCATCTTTATAAACGCTCCCTGGCTGTTCACCAAGAATGTCCTCGCCTACATTATCAGATCGGTCATGGTTCGTCTGTGGTGCAACAAATGTCAGCGGTAGATTTTTTTCCTTAGCTTTTGTCTTCAGCTCCTCCCGCCAGTCATCGTGAATCTGACCTGCCAAATAAACCGTCAGTTCCATGAATACCCCTCCATCCATTAAGATATCTAATCCCATCTTATCTATTTTAAGCCACAACGCAAACAAAAACGTTTGAATTCAAACAATTTCCTTGTCAAATTAAGAAATCATAGTATCATAGACTGAGGAAAAAGGACTATTTTTGGGGGAAGTAACAGTGACAGCGTTACGGATTATCACGGTTATGTCAGGTTGTCTTTTTATATTGCTTGGATGCACCGCGCCGACTGAAGAAGAAGCTATTGCTAGCACGGAAAAAGCTGCTGGGGAGACATTTCATGCTGACGACTCGCTTGAAACAAATGAGGCGCTCGATGCCTTTTCGATTTATTTGCCTGCCGGTATGGAGGTTGTTGAGGAAGACGCCAGCAATGTTATTCTGGAAGACGGCAATCAGACATATATCGTGTTTTATAATAATCTGGAGAGCCCGCTCAGTGAATTGAGCTATGAATCAGCAGCATCTAAAGGTGATGAGGCTTTGCTGCTCGAGACGTTTGAAGACCGGGAAAAATTTGGCTATATCCAAGTTATTCCCGATGATGACGAAGGTGATTACGAACTGCAGACAGGTATCGGTGGTGTGAAAATTACAACCTATTCATCTATATCCGGGCTGGAAGATGATTCGGAACTAATGATGAAAATGGCACGCTCAATTGTGATGGAAAACTAAATCGAATCATTTTCCGGCAGACATCATGATGATTGAATCCGGATAAAATCAACGATATGATAGATGTTACAATGGAGGTTGATGGCATGAAAACACTTAAATCTGAACAGCAATTGAATGATTTAATAAAAACAGAAAACGTGGTTACCGTATTTTCGGCTGACTGGTGCCCGGATTGCCGTGTGATTGAACCGGTTTTACCTGAAATCGAAGAAGCGTATCCGGATTTTACCTTTATCGAAGTGGACCGAGATCAATTTATTGACCTGTGCCAGACATATGATGTATTCGGAATTCCGAGTTTTATCGCATTTAAAGACGGAAAAGAAGCCGGCCGATTTGTCAGCAAGGACCGGAAATCAAAAGATGAAATCACCGCATTCATGGATGAAGTCAGCGGCTAAGGGAAGGGGATGCGTAGCAATGAAAATGACTAGTCTTAAAATGAAAAAGATCCTCGACGAACGATTGGCCAGTGAAGAATTAAAAACATCCTACAACCGTGATAAAGATACGTATCGTATTGAGTGGAAGGATACCAGACAGGGGATGACGATCACCCTTCCAAACGTTGTTTCCAAATATAACGAACGTGGTGAATCGGCCATTGATGATTTGGAAGAGCATGTAATGGAGGCGCTCAGAATTATGCATGACACGCATCATCTGACCGGAAAAGAAAAACAAATTTTTCCGGTTATCCGTGCCACGTCATTCCCGACTGAAACAAAAGGTGGCAAAATACTGGTATATAAGGAACATACCGCCGAAACCCGTGTTTATTATGCGCTGGATCTGGGCAAGTCCTATCAGCTGATCGATCAATCAATGTTGGAGGACGAGGGCTGGACGCATGAACGGATTGATGAAATGGCCACATTCAATATCCGCTCATTGGACAATGATTATAAACAAGACACGGTTGCCGACAATGACTTTTATTTTGTGGCCACGCAGGACGGTTATGATGCGAGTCGAATTTTAAACGAAGCGTTCCTGGAAGAAATGCTCGCCAATGCCAAAGGGGAACTGGCGGTAGCGGTGCCGCACCAGGACGTCCTCATTTTTGCCGATATCCAGAATAAAGCAGGTTATGATATATTGGCACAAATGACGATGAAGTTTTTTGCAGAAGGCCGTATCCCGATTACATCGCTGTCGTTTATTTATGAAAATAAGACACTGGAGCCGGTCTTCATCCTTGCGAAGAACCACCCGGAAAAGAAATAGAAAGGAATGACACTCATGGATGTTTTTTACAATCGTAACGGTATAGGGGATGTGCTGATCGTCCCGCTTGAAGACGTCGACCGTTACGAGATAACATATGAAACTTACGGTGATATCACCCGGATAACGGATCAGAAAGGGTTGATTGCCGGTTATAATATTTTTCAGGCGTCCACATATTTCGACTTGCCGAATACGGGCAGCATTACGATGACGGAAAATCTGTTACAGCAAATGAAAGAAGCGCTCAGGCAAAATAACCTGAATGATCCGCTTGACGTTGATTTAAGTCCCAAATTTGTTGTCGGCTATGTCAGTGACAAGGCACCACATGAAAATGCCGATAAATTAAGTGTCTGCCAGGTGGATACCGGGGATGAACAGCTGCAGATCGTCTGCGGCGCCCCAAACGTTGCTGCCGGTCAGAAGGTGGTAGTGGCCAAGGTAGGTGCCGTCATGCCGAGCGGATTAAAGATTAAACCGACAGAATTACGCAGTGTCCCATCGAATGGTATGATATGTTCTCAAAAAGAACTGGGGCTTCCAAACGCACCAAAGGAAAAAGGAATCTATGTGCTCGACGAATCGTATACAACAGGTGACGCTTTTAAATTTTAAAATGAAAACAACCTGAGTCGATAGACAAGGGTTGTTTTTTTAACTACAATTTGAATTAGAAACTGTTAAACTGAAAATAGCTTGAATACTAAGAAAAGAGTGAATACATATGTTCGAACGATGGAAAAAGAAAATCAGTCGTTTTCTTTTTGAAGAACAGGAAGAGGAGAAGGAAAAGCCAAGGGAAAAATTACCTGAAAGTCAGGATATACAAACGCGTATGACGTACCAGTATCCTGCGCGAAAATCATTTCGTTTTCCTGTGATCCCGGATGAATCGGAGCAGAAAGCGCAATCTGAATCCGACATACCGGCTTTCCAGCGTAAAAAAAGCCGGCGGACGCCACAGCAGGAAAACCCTGCCCATCATGAGGCTCACCATCAGGAAGAACAACCAGAGCGAAAAGTTTATAAACCGCAATCGGAGGAACCGTTCACGCCAAGCGATGTGCCATCCCCGGTTTACGGTTTTCAGAAACGGAATAAGGAAAAAACGCTTGAAGATGTCCCAGCTTTTCAGCGAAAGCCGTATCAGGATATGGACAACGCTTCCCCATTGAAAGAAGAAGGAAAGGACCAGGCAGCCGCAGTAAGCGAGGAGCAGGTTGATACTGAGCATGTTACCGGCGACACCGGGGATCCTGCCCCTTCCCCGCTATCAAACGATCACCACATGCCAGAAACCGAGTCGGAAAGCCGCGAACAGCCAAACCAGACCGACCCGGATGAAAAACCAGCATCTGATCAACCAGGTACACCCGGCACGAACGAAGCACCAAAACCTGTCCGGCGTCACAAACCCGAACGGCGTTCTCGCAAACCTGAAGGGGAGCAATCCAGCACGAAGACACCGCCTTTTAACGTTTTAATGTCGGCGAATGATAAACGAAACCATCGAAAACGCCAAAGCGCAAGCCGACAGCCGGCCGACAGGCAGAAAGCGACCACAAAAAGCGATGTGCCACACCATTTATTGGATGATCCTGAACCAAAAACAGAACAGGATCAACTATGGATGGAGAACGAGCGGCAGTTACTGGAAAAAACATTAAAACATTTCAATGTCCGTGCCAAAGTGGTCAATACGACACAGGGACCATCTGTCACAAGGTTTGAGGTTCAGCCGGAATTGGGTGTGAAAGTAAGCAAAATCAAAAATTTAAGTGATGACCTCAAACTGAATATGGCTGCCAAAGATATTCGGATTGAAGCCCCGATCCCCGGTAAAAATACAATCGGTATCGAAATCCCGAATCGGCAGCCGCAGACCGTGAGCTTGCAGGAAATTTTTACAGATAAAAGCTTTCAAACGAGTGCATCCCCATTAACGATCGGTCTGGGATTAAGCATTGAAGGCGATCCACTGGTCACGAATATCCAAAAAATGCCACACGGGTTAATCGCCGGGGCAACCGGATCCGGCAAAAGTGTTTGCATTAATACGATACTCATCAGCCTGTTGTATAAAGCGGGTCATGAAGACGTCAAGTTTATGCTGATTGATCCGAAAATGGTGGAACTGGCGCCATACAATGGGATCCCGCACCTCATCTCACCAGTTATTACGGACGTCAAAGCGGCCACTGCTGCGTTGAAATGGGCCGTCAGAGAAATGGAAGAGCGCTATGATGCGTTTGTCCGCGAAAGTGTCCGTGACATCGAACGGTTTAACCAGAAGATGCGTAAGGAAAATCGCACCGATGATAAAATGCCATTTATTGTGATTGTGATTGATGAGCTTGCCGATCTCATGATGGTGTCGCCACAGGATGTTGAGGATGCGATCAGCCGGATTGCTCAGAAAGCCCGGGCATGCGGCATTCACTTGCTTCTCGCCACCCAAAGGCCGTCGGTGGATGTGATTACAGGTTTAATCAAAGCCAATATTCCGACAAGAATTGCTTTCAGTGTGTCATCACAGGTTGATTCCAAAACCATCATTGATACCGGCGGCGCAGAGAAACTACTGGGCAAAGGTGATATGTTGTTCACGGAAAACGGCGCAGGCAAAAGTGTCCGGCTGCAGGGTGCTTTTGTGTCAGATGAGGAAATTGACCGTGTAACGGATTACGCGCGATCAATGGCTGAACCTGATTATCAATTTGAACAGGAACAGCTGCTGCAGCATGTTGTTAAAGACGATGAGACGGATGAATTGCTGGATGATGCCATTGCCTTTGTGGTTGACCACAACAGTGCCAGCACCTCGCTTCTACAGCGGCAGTTTAAAATCGGCTACAATCGGGCAGCAAGATTAATGGATGCCATGGAAGAGCAGGGGATTATCGCCCGACAAAATGGGAGCAAACCACGGGAAGTTCTCGTGTCCGCTGCCCAATTGGAAAATTAGTACTTGTCCAGCTGTGTATCTTTATATATTATTAAAGAGAATGGATTTTTACAATGTCCTGAAAGTTTATCTTTTGTAGAGGAGTACGGTTATGAAGGAAATTACCCAAAAATTAAATGGTGATATTAAACGGTTAACCAATAAGACATTCAAATTTGACAAACGAATAAAGGATGGCTGGTTCTCGGCGGTTTATTTCCTGAAAACGAAAGAAATCGCGGAAAAAAAACAGCCGAATAATCATATAACCATGCAATTTTTTCAAAAAAGCAGTGAGGCAGTGCTGTGCGGCACCGATGAAGCGATTGCCTTAGTACATACATTTGCTGATAACCCGGAGAATTTGGAAATTCATTCACTGAAAGACGGCGACAAGATTGGCCCTTATGAAACAGTCCTGACCATATCCGGCGCCTATCAGCAGTTTGGCTTTTTGGAAGGGATCATTGACGGCATCCTGGCGAGAAGAACATCGGTGGCAACGAATGTATATAATGTGGTAAAAGCGGCCAATTCATCCGGCAGACAGAAACCGGTCATTTTTATGGGCGATCGGGATGATCACTACACCCAGCAGGCCGGTGATGGTTATGCAGCGTTTATAGGTGGATCAACCGCCCAGGCAACCCATGCGATGAATGAGTGGTGGGGCAGGGAAGGTATGGGAACAATGCCGCATGCCATGATCCAAATGTTCCGCGGGGATGTCGTGGCTGCATCCAGAGCCTATCACGAAATTTATCCGGAAGATGATCTGGTGACCCTTGTTGATTACAACAATGATGTGATTACGGACTCACTTAAAGTCGCACGGGCTTTTGGCGAAGATCTGCAAGCGGTCCGTATTGATACATCGCGGACACTTGTCGATAAGTACTTTTTGCGGAATCAGCATTTAATGGGGACGTTTGACCCGCGTGGGACAAATCCGGAGCTCGTCTTTGCTTTACGCAAGGCACTTGATGAGGAAGGCTTTTCACACGTGAAGATTATGGTCAGTGGCGGTTTTACCGAAGACCGGATCCGTTATTTTGAGAATAATGGTGTTCCGGTTGATATGTATGGTGTTGGCGGAAGTCTGTTAAAAATCAATATTGGTTTTACGGGTGACGATGTCCTGTTCAACGGTATCCCTGAAGCAAAAGAAGGACGGCGCTACCGGCCTAATCCACACATGGAAAAGGTTGAATACTGCCCACAGGATACGTAAATGTTTCGTATTTTATTCCTGGCGATCATTTGCTATAATAGCAAAATAGCTGTAAAGTTATGATGGAAAACGATTGATTGTTTAGACATAAAGTTGGAGGTTCTTTTTATGACGACTTACCATTTTATTGGTATTAAGGGAACCGGAATGAGTGCCCTTGCGCAAATCCTTCATGATTCGGGAGAGAACGTGCAGGGCTCCGATGTTGAAAAGCAATTTTTTACACAAAAAGCATTAGAGGAAAAAAACATTCCCATTTTCCCTTTTTCAGAAACGAACATCAAAGACGGTTACACCATAATTGCGGGTAATGCTTTTTCAGATAATCATCTCGAAGTTAAAGAAGCTAAGCGTAAAGGGCTGACATTTTATCGTTATCATGAATTTCTCGGAGAGTGGCTGAAACAGTTTACCAGTATTGCCGTTACAGGTGCTCATGGTAAAACATCCACGACAGGTCTTCTGGCTCATGTGCTGGATCAATCCTATCCGATTTCATACTTAATCGGTGACGGAACCGGAAAAGGCCATGTGAACAGCAACTATTTTGTGTTTGAAGCGTGCGAATACCGGCGTCATTTTTTAAGTTATCAGCCGGACTATGCGATCATGACAAATATTGACTTTGATCATCCGGATTATTTCACGAGTATTGATGACGTATTTGATGCGTTCCAGTCCATGGCTGACCAGGTAAAAAAAGGAATCATTGCCTGTGGTGATGACGAAAGCTTGCAGCAGATTCAGGCAAAAGTGCCGGTTGTTTACTATGGTTTCTCCAGCACTAATGACTTTCAGGCACAAAATGTAACGGAAACAGAGGGTGGCACCGTATTTGACGTGTTTGTACGTAATACGTATTATGATACATTTACCATCCCGATGTTCGGTGACCACCATGTGCTGAATGCTTTATCGGTTATTGCCATTTGCCATTATGAAGACATTAGAGCAGATAC
This sequence comes from Lentibacillus salinarum, assembly GCF_042679865.1. Classification (NCBI taxonomy): domain Bacteria; kingdom Bacillati; phylum Bacillota; class Bacilli; order Caryophanales; family Bacillaceae; genus Lentibacillus; species Lentibacillus salinarum. The sequence continues at coordinate 119,221 of NZ_JBHTNH010000024.1, read as the reverse complement.
GATGAAAGCATTAAGTAATTTTGAAGGTGTTAAACGCCGGTTCACGGAAAAAGCAATCGGCAGTCAGATGCTGGTCGACGATTATGCCCACCATCCAAGGGAAATCAGGGCAACGATTGAAACAGCGCGGAAAAAGTATCAGGACAAACCGATTATCGCAATCTTCCAGCCGCATACGTTTACCCGGACACGCACATTTTTGCAGGAATTTGCCGACAGTCTGAATCTTGCCGACCAAGTGTATCTGTGTGACATTTTTGGATCTGCCAGAGAAGAAAGCGGCAAGCTGACGATACAGGATTTGCAGGAGCTTGTTGTTAACAGTAAAATTCTGGATTTATCCAATACAGAGGTTCTACTAGCGCATTCAGACAGTGTTCTCCTGTTCATGGGCGCAGGCGATATTCAAAAATTTCAGGAAGCTTATGAAACCCAACTTGATTATTATATAACCCGCCCGCACATCAAAAAAGCTTAAAGCTAGCAAGAGCCACATTAACGGGCTCTTCTCTTTTTATCCCGTTTTTTAACCGTCCAACAGTCTATATTCAGGAAGTGCATGAAACGCGAAAGGATTTTTGGCTTTTTTGTCGAAATCATTTATAGTGGTGTTTAAAGCGTCATGCGCAGGGAAAATAGTAAGGTATGCGAACAACAAAGGAGTTGATCCATTTAATGGAAGTATTTATGTACATAGCTGCTCTAATCGCCGCAGCTTCTCTCGCCGTTTTGGTTATCTTTCTAGTGATAACATTAAAGGCAGCACGGCGGACATTGGATAATACAGCCAACACGCTGGAAAATCTAAATGCGCAAATGCAAGGGATTACGACGGAAACAACTGAACTGCTGGCGAAAACAAATCACCTTGCAGATGATGTCAATCAAAAGTCGGACAAGCTGAATGTTTTGTTTGACGGATTCAAGGGTATTGGGGAAACAGCTGACGGAATAAATGAATCGATACGGAAGTTATCAGCCCATATTTCCGCAACTGCTGCCAAAAACCAGGAGAACGTTTCCGAAGTTCTCAAATGGGGCAATTCAATTATCGATTTTTGGAAAAAGAAAAAAAGCTGATCATGTTGAGGAGGAATCAGGATGGATATGAATAAGAAGGCGAAAAACAGTGAGCGCAGTGTCAATAATAAGGATTTTTTGCTGGGGACGCTTATCGGTGGGCTCACAGGCGCTGTAGCTGCCTTATTGTGGGCCCCGAAATCAGGCAGTGAATTAAGAGGTGACCTGAACAATCGTGCTGTCGAGCTGAAAGATCGTACCGGTGAATGGAAAGACGCAGCCTATGAGAAGGGAGCAGATTGGAAGGATACGGCATCTCAGAAAGGATCGGAAGTGAAGGAGAAGGCATATCTGAAGGGGTCTGAACTACGAACCAGGGCTGTTGATTCCACGTCAAAACTTTCCCGGAAAACACAGGCAAAAACGCAGGAATTATCCAAGAGCATACAAGATAAATTGAAACGGGATGACGGGGCGGCAGAAGTAGCTGCAACTGAAGAATCCGCAGTAACGGCGGAATCGGACAGAACGTCATAAAACAGTTTAAAAATTGCCTGAAATAAATAAGAAAAACTCGGCTCCCGCCTCGTCTTTCCAGAGGTCAGAGGCCGGACTTGAAGAAATCGGCGAACCAGCCGATTTCACGATTGAAGACTTCACCTGAAATGTTATACTTTCTTATCTTATGGAAAAAGCCAGTGGTGTTGCACTGGTTTTTCTTATTTGTCAAAAAAGTAAAAATAACTAATGACAAATGAATCAATATCCGGTATAATAATGTCTAATTATTTAGATATGAGGTAGCAAAACGAAATGAACAGATTGCAGGAGGGATTATGTTGAGCAATGATTTGGAGCAGTTGCGCCAGAAACTTGACGGCGTCAATATGGAACTTTTACAATTGATTAACCAGCGGGCTGAAATCGTTCAGCAAATCGGGGAGGTAAAAGAGAAGCAAAGCATTAACCGGTTCGATCCTGTCAGGGAACGGAAAATGCTGGATGTGCTGACCCAAAAAAATAATGGTCCTTTCGAGAATTCGACCATTGAACATATTTTTAAAGAAATCTTCAAGGCAAGTCTGGAACTGCAGGAGGACGATCATCGGAAAGCGTTGCTTGTGTCGCGAAAGAAGAAGCCCGACGACACGATAATCAACATTAAAGGTGAGAAGATCGGCAATGGCGGTGTTCAACACGTTATGGGGCCTTGTTCAGTAGAGAGTTATGACCAGGTGGCCCAAGTCGCCAAAGCAGTTAAACGGAATGGCGTTAAATTACTGCGTGGCGGCGCGTTTAAGCCGAGAACCTCACCATACGATTTCCAAGGACTGGGTGTGGAAGGCTTACAGATTTTAAAGCAGGTTGCCGATGAATATGACTTGGCCGTGGTAAGTGAAATTGTCAATCCGGCGCACATCGAAAAAGCGCTTGATTACGTTGATGTGATCCAAATCGGCGCACGTAACATGCAGAACTTTGAATTGCTGAAAGCAGCTGGTGAGACCGACAAGCCTGTTCTGTTGAAACGCGGGCTGTCGGCAACGGTATCCGAATTTGTTAACGCAGCAGAATATATTATGTCACGGGGCAATGGTCATATTATCTTATGTGAACGAGGTATCCGGACTTACGAAAAAGCGACACGCAATACGCTTGATATATCCTCTGTCCCGATCCTGAAGCAGGAAACGCATTTGCCGGTGATGGTGGATGTAACCCACTCAACCGGTCGCCGGGATCTGTTGCTTCCGGCAGCAAAGGCAGCCATCGCTATCGGTGCGGATGGTGTCATGGCAGAGGTGCATCCGGACCCTGCCGTCGCATTGTCGGATGCCGCGCAGCAAATGGATATACCAACATTTGACCATTTCATGGAAGAGCTTGATGCATTTACACCGCGTCCCAGTCTGCAAAAATAGGCCGTTTTCGGGACTATCGGATTCCTGACACATTATCGCTTCTCTCAAAAAGGCTGATCTTTATGGGATCAGCCTTTAAATTTTTGTGTTTTTAAGCGTGTTAGCGTATCATAATGACAAAGAAAACGTTTTGGTAACATAAGAGGAGGTAGATTCTGCATGACTGTAACAATATATGATGTAGCAAGAGAAGCAAATGTATCCATGGCAACTGTTTCCCGTGTCGTGAACGGGAATCCGAATGTGAAACCTGTCACACGTAAAAAAGTACTGGCAACGATTCAGGAACTGGGATACCGTCCCAATGCCGTTGCCCGTGGACTGGCAAGTAAGAAAACGACAACAGTGGGCGCCATCATCCCGGATATTTCGAGCATCTTCTTTGCCGAATTGGCTCGGGGGATTGAAGATATTGCCACCATGTACAAGTATAATATCATTTTGAGCAATTCCGATCAGAATAAAGATAAAGAACTGCAGTTAATCAATGCCATGCTGGAAAAACAGGTCGATGGTATCCTGTTTATGGGCGGTGACATTACACGTGAGCATGTTGATCAATTTCAGTCCTCATCAGTCCCGGTTGTGTTGGCAGCGACTTACGATGAAACAAACGCGATCCCATCGGTGAATATCGACTATGAAGCGGCTGCATTTGAAGCAACGTCTTATTTTCTGGATAAGGGAAATGAAAAAGTCGCGTTTATCTCAGGTGTTGATGATACGCTGATTAATCAGCAGAAATACGAGGGTTATATGCGCGCCTTTAAAGAAAAAGGCATCAGCTGGAATGATGACTACACACTGAAAGGTGATTACTCATATGACTCCGGGCTGGAAGCAGTGGATCAGTTGCTGGCCATGGAAGAGACGCCGACTGCCGTATTTGTAGCGTCAGATGAAATGGCGCTTGGTGTCATCCATCGCTTGCAGGATAATGGTTATCAGGTGCCGGATGATTTTGAGGTGTTTGGCTTTGATAATACAAGACTGGCCACAATGGTACGTCCGACGCTGTCAACCATCGTGCAACCGATGTATGATATCGGAGCCGTTGCGATGCGTTTATTGACGAAATATATGAACAAAGAAGAAGTGGAAGAGAAAAAAGTTGTCCTGCCCCATCGAATTGTTGAGCGGGCTTCAACAAAATAGCCTATAAGCCGATATAAAAGGTGACTTATTTTTTCAGCAAGCTTTACATTGGCTGTGGGTTCAAAAAGACGGTTACTCGGACCTTTTTGAACAACCTATCTTTGGGGGAGCGGGATTATGAGAAAACGAGACATCTTAACACCAATCGGCATCACACTGGGATTTATCATGATCATGCTGGCTATTCTTTCCAAAGGGGGCACGCAGGAGGTCAGGTCATTCCTGGATATTGCCTCAATATTTGTCGTGCTCGGTGGTTTGGTGGCATCGCTACTGATCAATTTTAAAATGGAGCAAATAAAGCTTACCGGAACAGTAATTAAAGAGGTTTTTCATAAAAAGGATCACGGTCTTAAGGAACTGATTGACATGTTTATCCGACTGGCGGAGCGTGCACGCAGAGAAGGGATTCTGGCTTTGGAAAATGAGATGGAAGAAGCTGACGATCCGTTCGTAAAAAAAGGCGTGCTGTTGGCGGTTGATGGTATTGAGCCTGACGTCATCACGGATATTATGAATGCTGAAATCACGGCAATGGAAGAACGCCATTATAAAGGACGGGTTATTCTAGAGAAAGCCGGCGAATACGCCCCTGCCTGGGGGATGATCGGAACCCTGGTCGGACTTGTTCTGATGCTGAACAGTCTGACCGATCCGGCAACATTAGGTCCCAACATGGCAGTTGCCCTGCTAACGACGTTATACGGTACCGTTATGGCCAATCTAGTATTCATCCCGATGGCTAATAAACTGGCGGCGAAGACAGAAGACGAAATGTTTATTAAACAGATTGTCATTGAAGGTGTTATTGGTGTCCAGTCTGGTCAGAACCCGCGTATTCTGGAAGAAAAATTGAGTGCATTTTTGCCGCATGATGGAAAGGAAAATGAGGAAGAAGAGGCTGCTTTTGCCGGGGAGAGCATCAATGAAACGTAGGCGGCTCAGACAGAATGACAGCTCAGGTGCACCGAAATGGATGGTGACGTACTCGGATTTGGTCACATTGATTCTTGTTTTTTTTATATTGCTATTTTCCATGTCGCAAATTGATATGGTTAAGTTTGACGCCATTTCGGAGTCATTCAGAAACCGGATGATTTTTGACTTTTACCCATCACCTGTGCCAATGGAGAACCCAACTGAACATACGCGGGATGAAGAAAGCGGCCAAGATACCAATGAGTTTGAAGATCCAACACAGCTTGAAAATATTAATGACAGGGATGATCAGTCGGGTGATGAACAGGACACGCTTGATGATTTGATGGAACAAGTTGAGGAATATTTGCAGCAGCACAATTTAAATGATGTCATATCTGCCAGCCGGACTGATCGCGGGGTCGTGCTTGTACTGCAGGAAAGTCTATTGTTTGAAACAGGTGAAGCAGACATTCTCGATTCAGGTAAGCCGTTTCTGGACAAAATCGGCACATTGTTCACGAATCTACCGAACCATGTTAGTGTTGAAGGCCACACAGATGATCGGCCGATATCCAGTTATCAATATCCATCCAACTGGGAGTTGTCCAGTGCAAGGGCGAGCAGTGTCATCCGTTATTTAATCAATGACAATGACTTTGATGAATCACGCTTTTCGTCAGTCGGTTATGGTGATACAAGACCGGCTGTGCCGAATACATCTGAAGCAAACTGGCGTCAGAATCGACGGGTTGAAATCGTTATAATGGAAATGAATCAACAACATGAAGAACAGGCATGATGAAGAGGGGGGATGCAGTTGCCATCCCCCCTCTTCATCATGCTGTAAAAATAATCTCCTATGAATGATGATCGTCTTTCCTAAGTGTGTCCTTGTTTGGGCTGTGCATATTTAAGCGCGCTTTGTAGGATTTTATCGTTTTTTTCCGTGATATCAGGTTTTCTAGGAATCGTTGGTACGATGCGCTTATCATCATGCCAAGTGTCAGGCAGTGTGATCGGTGCTTCCGGCTGCCAGGCCGATTGCCATTCCGAGGGAAGTGAACCCCGCTGGATGTCACCGGTTTTCATCACATTCCAAATTTGGGCCCAGGCACGAGGGACGACTCGCCACATATCATAGCCACCACCGCCAAGGGCAATCCACCGGCCATCGCAATAGTCGTGGGCCAGTTCATGTGCGAGCAGCGGGATTCGTTCATACGTTTCCATTGAGGCACATAAATGGGTCAGCGGATCATGCATATGAGCATCTGCCCCATTTTGGGTTACAATAACATCCGGACGAAAAAATGCGGCTATCTCCCTGAAGGCGGTGTCATAAACGTGTAAAAAAGACTCATCTTCCGTGAAGGCATCGATTGGCAAATTAAATGCATAGCCATGACCTTCCTTGATACCTCGTTCATTGATATGGCCGGTTCCCGGGAACAGGTAGCGGCCAGTTTCATGGATGGACAGGGTGCACACGTTGGGGTCATCATAAAACGCCCATTGGACGCCGTCACCATGATGTGCATCGGTGTCCACATACAACACTTTTAAATCATATTTATCCCGAATATATTTGATCGCAATGGCCCCGTCATTATAAATACAGAATCCGCTTGCTTTCCGTCTGAAACCGTGGTGCAGCCCCCCACCAAGGTTCAGGGCATGTGCTGTTTTTTCTTGCAAGACAGCATCAACGGCCGTGAGGGTGCCCCCGACAAGATAACTTGATGCTTCATGCATATTGGTAAATACCGGTGTATCTTCTGTGCCAAGGCCGTATTCCATTCTCTCGTCTACGGTTAAATGACCGTTGCCTGCCTTTTTAACGGCATTTATATAAGCCTTATGATGGACGAGGGCCAGTTCCTCTTCCGTAACCATCCGTGGCGCTATTAAATCCATATCTGTTAGCTGATTGCTTTTTTCTAATAAATCCTTTGCTAATATAACGCGCTTCTGGTTAAATGGATGATCCGGATGAAAATGATAGTCTAGAAACTTATTCGAATATACAAACGCTGCATCGCACGTCATATTTTTGGCTCCGTCAGGTTATTTGGCCACATCAACTCATACCCGGCGTCACGCAAATCCTGTATGACAGGGAGGGGATTCATCGTTTGAATGCGGAAAACAAGAATCTTGTAATTCGGATCATTATATGGATATATCAGCACAGACGTTATGTTCGTTTGGCGTTTTCCAAAGACGGCAGCCACTTCAGGCAAAATGCCAGGTTTGTGGGGGACTTTAATTTCGATCCGGGAACTCTGGACATTGGTCCCGGTTAATTGAATTAAGGTGTTCAGCATGTCTTTTTCCGTAACGATGCCAATTAATGTGTCTTCACTGATGACAGGCAAGCAGGCGAATTCCTCATCATAAAACACATGGGCTATTTCTTCAACAAAATCGATTGGATGCACGGTTACAACTGGATAGCTCATGATTGATCGAATCTCATTTGTAAAGGCCTGGTGCTTTGTCTGCTCATCAAAAATAGATGGTGAAGCGTCGCGTACATCACGGTCTGATACAATGCCAATGACATGATTTTCATTGTCAACGATGGGTATATGTCTAATATGATTTTCTTGGAGAAGTTTTAGAGCTTCTGCAATCGTTGCTGTTGGTGGCAATGTGATGACGTCGGTTTTCATGATTTCCTCCACAAGCATTTATAACCCCTCCCTCATATGACGGTATTGTTCCCGTTGTAAAAAGCGCAGTCGATCAAATTGCTTCACAGATTCTTCTGGTACGTTCCTGCCGATTCGGACCATCAGACAGTTAGCCGGGTGTGAGATAATTTCGGGATCGTCAGTGGGGGCTGGGAGCAGACCACCTGCTGCCATCATTTTCTCCATCACTTTCCGGTAATCCCATACACTTAGACGTGTTCCATCCAAGTCCCAATGCCAATAGTATTCTGTTGAAATAATGATATAATTTTCCATGTAATCATCTCGCATCGAGATTTTCAGCAATTCTGAGGCCACTTTAGCACCTCGGTAAGCGGGAATGACTTCGACAGCCCCCAGTTCCATTAGGTCTTCCATATTAAATTTTGACCAGCGTTCCATTGGATCTGGATGCAGGTACGTGACATAGCCAATGATCGTGTCTTCTGTTCTGGCAATAACGAGACGGCCTTCCGGAAAATCCGCAATGCTTAAAATGGCCTCGAATTGTTTTGATGCTGGTCGGAAAGCCGTCAGCTGCTCATGAAAATGATACTGTTTTAGCTCCTGGGGTGAAAGCGGTCCTTCAATAACAATGGAACCATTCGGTGTATCACGCGTTTTTGCATGGCAGGTTTTCGTATGTTTCATTGTGTCACCACCTTTTATGTGTCGGTATAGGCAAGGTTCGAACGCTTTCTTTACGTTAATTATACATGATATTCATTCACTTTTCAGCGGGAGTTGTGAAAGCCGGTTAAAAAAATAAGGGGCCCCAAAAGAGGGAGTCCCCATATTTTTACGCATCGTCGCTGTCCTCACGATTCTCATCATCTCCGCCATCTTCTTCATCACCTTGATCGTCGTCGCCTTCATTATCGTCGTTGTCGTTATCACTGCTGTCACTGTTTTCATCACTGTCGTCAGGGTCATTGCCGCTATCCGATTCATCTGAATCATGATCACTGTCATTATCAGCTTCGTCTGAATCTGAGTCGTCATCAGAATTACCGGAGCCTGCTTCATCAGAGGCTGATGACTCCAATCCGAAATAGTCGACGGCTTTCACGTGAAAGACACCGGCACTGTCCGAAACGGTAAAGCTTGTCCCTGTTGTGCTACCGACGAGGCTGAAGGAACCATCCGGGCTGTCGGCACGGTAAATACGATAACCGACAACATCGCTACTGTCTGAATGGTTCCAGGACAGGCTGCTTCCCGACAATGAAACAGAATCGGGGGCAGCCGGATCTTCCCCATCGTCTTCAATCGCAGCACCACTGATATCTGACTGCGGCAAACCGATTTTCTCCCATTTGTCGCGGTTGGTTTGCGGGAACAGAATGGAAAGGTCACCCAGTTTATCATAGCCATTCCGTTTCAAAAATTCCGGATTAAATGTGAGGCCATCACCTTCCACAAACTCTTCCGGTGTATTATCGCCTGCCTTGACCGCTTTACCATCGACCATCATAAACGACCCTCGGATTAGACTGTCATCTTCTTCAGTCGGTACGTGTTTAGCGTTAAACAGATCCGTTTGAACCAAACCCGCTTCTTCACACAAGTCTGATGGCAGCATTCCGGAAATAGCACAGTAGCTTCGCGATACAATACCATCTGGCCGTTCAAAGTTTTTTTCGGGAGCCACAAGTTCCGGGTTGATGTCAGCCGCTGCGTTGGTCAGTTCAGCCCATAATTTTTGGGTTCGCTGACTGTAACTCAGAGAGCATGATGGACACTGAATACTTTTTCCTTCCTCGTAACCAATCCAGACACCCATCGACACATTGGGGTTGACACCGACAAACCAGGCATCTTTGTACTCCTGAGAGGTACCGGTCTTGCCGGCCCAGTCCACATTTCCATGCTTGATTTGTGAATTCAAGTATGCTCCGGTTCCGTGGTCAATGACATCGCGCATAATATCTAATGTCAAGTACGCTGTCTCTGGTGAAAAGACGTCGACAGGATCGGGCTCATGTTCAAAGACGATAGTCCCATCCTGATCAGTGATTTTTTCAATCATATGGCCGTCGACGAATTGTCCATGATTACCGAGGGTGGCAAATGCATTCACGTTTTCTTCGACAGTGATCCCGTCGGTTGTTCCGCCAATACCTAGCGAGCGATTAGCATACTCATTTTCCCTGAGTGTCGTAATGCCCATGGGTTCGAGGAATTCACTGACCGGGTCCTGGTCATTGAACCGGTTATAAAGATCGACTGCCGGGACATTATACGAATTGTAAAGTGCCTTCCTAGCTGGGACGAGCCCGTGATAGCCGCCACCATAGTTGCCTGGTGACCAGCCACCGCCGTAAGTTCTTGGCACATCAGCAATCGGTGTGCCCGGCTGGACAATCCCTTTTTCAAAGGCCGGCGCATATACCAGAATTGGTTTCATCGTACTGCCGTTGGACCGTTTGGCTTGTGTGGCATAGTTAAACTGGCTATTCTCATTGTGATCACGCCCGCCGACAAAGCCGATAATTCGGCCCGTCGCATTTTCAATCAGAATACCGCCTGTTTGTATTGGGTGCGTCTCTTCAACCTGTTCACCCGTTTCGGGGTCTTCCACAAGCCCAGTCCAATCCGGTCCGTAATGGTCATAGTTTTGAGTGATGTCTATAAAGGTATCCTGGGTTTCTTTGTCAATCGTTGTATGGATTTGATAGCCGTTCTGGCGTAGTGCCCGTTCAGCCAATATACGGTATTCGTCTTTCAGATCATCATTGCTGTTCAAGTCTTCTGTGGAGTATCCGTCCTCTTCAGCCAGGTGTTCCATAATTATGTCGCTGGCACGTTCTTCAACTTCATATGTCAAGTACGGATATTTTTCAACAGGTGACTGTGATTCTTCAGTAAAATCAGCTGTTATGTCATAGTCTAACGCTTCATCGTATTGTTCTTTCGTGATGTAGTCCGATTCATACATCCGGTTTAAAACAGACTGCATCCGGTTCAGACCCGGTTGAAGACTCTCTTCATCCTTGAGGCCGCCATTATTTTTAAACGGCGTATAGGTAGAAGGACTCTGTGGCAGACCGGCGATATAGGCCGCCTGGGCAAGGTTCACCTCGGATGCATCAATACCGAAAATGCCCTCCGTTGCTGTTTGGACACCGGCAATATTTCCACCGGAGGCATCCCGGCCAAATGGGACAATGTTCAAGTAAGCTTCCAGTATTTCGTCTTTTTCAAAAAAACGTTCCAGCCGCATGGCGATTAAGATTTCTTTTGCTTTCCGATCAAACGAGACTTCATTTGTGAGCATCTGATTTTTAACAAGCTGCTGCGTCAGGGTACTCCCACCAGACTGCGCGGAAGAAGCGCTCACCTGTTGTACAAGCGCCCGTACGATTGCTTTTGGTACAATGCCTTCGTGCTCGTTGAAATACTCATCCTCTGTGGCAATGACCGCATCTTTCAACACATCCGACACGTTTTCCAGTGCGGCTTCTTCGCGGTAAATGTCAGACCGGATATCTCCAATGTATTTTTCATCAGCAAAATAGAGGGAAGATGTTTCTTCATAGTTGTAAATATCCTGCTGCATACTTTCATAATCGCGTACCGGTTCATCCTTGACGAGTGAAGCAAAGTAACCTGCGCCAACTCCACCAGCAAAGAAGGCACCAATAGTACCGATGATGAGGAAAAATAATACAATGTTCCAGATGACGTCATAACCGATACGTGTCGATTTTTGGATTTTTCCTTTTTCCCATATGGCTTTGGCTTTCTTTGTATAGCGGTGTGACGTGACACTTCCCCATAATGATTTCACTTTGTGTTTATATTTATGGAATAATTGCTTTAGATCCAATCCTACCCCTCCCCTGAATCACATCCATTATAGCACAGCAACTCTGGTGGTTGAATTAAAATTTGCCAGTCGTATATTGCATTTGTGTTACAAATATGGTATGAATAGAGAATAATCATATCGTAAATGCGTTGAAGGATCATAGTAGCTCTGCAAATCCCTTTGCCAGAGAGCCGGCGGATGGTGTAAGCCGGAAAACATTTGCAGGTGAATTACAATCCGGAGTATCTTCTTTTGCAGGATTATTTGAATAGGCAAAGGAAGACGGTTAATCAATCGTTAACAGTCCCAAGTGGCATCAATATGAGCAACAAGGGTGGTACCGCGTGTATAAACTCGTCCCTTATTTTTCAAGGGGCGGGTTTTTTAGTTTGCTGCTGGTGAGGCATAATTTTTGAAATGGAGTGAAGAACATGGATATTTTACAGGACCTGGAAAATCGCGGTTTGATTCAGCAGACAACCGACAGGGAAGCTTTGCAAAAACATTTGAACGACAATCAGGTAACATTATATTGCGGTTTTGATCCGACAGCTGACAGTCTGCATATCGGGCACTTGCTGCCAATTATTATGCTGAAACGGTTTCAGCGGGCCGGACACAAACCAATTGCCTTGATTGGCGGAGGCACGGGCATGATCGGGGACCCAAGCGGTCGGTCAACTGAACGGTCCCTGAATGAAGCGTCAGTCGTTCATGAATACAGTGAACAGGTCAAGCTGCAACTGGCCAAGCTGGTTGACTTTGACAATGGTACGAATGCAGCAGTTGCCAGGAACAATCATGACTGGTTGGGCCATATGACGGTGATTGACTTTTTGCGTGATGCGGGTAAGCATTTTGGCATTAACTATATGCTAGGTAAAGAATCGGTATCTACCCGGATTGAGCAAGGTATTTCATATACCGAATTTAGTTACATGATTTTGCAGTCACTCGACTTCATGAAACTCTATGAAGAGGAAAACTGTACTCTGCAGATTGGCGGCAGTGACCAGTGGGGCAATATTACAGCCGGTATGGAACTGATCCGCCGTTCCCGGGAAAACGAAGATGATGACATCAATGTTTTCGGGCTGACGGTTCCGTTAATTACGAAAGCAGACGGCAGTAAATTCGGCAAAACAGCGGGCGGCGCCATTTGGCTTGATCCGGAAAAAACAACCCCTTATGAGTTTTACCAATTCTGGATCAACACCGACGATCGTGATGTCATGAAATTCTTGCGTTACTTTACCTTCCTTGAAGAAGATGAGTTGGCTGAATTGCAAACGGCGCTCGACAAGCATCCGGAAACACGGCTTGCGCAAAAACGTCTGGCTGAAGAAATGACGGTTATGGTGCATAGTCAGGGAGCGCTGGAACAAGCACAGAAAATAACAACATCCTTGTTCAGCGGTGATTTGAAAGATTTGTCCGCCGGTGATATTGAACAAGGATTTAAAGATGTGCCGACATTTGAAGCTTCTAAAGATGACGTAGGGCTAATTGACTTACTTGTTAATGCGTCCATTTCATCATCCAAACGCCAGGCCAGAGAAGATATTCAAAACGGCGCGATCTATATTAACGGTGAACGCCAGCAGGATCTGCAATACGTTGTGAATGAAGCAGATCGCATTGACAATCAATTTACCGTCATCCGGCGTGGGAAGAAGAAATACTTCCTCGTGCACTTCAGTTAAACTAAGGATTTAAGGATATCTTCATAACGACCATCGACATGAGTTTGGATTTGGGGGCATGAAAATAATTTTTATTTTCATGCCCCTTTTTTTAAATTGGTTTCGATTGTAATAGTAGAAGAGGGTTTATCGAGATAGTGTTAGGAAAGCGGGAAGCCAAAACGAAAGGAGGGAAGTTATCCCCCCTTATCTTGATTCAATTAGGCAGTCTTCTGCAAATCTGCTTCAATTCTGTCCGATTTATTTTGTTTCGCTTTCCGGAAGAACCACATGGCAAAGGCAATCGTAAGGATAACCCCGCCTATATGTGACATCTGAAGTGACAGATTAAAACCGATCGGCGCATTCAATATATAAACAAATACCATGTCGGTAATGAATAATGCCGGGACGAGCGATATCCAATAGTTTTTCCCTTTAATAAGCATGTACATCGTGGCAATCCACAGGGCAAGTGCTGCTGTTGATTGGTTTGCCCAGGAGAAATACCGCCATAAAATATCAAAATCGATTTGCGTTAAAATGATTGAAACGATGAATAATGGGACCGCAATGACTAAACGATTGGTCACTTTTTTCTGGCTCAATTTAATATAATCCGCAATCACGGAACGAGCTGCACGAAAAGCCGTGTCACCCGATGTAATTGGAAGCACGATAACACCTAATACCGCAATGGTTCCGCCGACTGCGCCAAGAAGGGTTGTCGATGCCTCATTCACGACTGCAGAAGCTGTGCCGGCATTAATCAGGGCATTTAACGCTTCTCCGTGGAAAAGACTCATGGCTGCGGCTGCCCATATCATAGCGATAATACCTTCCGCAATCATCATCCCGTAAAAAACATAACGGCCTTGTTTTTCTTTTTGTACCGTACGGGAAATGAGCGGCGACTGTGTCGCATGGAATCCAGACAGTGCACCACACGTAATCGTTAAAAATAACATGGGAAATATGGGCAAATTTTCCGGGTGCATGTTTCCGAGTGTCAGCTCAGGTATCGCCGGACCGTGCCCTGATGAAAACATGGCAATGCCGACCCCAACTGTGCCGATTAAAAGCACAGCACCAAGGAATGGGTATATGCTGCCGATAATCTTATCAATCGGAAGCATCGTCGATAATAAGAAATAAAGAAATATGATACCTAAAATAATCCATAATGCTATATGACCATCCAATAAAATATGAAGCAGCGAACCGGATGTTGTGGCAAATACCGTTCCTACCAAGAGAAGCAGAAGTAATGCGAATGCATTGACCAAATGACGCGGAAATTTCCCCAAAAATTTACCGGCAAGCTCCGGTATGTGCGCGCCTTTGTTGCGAATGGATATCATACCAGTTAAATAGTCGTGAACAGCACCCGCAAAAATAGAACCAAGCACAATCCAAATAAATGCAACAGGGCCAAATAAGGCACCCATAATTGGTCCATATATCGGGCCTGTTCCAGCGATATTAAGCAATTGAACCATCGCATTCTTCTGTTTCTTCATCGGTACAAAGTCAACACCATCCTGGTTGGCAATTGCCGGGGTGCTGCGCGAATCATCTATACCAAAACTTTTTTCGACAAATTTGCCATAAGTGAAATAACCAACAACCAATAATGTGATACTGATAAAAAATGTTAACATATTGTGTTTCTCCTCCTGTGTCAATTCCGGGTGATGTAAACGGTTGCATAAAGATTATATAGCATTTACCGACAAAATTCAATTAAATTTCATAAAATAGTAGGGCTGTTCACCAAAATCTACGGTTGACAAATTAGATGTCATTTTGACATAAGCAGTCGCTTCGGAAAAACACTANGAAAAAGAAGGTCGCTTTTTCTGCGGGGTCTTCACACTGCGCATTCCCACAGGAGTCTCCGTGTTTTTCCTCCGCTAGCTAGTTTTATTACCATATTCACTCATTCATTTCAACCATAGATTTTGGTGTTGACCCAATAGTAGAATTTGCGACACTGGAATGGAGTTGACAGTCTTGTCAGACATGCTGGAGGCTCGGACGTTCATTGTGGAGAGCGTAGTCGGAAAGGAGGCAATCGATACACCCCCCCATTCGGAGCTTGCAACAAATTAAAAACCCCCAGACCCTTTATATGACAAGGGGTTGGGGGTTATCCTGTAAAGCACCTGATTAACGTGAGTAGTACTCAACGATAAGCGCTTCGTTGATTTCAGCCGGTAGTTCGGAACGTTCAGGGTAACGTGAATACGTTCCTTCCATCTTATCTTCATCAAATGTGACATATTCCGGTACGAAGTTGTTGACTTCGATGGCCTCTTTAATGATGTCAAGGTTTTGTGATCTTTCACGCAAACCGATGACCTGTCCCGGTTTCACACGATAGGACGGAATGTCAACGCGTCCGCCGTCGACCGTTACGTGACCATGGTTCACCAGCTGGCGTGCCTGGCGGCGTGTACGTGCCAGACCAAGGCGATAAACCATGTTGTCCAGGCGGGATTCAAGCAGGATCAAGAAGTTCTCACCATGGACGCCTCTCATTTTGCCCGCTTCATTAAACAAGTTAAGGAATTGACGTTCGTTCAATCCATACATGTAGCGGAGTTTTTGTTTTTCCTGCAGCTGCATACCATATTCAGACATTTTTTTACGCTGATTAGGTCCATGCTGTCCTGGAGGGTAAGGGCGTCTATCCAGTTCCTTACCGGTGCCGGTTAGTGAAATGCCGAGGCGGCGTGATTTTTTCCAGTCTGATCCGGTAAATCGTGCCATAGGACATTTCCTCCTTTATTAGTTTATTTGCATAAAATAAACGACCGTGTTCCTGATCATTGTCCATTTTGTTTTCATGTACCATCGCTCCAGCAGCAGAGAGTTACACGATACACCTCTTTATAAAAGAAAGGATTCTTTTGTTTTAGAGGAACAAAATGGGTTCAATGCCGGTTCACATAGGCTACCTTTTTATTTTACACAACGAATAGTATATAAGTTATGAACCTGTAAGTCAACCATTTCTTATGTTGAGATGGCAATTGGTTATTCATTTCGCTGAAGTGGTCACAAAATTACTTAATCTTATCCGTGTCAGGTATCCATTAAGCTGCCCAAGCAAGAAAGTCCGGTCCTGATCTATATAAAAAAAGCGGCTGATGCCATTACCAGCCGCGAGCGATCATAGATGTACCAGACGCTCGATTTCTTTTGCGAATTTTTCCAGGTAAATCTGGTCTGTTTCGTCAAAGCGATCGTTAATCGGACTGTCAATATCGAGTACGCCATAGATTGCACCATTGGTATACAGCGGCACGACGATTTCCGATTTGCTGGCACTGTCACAGGCAATGTGGCCAGGGAACGCCTGTACATCGTCAACCCGCTGTGTTGTTCCTTCTCGAATAGCCGTTCCGCAGACACCATTGCCATACGCAATCCGGATGCATGCCGGCAGACCCTGAAAAGGCCCGAGCACCAATTCATTGTCTTTCCATAAATAAAATCCGACCCAATTGACGTTATCGAGAAATTGATTTAATAAAGCCGATGCATTCGATAAAATAGCTGTCGTATCTGTCTCGTCTTCGGAGAGGGCTGTTAATTGTTTTAATAATTGTTCGTAATCTTTCACCTTATCTCCGGAATAAGCCGTTGCCTGAAACATTATCGATTCAATTCCTTTCATTTTTTATTTCGACAAAAACCTGTGATAATTGTCGAGCGACAAATGAAGGGATTTTCCTCATTTTGTCGTAAAAGAAACATAAGGGGGGCGTGAGTTCGAAATGAAAAAAAATCCAACGAAACAGAAAGTCATTGATGCTGCATCATTCCTGTTTTTTCAGAATGGGTTCCATGGAACATCCGTCAGGGATATCGCTGACAAAGCCACTGTCAATGTTTCCTTGATTAGTTATTATTTCAAAAGCAAGCAAGGCCTGCTTGAGTATGCGGTTACTCAATATTATGAAGCCTATCTGGAAACAATTGAAGCGTCAGAGCAGGAGCATGAGGGATTGCCACCATTGGACCGGCTGAAAAAAATGATTGAAGCTATTATACAGTACAAACAGGACAATCATCAATTGTCGTGTTTTATTCAACGGGAGCTGTCGCTGGATTCGGTATTTGTCCGTGAAATGGCGGTAACGTATCTGGCGAAGGAAAATTACGTGATCAGCAATGCTTTCTATGCCATTTTTCCGGGACGGATCAGGAAACATTTGGATAACCAGTTTTTGCTGATGCAGTTAAAAGGAATGCTGATTACACCTTACATGATACAGCATGAATGGAAAAATCAGATTGTTGATGAGTTTTCGCATCATCAATTTGTCAAAAAATATACGAAGACGATTGACAATTGGCTGGATTATGTGGTGGCACAAAGCAGTGAAATGACGAGATAAGCCGGTTGTGTGGCCATATAAAAATTGTCGTTCAAATAC
Source organism: Lentibacillus salinarum (assembly GCF_042679865.1). Taxonomy (NCBI): domain Bacteria; kingdom Bacillati; phylum Bacillota; class Bacilli; order Caryophanales; family Bacillaceae; genus Lentibacillus; species Lentibacillus salinarum. The sequence continues at coordinate 101,572 of NZ_JBHTNH010000024.1, read as the reverse complement.
GCGAGAAAAAATCTGTCGAAACGGGAATTTATTTGAAATTTCTTAGCCAAAAATGCCAATAACGTGGTATTATTAGTAGTATAGCCATCGAATGATTGGAGTTACTGTCATACATATACATTCAGGAAGTACCTCTTATATGGGAATGGAGTTAGGAGGCATTTTATGGCATACATAATTGGCAGTGTGTTAGTGCTGATCACATTAATTATTAGCGGACTTATTATGCGTAAGAAGGTTTATGACGAAGTGGATATCCTTGAAGCCTGGAAAATGGATATTATGAACCGCAATATAACGGGGGAACTCTCACGTATTAAAGCGCTGAATCTGTCCGGGGAGACACAGGAAAAATTTGAATCGTGGAAAGAACGATGGGAAGCTATCGTGACCAATGAGCTGCCCGATATTGAGGAATACTTGTTTGATGCGGAAGAAGCGGCCGACCGCTATCGTTTTCCCAGTGCCAAAAAAACATTACGCAAGGCGAATCAGGCGCTGCAATCAATTGAACAAAAAATTGACGATATGCTGACTGAACTAGATCAACTGATGGCGTCAGAAGAAACAAGCCGTAAAGAAATCGAAAAGATTGAACCTGGCCTAGAAGCTATGCGCAAGAAGCTATCCCAAACCCGCGGCCAATTCGGCAAGGCTGGATTACGCTTTGAGGAGGAGCTTGACGGACTGGCGGATGAATTGACCCGATATCATGAACTGGCGAATGCCGGCGATTATTCTGATGCCCGTAAATTGGCCGATACACTTAAACAGGAAATGGATACTCTTTCAGAGGAAATCGATGCATTCCCTGCTATTTATCGAACGTGCAAACGTGAATTACCCGACAAGTTGAACGAATTATATAAAGGCCTGCGAGACATGAAAGATGATGGTTACCGGATTGAGCACCTCGGGTTTGAAAAGGAAGTACACGATTATCAGCGCCGGCTTGCCGAATGTATGGACGCCCTTGAAAAAGGGGAGACATCAGAGGCTAAAGCTGTCATCCCGGAGATGGAAGAACGGCTGGAAGAGATGTACCAGCTACTGGAAAAAGAAGCATTGGCCCGTAATTATGTGGAAACGAAAATATCATCTTACCAGGATTCATTCCATGCGTTGGTGGATAAATTTGATGTAACAAAAGAAGAAGTGAACAAGTTGAAGCAAGCCTACCACTTTGAGGACAGTGATATGGAAAAATATCTCGCATTGGATAAATCCATCACCCAGCTAAGTAAACAGCTGGAAACTATCATGTATGCGCTGGAACACGATCATACGGCAGCCCATTCTGATTTACGAGATGAACTTGAAGACGCTTTTTCAAAACTGGCTGCGTTACAGAAAGAACACGATGCATTTAAGAAACGGATTGAGAACCTGCGGAAAGATGAAATCGAAGCGAAAGAACAATTAAAGGAAATGAAACACCAGCTGGATCAAGTTAATCGAAGGCTAAACAAAAGCAATATCCCCGGTGTTCCGACTTTTATTTGGAATAAAATGGATGAAACAGCAAATAAAAATAATCAGGTTTTTGTGTCGTTGGAGAAACAGCCACTTAACATGTCGGAAGTTAAGCTTGCATTATCAGAAGCGAAAGAAGCTGTCCATGATATCATGGAACAGACGGAAACAATGCTTGACCAGGCTTATCTGACTGAACAGGTGATTCAGTATGCCAACCGGTACCGCAGTCAGAACCCGGGACTAGCCGCCAAGCTCGCGGAAGCGGAACGCCTATTCCGGTCATATGAATATGAGTTGTCACTTGAACATGCAGCCAAAGCCGTTGAGGAAGTTGAACCAGGCGCTCTGAAACAGATCGAGGAATTTCAAGAGGCAGCCAACTAGGATGTGGTCACGCGTGTTAATGCTGGTTCTTGGTTTAAGTGTTATTGGCGTCTGGTCGGCTGTCATCCTTTTAATTGTTTCCAATCAACCCCCACCGGTTACAGCACAGCCGCACGGCATCGTACAAACCAGTGTGACGGCAACCAAAGAAGTCGCCTTTGAAGGTGACAGTGGCATGGTATATGCCCATGACAATCAAAAAGTGTTGCAGGCAGCGGAACTTTCCGATATGGTGAATCAGTCAGGAAAAGTTTCGATTGACGTTCTGCTGGACGAATTGAATTTGGAGTGAGTGATCAAAGAGGAATACTGGCCTTTTTGATCACTGTTTATGGTGTGCGAAATTGATGATAAAGGCTACCTTGTTGGAAAGGATAAACATGAATCCTTTTAGAGATGGTCAGCCTTTCTTTTTGTTAGACCGTTTAGATATATGATTTGGGGAGTAATGACGATGATTTATTTGGATAACAGTGCAACGACAAAACCTGATCCGGCCGTATTGCAAAGTTTTCAACAGGCTTCGGAACGTTTTTTTGCTAATCCTTCAAGTATTCATCAGCTCGGCGGTGAAGCTGAGAAATTGTTGGTGCGGGCAAGGGAACAGGCAGCTGACCTGCTTAATGTCACCCATGATGAAATTATTTTCACCTCCGGGGGAACGGAAGGAAATAATCTTGCCATTAAAGGGGTGGCATTGGAACATCAGAAACGCGGTCGTCATATCATTACAACAGCCGTGGAGCATTCCTCGGTGGCGGAGGCGTTCAAAGGATTAGAGCGGCTGGGTTTTGCCGTGACCTATTTACCGGTTGACGACAATGGGGTTGTTTCTGTAAGCGACATAAATGATGCGATCAGGGATGATACGATATTGATCAGTGTTATGCATGTGAATAATGAACTTGGCTCGATTCAACCAGTTAAGGCGATCGGGGAGATAGCCAAACAGCATCCGAAGTTATTATTCCATGTTGATGATGTTCAGGGAATGGGAAAGGTTCCGTTACAGCTTGCCGGCAGCGGCGTTGATTTATGTACGTTCTCCGGCCATAAAATTCACGGGCTGAAAGGGACCGGCTTATTATATGTGAAAAACGGCACGTCTCTATTCCCACTGTTCCATGGTGGCAACCAGGAACAGGCTCTGCGTTCAGGGACGGAAAATCTTGCAGGTGCTGTTTCGCTGGTTAAAGCCGTAAGATTGGCCAAAGAAAGAGAAACAGCTGCCATCAGGCATATGAGGGAGCTGCAGCAGATATTACGGCAAAAGCTGTCCGAAATGGCTGGCGTTGAGGTGAACTCCCCTGAAGATGGAGCACCGCATATTATGAATGTGTCAGTCCCGGGTTTGAAGCCGGAAGTCATTATCCATGCGCTTGGTGAACGGGAGATTTATATATCAACCAAATCAGCCTGCTCATCCAAACAGACGGATGAAAGCGAGGTCCTTGCAGCGTGCGGCCATGATTCGGATCGCTCGGCTTCCGCACTCCGTATTAGCTTGGCCTATGATACGCGCCAAGATGAGATTCATGCTTTTCTTAAGGCGCTGGCAGAAGCCATTGATCAATTAAAAGCAGTAATGGAGTAGATAACTATGCAATATGACCATATATTAATTCGCTATGGCGAGATCGCCTTAAAAGGTAAAAACCGCAAAAGCTTTATTATACAGCTGCAGAACAATCTCAGAGAGCAGCTTAAGCCTTTTCCGGAGGTGACCATAAAGCGGACCCAGGGGCGTATGTTCGTTTTACTGAACGGCCATGAACCGGAACCGGTTATGGCAAAATGCCGTCATGTATTCGGTATCCAAAGTCTTAGCCTGGCTTTAAAAGTTCAAAATGATGAGACTGACATTAAGGGTGCGACACTATGGGCTTTAGAGAATAGTACCAACGTTCGGACTTTTAAAGTTTCCGTAAAGCGCATTGACAAAACATTTCCGGTACGCTCCCAGGAAATGAATCAGGTTTTGGGTAAGCACTTGTTATCCAATACAACCGGTTATACAGTGGATGTTCACCAGCCTGATTTGGAGCTCAGGGTGGAAATCCGGACAGAAGCTACGTATATAATGTCAAGTGTTGTTCCAGCACTTGGCGGACTGCCGGTTGGTTCTTCAGGGAAAACACTTCTGATGTTGTCGGGGGGAATCGACAGCCCGGTTGCCGGGTTTTTGGCGATGAAACGCGGGGTGCAAATCGAGGCGATTCACTTTCACTCACCACCGTTTACGAGCGAACGGGCCAGGCAAAAGGTACTGGATTTGGCTGAAACATTAACCCAGTATGGCAATAAGATTCGTGTCCATGTGGTTCCATTCACCAAAGTACAGCAGCATATTTTCCGGGAGATGCCGGAAAATTATGCGATGACCATTATGCGTCGAATGATGATGCGGATAAGTGAGCAGGTCTGCCGGAAGGAATCCATTTTATCGATTACGACAGGTGAAAGTCTAGGTCAGGTTGCCAGCCAGACAATGGAAAGCATGAATGCCATTAACGAGGTGACGAATTATCCGATTCTCCGGCCACTGGTGGCTATGGATAAAGACGATATTATCCGGATTTCAAAACAAATTGATACTTATGCTATTTCCATTCGTCCATACGAAGATTGCTGTACCATTTTTGTACCGAAGTCCCCGAAGACCAGACCTACACGGGAAAAAGTGAATGAATTTGAGTCACAGACCGACTTTTCCAAGCTGATTGAAGAGGCAGTCAACGGCATCGAAGTGGTGACATTGACCGGTACATCGGCTATCGAAAAAGAATTTGATGATCTTTTATAATCGACTATTGTCAACAACTACCAGTTTTAAAATCATAGCCTGGTACACACCATAAGGGTACCAAGGAGGTGATTGAACATGGCAAGCAACAGTTCAAATCAATTAGTAGTACCTGGTGCAGAACAAGCACTGGATCAAATGAAAACTGAGATTGCACAAGAATTTGGTGTTCAACTTGGTGCTGATAATACGTCCCGTGCTAACGGTTCTGTAGGTGGGGAAATCACAAAACGGCTTGTTTCAACAGCTCAACAACAATTTAGTGGCAACTTCCCACAATAACAACATGATAAACGAAATGGCCAGGGGCTATCCTTAAATGGATAGCCCCTTTCATTGTTATAAAAATGTCCGTTTTACCCGATCCCAATACGTGTTATGTTTGAGTTTCACCGTCTTGACCACTTTATCGCTCAAACGAACGGTCAGATCCTGGATATTCCGGATTGAAAAAGCTTCATTATCCATGCCAATCAAAGGGTGATCATTACCGTCCTGAACAATTTTCAGTGTCAATGTTCGGTCTTTGTTTAAAACAAACGATGACCCCAGTGTACGGTAGCGATTGTTATTGAGCGAGGCGATTTCGGATACCTGAAATGCCGGAATCTTTGGGTCGATGACAGCACCTTGTGTTGATTTATTATAGCCGGTGCTTCCGGTAGGCGTGGCGACAATTAGCCCATCACCGCGGAACGTTTCAAAATGCAAGTCATCAATATGGACATCAATCACAATCGATTTGATAATGGTAGAGCGGATGCTCACCTCATTCAGGCAATGAAACGCAGACTCGCCATTAACAACCACGTCGATAACTGGAAAACGGCGTACTTCCATTTCTTCATGAACCATGGTGTGCAACATTTCGTCAAAGTTGTCCATATTAAAATCACAATACAAACCGGATTCATTCGCTCGCGTTATGCCGGTGTACAAGCAGTCCTGCCGAAAACCGGTTTGACGGACAGCCTGGAGAAAGGCACCGTCCCCGCCAACACTTACGATGACATTGGCATCCGCCGCATTTTCCACAATCTGAAACCCGTTATCTGTTGCCAGTTTGAATAGTGGGTCTAGTTTATCCTCAAGTTCAGGATTGTTCGGGTAATAAAAATACAGGTTATTTCGCGTTGTCATATCATAAACCCTCCACAGATAAAGATCCATTTTACCGTTATTTTACCATGTTCACCTGTCTTAACCTAATTATGTGTAAAAAAAGGAAATTGGCAGAAGCTAAGAAAAAAGGGGTGAGCCCGTGGCAATTGGAATTTTGATATGTTTCCTGATCGTTTGTATCATCCTGCTCTATTCAAAAATCATCGTGACCGGTTCGGTTACAATAAACAAGCAAAAGCAAACGATGGAAGTTACCGTTTATTTTTGTCATATCCGCTTGATGGAAAGGTCCATCAATTTAATGAACGAAGAACCTGATCAGACGCATTCATTTCACGATACGTTGACAATGATACATAACATTAGCCGGCATTTTGTTCAAAAAATAAACGGTTTTCATGAGGTATCAACACTTATTCTGGAGCGGCTGCACGTTCACGAGCTTACGTGGCATACGGAAATTGGCACCGGTAAAGCTCATACAACAGGTATGGCAGCTGGTGGGATATGGGGGGCCAAAGGTGCAGCCGTCGGAATCCTGTCAGCTAAATGCCACTTGAAATGTCAGCCATCAATTGTCGTCACCCCCTTTTTTAATCAAAAACGAATCGATTCGGCCGTTGACTGCATGATATCGATAAGGGCGGGGCAAGCTATCTATGCATTACTCAAAATTATACGGAAACTGCCTGCAAAACGGGAAGCAGCCATTTAAGGAGGATCAGTCATGGATGAACATCCAATACAAGGATTAATGACAACAGCAATGGAAAATTTAAAAGATATGATTGACGTTAACACAATCATTGGGGATCCTATCGAATCACCGGATGGTAGCGTGATTATTCCGGTGTCGAAACTGGGATTCGGATTTGCCGCCGGCGGGAGTGAATTTAGTGGCAGCAGCAGCTCCAAGGAATCCGGCGGAAGTGATTCGTTGCCTTTTGGCGGTGGCAGTGGCGGTGGTGTCTCGGTGACACCGGTCGCATTTTTGATCGTCAACCCGAAAGGCATTAAGATGATCCATCTTGATGAAAGTACCCACATATACGAAAAAATGATGGATTTTGCACCTAAAGCAGTTGAGAAAATTCAGCAGTTGCTGAAAGAATCGGGTCTGCCGGATATGATGAAACAGCAAGCAGGCAAGAGCCGGAGTAAAGAAGAGCAAGGCGGTCAGCAGCAGGATAAGAAACAGCGACAGGAACGCGGTCAGGAGGATGACGAAAAGAAGTTTGACGATTCGTTTGATCAAAACTATGATATATAGTTGACATAATTTTCCGAAATAAAGAGACCGAATCATTGGACATCATTAACAAATCCATTCATAATATAAATGGAAGATAGACAATGTTATGGGAAGGGATGATTCAATGGCTAATGTGACATTTAACCAGGATCCGGTCACACTTATGGGGGATGAGGTCTCAGTCGGGGACAAGGCTCCGAATTTCACGGTTCTGTCGAATGATCTTCAGGAAGTCTCGCTGGATGATTATAAGGGGAAAGTGAAATTAATTGCTGCTGTACCGTCCGTTGATACCGGTGTCTGTGCTGAAGAGACAAGGCGTTTTAATGAAGAAGCCGATAAATTGGATAATGTACAAGTCTTGACGATCAGCATGGATCTACCGTTCGCCCAACAGCGCTGGTGTGCCGCAAATGGCATTAAGCATCTGGATACATTATCCGATCACCGTGATGCAGACTTCGGTGAAAAATATGGTGCGTTGATCAAGGAACTGCGCCTACTGGCAAGGTCAGTTTTTGTAGTTGATTCCAATGATAATGTCACCTACGTGGAATATGTAAGTGAGGTCACCAACCATCCCGATTATGACAAGGCGCTTGAAGCGGCACGGCAAGCGGAATAAATCCTCACGAAGCTCTCCTGCAGCGGTGAATAGCAGGAGAGCTTTTTGTTTTAGGAACGATTGCTCTTTTGGTACAATAGAGACGCTTCTGAGACAATGGAATCGGAGGATTTGTGCATGGAACAATCAAACGTAGAATCTTTGTTTGAACATATTGATAATCTGACTGAAACTGTCCAACAATACATGAATGAAACCTATTTGGACAGCCTGACCATCGCGTTGGAGACGGTTTTTTACGGAAATCCACCTGAAGAAATGGGTGACTTTGAACAAAATCTGCCGTCCATACCAGATCTGTCAGCTTATGACATCGTGGACATCCGAAAGGCCGTACAGCTGGCGATCTTAAAAGGCATGAAAGGTGCCACACAGCAGCAGCATTTAATGACACCAGAAACAGTCGCTCTGTTTGTCGGTTATTTGGCTTCAAAAGTAACAAGTGACCAGGAGAATATTCGCGTATTTGATCCGGCGAGTGGAACGGGAAACCTGTTGACGGTCGTTACGGAGCAGCTTGACAAGCTGGGGGATGTAGTTGCGGGTGAAGTTGATCCGACACTCATTAAGCTGGCTGTTTTGAACGCCAACTTGCAACAGAAAGAAATCGAGTTTTTCCATCAGGACAGTCTGCGACCATTTTTGCTGGATCCGGTCGATCTCGTTGTCAGTGATTTGCCGGTTGGCTATTATCCTGACGATATCCGGGCCAATGATTATGAACTGCGGGCGGAAGAAGGTCATTCCTATGCCCACCATCTGTTTATTGAACAGAGTATGAATTATACAAAACCCGGCGGTTATTTGATCTTAGTCATCCCTGAATTTCTTTTCGACAGTGACCAGTCCGATAAACTGCATGCTTACCTTCAGGAACAGGCGCATATTATCGGCGTTTTGCAGTTGCCGGAATCAGCGTTCAAAGCAGACAAAAATCGTAAAAGTATTCTTATGCTGCAAAAGAAAGGGCCGGACACAACTGGCCTTAAACAGCCATTACTCGTTCAAGTCCCTTCGTTTAAAAATACAGACGCTATGAATGATATTTTAGCACAAATGAATGCCTGGTTTTCCGACACTATGAAGCAATAGTCAACAAGAAGGGAGTTATAAACCATGTCAAACGTATTGGCGATCAATGCTGGCAGTTCCTCATTAAAATTCCAGTTGATCCGCATGCCTGAAGAAACTGTTCTGGCAAAGGGCCTTGTCGAGCGGATTGGTCTGCCTGAATCAGTGTTTATGATTGAAGTCAATGCTAAGGATGAAGCCGTCATGGAAATACCGGATCATGAGGTGGCGGTCAAACAGCTTTTGGACAGGCTTGCTTCTTCCGGGGTGATTCGGTCGATGGCGGAAATTGATGCCGTTGGACATCGGATCGTACATGGCGGCGAGCAGTTTAATGATTCGGTTCTCATAACGGACGACGTTATTGAGACGATCGAAGACGTATCTGAACTGGCCCCACTTCATAACCCGGCCAACCTGACAGGGATTCGGGCGTTCCGGGACATTTTGCCTGATGTGCCTATGGTAGCGGTATTTGACACAGCATTTCACCAGACAATGCCGGAAAAATCGTATCTATACAGTTTACCTTATGCGTATTATAAGGACTATGGTATCCGTAAATACGGTTTTCACGGGACATCCCATAAATATGTTTCACAACGGGCGGCGGAAATGATCGGATTGCCGGTTGATCAGCTGCGTCTCATTTCGTGTCATTTAGGTAACGGCGCCAGCATTGCTGCCATCGATAAAGGCAAATCAATTGACACATCGATGGGATTCACTCCTCTGGCGGGTGTGACAATGGGAACACGATCAGGCAATATCGACCCGGCTCTCATTCCGTATATTATGGAAAAAACAGGTAAAGATGCAGATGACGTGATCAACGTTTTAAACAAAAAAAGTGGTATGCTCGCTCTGTCCGGCTTTTCCAGTGACTTACGGGACATTGAACAAAAAGCCGATGAAAATGAACGGGCAGAGCTGGCTCTGGAAGTGTTTGCAGCACGAATTCATAAGTATCTGGGATCCTATGCGGCACGAATGTCCGGTGTCGATGCGATTATCTTTACCGCGGGTGTTGGGGAAAACAGTGATGTTGTCAGGGAGAAAGTTCTGACCGGGCTGGAATTTATGGGTGTCTACTGGGACCCTGCCCGTAATCAAATTCGCGGGAAAGAGACGTTCATCAACTATCCGCATTCACCGGTCAAAGTGATGGTGATCCCGACAAATGAGGAAGTCATGATTGCCCGGGATACAGTGCGAATTACAGAGCAGCACTAGGAGGGGACCTGTATGTCAATCCACCAGCACAAAAAACATGATACGTCAGCTCATTGTATGGTGCTGACAATCAGTGATACACGGACACCGGGAACCGATAAAAGCGGTGATCTGATTGTGACCATGCTGGAAGAAGCAGGTCATGTGATGGCTCTGAAGAAGATTATTGCCGATGACGCTGGGGTGATTCAGAACGACGTGTCAGCCGGCTGTGAAAATGCCGGCGTTGATATTCTTTTGCTGAATGGCGGCACCGGCATAGCGCATCGTGATGTGACAATTGAGACGATTCAGCCCATGCTGGATAAAGAAATGAACGGTTTCGGTGAGATCTTTCGTATGCTCAGCTATCAGGAGGATATCGGCTCCGCAGCCATTTTATCACGAGCCATTGCCGGTGTGATTGGCAATACAGCCGTTTTTGCTATGCCTGGCTCATCCGGTGCGGTTAAATTAGCTATGCAGAGGCTGATTATCCCGGAAATCAGTCATGTCGTGCATGAATTAAGGAAAGATAGCTGTCATTGACCGGCAAGGACAGCAGGGTAGTACCCAGTTGTGTGGCATATGGTGCTTTCCCTGCTATCTTTATGCGGAAATAGAATGCGCCCATGAATCACCGCACAACGAGAACATCACAGCTGGCATAGCGTGTGATGCTTTCTGAAACACTGCCAATCAGAAAACGTTCAACAGCTCCCATGCCCGTCGCACCGCAAATAATCAAATCGGCGCTGTACCTTCCTGCAATATCCTTAGCAATTTTCACTTTGGGTGACCCATATTCAATTGACCTTTCCATTTTGGTGATGCCGGAAACTTTCGCATTTTCCGCGTAACTGTCCACCAGGTCCTTCGCGTATTCCTCTGCACGTTCCGCGAGTGTCCTGTCGTAGGCTTCAGCGGTAGCAAACGTTCTTGAATCGACTACATGCGCTAGAATCATCCGCGCATCATTTCGCTTAACAATATTCACTGCTTTTCGGAATGCTTTTTCCGAAGCCTCTGAACCATCCACTGCCACAACAATTTGCTTGTATTCTGAATCCATTTTTTCTTCCCCCCTTTTTTATTAGTTTAATACCCTTTATATCATACTGACAATCGTCTTTTACTAAAATGGAAACAGAATGTACTTGTTTGTGTCGTTAATGTGAACATACTAAGAATGGAGGTGATAAAGTGGCCAAAAACGACCATTTCTTTGAAGATAAAAAAGGGATTTCTGCTGTCAAGAACCAGTTGTTCGAAAGCTATCAGAAAGGCGTTATTGAAGACAAAGACAAATTGTCCAATAACCGCAATATCCACACGTATAATAATCAAAAAAATTAAAAGCCATCGCCAATCCGCCCATTAATGGGTGGATTGGTTCAACTGACCTGATACATTATATTATGTTATAATATCAGTCATGACAAGGTTTCAGAATTTGGAAAAGGGGGAGTAGTCGATGGGACATGCCCTGATAACAGCCGGAACTTCCGGGTTGGGAAGGCAAGTGGTACAAAAATTTTTGGAAGCCGGACACCATGTCACGGCCACGTATCACAGCAATACCGACAAAGCCAGTCGTGTTCAGGAAGAACTGGGATCATATGCACCTTCATTACATATCGAACAAGTAGATGTGACGAATAAACAAGATATAACCCATTTGGTGGATAGCGCCGTTAAGCATCATGGCGGTATTGATTATCTGATTAATAATGCCGGGCCCTTTGTGTTCGAGCGGAAGAAACTGTTGGACTATTCTGATGAAGAGTGGCATAACATGATTAATGGCAATCTTGATGCCGTTTTTTATTTGCTAAAACAGACGATCCCGCATATGCGACAGCAACGGTTTGGACGGATTATCAATTACGGTTACCAGGGCGCAAACAGTGCTTCCGGCTGGTTGTACCGTTCCGCGTTTGCTGCCGCCAAAAGTGGTCTTGCGTCGTTGACGAAAACCATTGCATTTGAAGAGGCGGAATATCAAATAACATCCAACATGGTGTGTCCGGGTAATATTGTCGGGGACATGAAAGAAGCCAACATTGAAGAAAGCCGGCAAATTCAAGACGAAAAAACCCCGATTGGCAGGCCCGGAACCGGAGAGGATATCGCCCGTGCGATATTATATTTATGTGACCGTGACTCCGATATGATTACCGGGTCCGTGTTTGAAATAACCGGCGGCATCGATGTCATCAATCGGTATCGATAAACGTTTAAGAATGCTATTCTTGCCGTGTTTTGTTATAATGAAAGTGTTTTCAACCATTATCATTCAGAAGGGGGTATAGATTTGAGAATCGGTGTACCGAAGGAGATCAAAAACAATGAAAACCGTGTTGCGATGACACCAGCGGGGGTCGTCTCACTGACAAAAGCCGGTCACGAGGTTTATGTGGAAACTGGTGCCGGGTCAGGATCGGGTTTTCCGGATGAAACCTATGCCAGGGAAGGGGCGACGATCGTCTCAACTGCAAAAGAGGCCTGGTCCTATGACATGATCATGAAGGTCAAAGAGCCGCTGCCTGAAGAATACGACTACTTTCAAGAGGGGCAGATCTTGTTTACATACTTGCATTTGGCGGCAGAACCGGATGTCACAAAAGCACTGATTGAAAAAAAAGTTATCGGGATCGCTTATGAAACGGTGCAGCTTAACAATGGCACGCTGCCGCTTTTGACACCGATGAGTGAAGTTGCCGGTCGCATGGCTTCCCAAATAGGCGCCCAGTTTCTTGAGAAAACAAAAGGCGGAAAAGGTGTCCTGCTTGCCGGTATTCCGGGTGTGAAACGCGGAAAAGTGACTGTCATCGGTGGCGGTGGTGTCGGGACCAACGCTGCCCGTATCGCTATGGGGCTTGGAGCGGACGTGACGATTATTGATTTGGATCCGGAGCGTTTGCGGCAGCTGGATGATATGTTTGGTTCGGATATTAATACATTGATGTCCAATCCGAAAAATATCGCGGATTCGGTCGCGGAATCGGATCTTGTGATTGGCGCAGTCTTGATTCCAGGAGCTAAAGCGCCGACATTAGTCACAGAGGAAATGGTCAAGGCCATGCCAGAAGACTCGGTTATCGTTGATGTTGCTATAGATCAGGGCGGTATTGTGGAAACGAGTGACCGGATTACCACCCATGATGATCCGATCTATAAAAAGCATGGTGTTGTGCACTATGCTGTGGCGAATATGCCTGGAGCAGTGCCGCGCACAGCCACGATTGGTCTGACCAATGTGACGGTTCCATATGCGTTGCAATTAGCGAACAAGGGCTATCAAAAGGCTTGCCTTGATAATGAAGCGTTGTTAAAAGGCATCAATACATTGGATGGCTATGTTACACACAAAGCGGTTGCCGAAGCCCATGGTCTAGATTTTGCAAGCGTGCATAACTTACTGGATGAATAATCGTAAAAGCGGTACCTGAATCAGGTGCCGCTTTTATAATCATTTGGCTGAAAACGTTCCTGCGCGGTTGATAGCCGGGGCATGCGGCTGAATTAATCCACAATTTGTAGGTCTTTCGAAAAAGTGGTTAATGTTTCAGCACCTTCACGTGTCATGAAAACCATATCTTCAATCCGCACGCCACCTTTTCCTGGCACGTAGATCCCCGGTTCAATCGTGTAACACATCCCAGGCTGAAGCGGCAACTCGTTTCGGTTGTGCATTGAAGGATATTCATGTGTCTCGATGCCCAACCCGTGCCCGATCCGGTGAGTGAAATAATCACCGAACCCTGCTTGTTCAATATGTCGGCGCGCTGTCAGGTCAATGTCCCTAACAGCTGTATTCTGCCTGGAAGTCGCGATTGCTTTCGTTTCCGCCTCCTGGACCGTCTGATAAATCGTTTTTTGCTCAGGCGTTATGGATTTGTACGCAACGGTTCGGGTTATGTCAGAACAATAGCCTTCATAAATGACACCTAGGTCAAACAGAACAAGGTCACCTGTTTCGATTTGTTTCATGGAAGGTGTCCCGTGCGGCGATGCCGTCTTGACACCTGACAAGGCCATCGTGGCAAAGGCCATTTGCCGGACGCCCTGTTTTTTCAGTTCATATTCAATTTTGGCAATGATGTCCAGCTCACTGACACCTTCCGCGATAGCGTTGACACCTGTTTTAATACCAAAATCAGCCAGTTCCGCAGCTTCTTTAAGCAGGGTATATTCCTGTTTACTTTTAATCACGCGTAAATCAGCCAGAATTTCCTGCGCATCGCTGAATACAGCGTCCGGAAAGACGGTCTGGGCGCTTTCAAACCGCTCCAGTGTTATGTGATTCCGTTCAAGGGCGATGGATTGCGGCATACGGCTTTGGCGTTTTAAAAACTGGTGAAATAATTCCCACGGGTTTTCGTGATCATGGTAGGTAATGATCGCATGTTGCCATCCGGCATTTTTGGCATCTTCTTTTTCCATGGCGGGAACGATCATTAACGGATCGTGCGTCCGGCTGACATAGACAGCAATCAGACGCTCGTGCGGATCGGTATAATAGTTGCTCAAGTAATAAAAATTAGCTGGTGATGTTATGAGCAAGCTGTCAAGATGATGTTTATCAAGTTCTTCAAGCAGCGCGTCGAGCCTTTCTGTCATGGTAACACCTCATTTTATATAATAGGTTCATTATAACAGACATGGGGGAAGAAGTTGTCAGGCACACTCATTTGTTCGTCCGCATGTATGAAAATCGAGACAAACGGGAAAGGATTTTCAAGGGCCTCTATCGAATATAGAGAGTGCAGACAATTTTCAGTAAAAAGGAGCGATATTCATGCAAGTATCTTATCACGGCCATTCTGTTGTATATGTCAAAACAGATAAGCATACGATCTTAATTGACCCGTTCATTTCAGAAAATGATGCGTGTGATCTTGATGCAGGGTTAGTCGAAACAGATGTCATCCTGCTGACACATGGGCATAACGACCATGTCGGGGATACGGTGGAAATTGCCAAACGGAACGATGCGCTCGTTGTAGCACCGAATGAACTGGCTAATTACTTAGGCGGTAAAGGGTTAAACACGCACCCAATGCATATTGGTGGGGCACATGAATTTGATTTTGGAAAGGTAAAATTCACCCAAGCGTTTCACGGCTCCTCCTACACAGAAGAAGACGGCACCATTATTTACACAGGTATGCCAGGCGGAATCCTGCTGACGATTGGTGGCAAAACCATCTACCATGTTGGTGACACTGGCTTGTTCAGTGATCTTAAGTTGATCGGTGAGATGAATGATATTGACATCGCATTTGTACCGATTGGTGACAATTTCACAATGGGTCCTGACGATGCCCTGATTGCAGCGGATTGGATCAGTGCCAAAACGGTTGTCCCTGTGCATTACAATACATTCCCGGTGATTGAACAGGATGCGGATCAATTTGCCGCCAATGTGAAAACCGGTAAAGGCCTTGCCATGAAAATCGGGGACTCAGTGGATTTGTAAGCCAAAAAGTGATCATTTGCTCACGTTTTCTTAATATAAATTATCTGAATAATACATCACCCATGCTTGTCAATACATGTTATTATAAGCCAAAACACAACGATTACCTTTTATTTCCGGCTCTTCACCAAAATCTATGTTTGACAAACTGGATTTAAATTGATAAAGGCAACCGCTACGGAAAAACACTACGCTTTCCGTGGGCCCCGAGCTCAGCCTCCTCGAAAAAAGAAGTTCGCTTTTTTCTGCTCAGGTCTACTCTGCGCTTTCCCACAGGAGTCTCCGTGTTTTCCCTCCGCTAGCTAGTTGTCTATAATATATTTATCCATATATTTCAACCATTGATTTTGGTGTTGACCCTTATGTCCCGTTTACTTTATTTCTTTTTAAGGAGCGCAGTCATGGATAACTTATTCCCACTTCTATTTTTCCTTCTGGGCTTGATTTTTGGCTCATTTTTCAATGTCATTGGATTACGGGTCCCTCACAAACAATCCTTCACGTATAACCGGTCCATTTGTCCGAAATGTAAACAACAACTGTCGTGGTATGAACTTATTCCGGTTTTGTCCTATATTTTTCAGCAGGGCAAATGTCATAATTGCAAAATGACTATATCACCTTTATACCCCAGTGTTGAGCTGGGAACTGGCTTAATATTTGCCTTATGTTACGTTAAGACAGGGCTTGACTTGGAACTGGTAACGGCTTGGCTATTCGTGTCGTTGCTCGTCATTATCTTCGTTTCGGATATCAAATTCATGCTTATTCCGAATCGCATCTTACTATTCTTTTTTCCATTGTTTGTCATTGCTCGTATCATTCGGCCACTTGATCCATGGTGGTCTTCTATTACCGGCATGCTGGCTGGCGTCATGATTATTGCGATAATCATTGTGATAAGCCGTGGTGGGATGGGTGCAGGAGATATGAAACTGTTCGGTCTATTAGGCATTGTATTGGGGTTTGAAAAAACATTACTGACGTTGTTTCTTTCCTGTGTGATTGGTGCAATTATCGGGCTCATATTGCTTTTGCTGGAGGTGATTGACCGAAAACAGCCGGTTCCATTCGGTCCATATATTGTTATTGCAGCGGTAATCGCTTACTTTCAGGGAGATTTTTTATTAAACTGGTATTTTCATAACCTGTTTTAAAAAGAATACGACAACCCAAGTTCTTCTCTTTCTTTTCCTATCATAGATTACTATGAAAGGAGGCGATATACTTGCGCCATTATGCAATATTGCGTTTACTGTTAGCCGGATTCTTTCTTTATATTGCCTGGCCGGTTATTCCCGAAGTGGTCACTCAAGAAGCGATTTTATTTTGGGGATTATGGCTCGGATTCTTTCTACTCGTTGTTGGAGCCAACTTTGCAACACTTTTGCAAATGACTGAGCCTCCGGTAATGGAACAGGAAAGAGAACGAGTCCAGGAAAGGGCGTAACCATTGTCGTTTGGCTGTATCAACTGTATAATAAAAGGCAAGTATAAAGACTAGTACAGTTGAAAGTCGGTGATCCAAATGGCAACAAAACATGAACAAATTTTACAGCATATTTTATCACTGGAAATCGGCCATAAAATTTCTGTCAGACAGATCGCAAAAGCCCTGAATGTCAGTGAAGGTACCGCCTACCGGGCGATTAAAGAAGCTGAAAACCAGGGGATTGTCAGTACAATCGAGCGTGTCGGGACAATCCGGATTGAACGGAAAAAGAAAGATAATTTTGAACGCTTGACGTTTGCCGAGGTTATTAAAATTGTGGATGGACAAGTGCTAGGCGGCCGTCAGGGACTGCATAAAACATTAAATAAATTTGTTATCGGAGCGATGCAGCTGGATGCCATGATGCGCTATACTGAAGCAGGCTCACTATTAATTGTGGGTAACCGGGTACAGGCACACGAGCTGGCATTAAATGAAGGCGCTGCTGTTTTAATCACGGGCGGATTTGATACGAATGCGGATATTAAACAACTTGCGGATCAGAAACAATTGCCGGTCATGTCAACAAGCTATGATACGTTTACTGTGGCTGCCATGATCAATCGGGCCATTTACGACCAGCTGATTAAGAAGGAAATTGTCTTTGTCGGGGACATCTATACGCCGTACGATCAATCATTATTTCTATATACGAAAGATACACTGGAACGCTGGTATACATTAAACGAGCAATCAGCACATACACGGTACCCGGTTGTTGATGACAAAGCGCGGGTGGCCGGGATGATCACCTCAAAAGACATTATCGGTAAAGATAAAAATTTGCGTGTTGATAAAATTATGACCAAAAACCCGAACGCCGCCCAAGAGAAAACGTCGCTGGCTTATGTTGCGCATATGATGGTGTGGGAAGGAATTGAAGTCGTGCCGGTAGTTGATCCTTCAAACAGACTGAAAGGAGTTGTTTCCCGTCAGGATGTTTTGAAAGCTTTACAACAAATTCAGCGGCAGCCGCAAATCGGGGAAACAATCGATGATATTGTGGCAAGCAATCTGCTTCCCGTGGAAGAAGATCAGACTGTTTTTCAAGCCCTTGTGACACCGCAAATGACCAACCAGCTCGGCACGCTTTCCAATGGTGTGTTTACGGCACTCATGACTGAAGCCGGTAGTCGGCTCTTGCGTTATTATAAAAAAGGTGACCTTGTCGTGGAAAATTTGACCGTTTACTTCTTGAAGCCGGTTTCTATTGAGAGTCAGCTGCTGATTAAACCGAACATACTTGAAGCCGGCCGGATTTACGCTAAAATGGATGTCGAAGTGTTCAGTGGAAAGAAAATGGTCGGTAAAGGTCTCCTGATGGCCCAATTAATCGACCGCTGATATATGAGAGGAATCGGCTACCTGCCGATTCCAACCATTTCAGACATCCGACCTCTGACCTCTGCTATGCATTCAGGCGCTGCCACTCTCGCCGGTAGTGGCCTACTTCTTTCATCCCCGTGTACACATGAATTACCCCAAAAAGTAGAAGTACAACGCCGATTAATAATGCCAGCTTAGTCTGGTAGAATATATACTGATTAATGGCAAAAAAGAAAATGAAACTTCCAAGACAAACACGTGATTTTGCGTTAAAATAAGCTTGTGTCAGCCCATCGTCACTTTTCAAGATAGCGACTTTGTAATAAACCCAGAAAACGAGTGAAAGCACAATAATAATTGGAAAAATAATCATAACATCTGCTCCTGTAACCATAAGTCGATACTATTGTAGCTTGTTTTGACGTTGAAAGAAAGTATAAATATGTGACAAAGTTAGGAGAATACAATGGCTATACAAGCAATCAGTGAAGCAATCAAAGCATATGAAACAATTATCATTCACCGGCATGTAAGGCCTGATCCGGATGCGTACGGTTCCCAGGCTGGCCTTAAGGAAATGATTGCCAAATCTTTCCCTGAAAAAAACGTGTACATAGCTGGTGAGGAAGATCCGGCACTAGCGTTTTTGGCAAAGATGGATCACATTCCTGATCATACATATGAAAACGCCCTTGTCATTGTTTGCGATACGGCTAATGCTGCCCGTATCAGTGACCAGCGCTATGATTTGGGCGATAAACTGATTAAAATTGATCATCACCCGGTCGTGGACGATTACGGTGATGTGACATGGGTGGATACAGCGGCCAGTTCGACCAGTGAAATGATTTATGACTTCTATCTGACTGCCCGGGATGATGGCTTTACATTAAACGATGAAGCGGCCCGCCTGATTTATGCTGGTATTGTCGGCGACACAGGAAGGTTTTTATTCCCAGGTACAACCAAAAAAACATTTCAGCATGCTGCGGAACTGGTGACATATGACTTTGACCGCCCCAATCTTTATGACGGCATATACCGTATCAGACACAATATTGCCAGACTAAGGGGCTATATCCTGCAGCATTTCGAGCTTTCTGAATCCGGCTTGAGCTCGGTTAAATTGACAAAAGCTATTCTGGATGAATATGGTGTCAGTCCGATGGAGACCGGTCAGCTTGTCGGAGTTCTGGGTGATATAGCAGGAATAAAAGCATGGGTGCTGTTTATTGAGGAAGACAATTTGATCAGGGTGCGCCTCCGTTCAAAAGGCCCGGTCATTAATGAGATTGCTGCCAAGTACAATGGCGGCGGGCATCCGATGGCGTCCGGCGCAACTGTGGCCACATGGGATGAAACGGATGCTGTGGTGAAAGATCTGGATGCCGCCTGCAGCTTTTATAAAGGATAGACGTAAAGAGCTATTTCCAAAGTGGAGATAGCTCTGCATAATAGTGGAAAGCTGTTTACTGAGAAGGACTGACTAGTCTAGGAGCTTTTTCGGACGAGGGCCGGGATAAACCAGCACCCTGCATTTGTCTGGTCATAATGTACGTGGAGATTTTCCCGCTCAATCCCGCGTCGAATTAGTCGGATTAGCTCGGCAGATTCAGCATAAGCTGTGTATCCGTTTTTTAGCTGGGCAATTTTGTCATCGCGTAACCGTCGCTCATTGATGATAAGCATATTAATCCAACTCCTTTTAGAAAATAAGCTAAACGCTCATTTTATTATAGTCGATAAGTAAATGGATTGCTATTATATTATTCATGTTTCATGAAATGGTCACATTAATCTGCTATATTGGCTTCTACTGAAATTTTTACCGTTGGTGTCAAGTATAGTTTTTCAACAGTGAACTGGAATTCAAAATCATCAACTTTAAAGACTTTATTTTGGATTGTGGCTTCCAATAGGCCATCACTTTCCGAAATGATGGAAAGGTCTTTGCCGATGATATGCTCGATTTCTTCCTTCATTAATTCTTCAAGGTCATGTATAATGAGTTTATCCGGCAGGTCTTCTTCATTGGTGATGGTGATTTCGATCGTTTCCACTTTGATCGGCTCTTTTGATTGTTCATCGAGGCTTTCATTATCTTCGAGCAGTGCTTCGTTTTGATTTTTTAATTCCGACACCTCTGATTTCAAATCACGGTTTTCCTCCAGAAGCTGTCCATACATTGTTCCGTGCATATAGACAAATAAACAATAAGCAATGACAGCACCGATAAATGTCCCAACCAAAAAGCGCTGCCATGTGGCTTTTTTATGATATGGTGGGATATGCATCAGCCAACACTCTCCTGAATCAGCCAGCTGAGAATGGTTATCCCAGCTTTAACACCACCCATGGCTGCCAAAATGAGCATGATTTGTTTAAACAGGTCAAAGGTTGAGCCGTCCAAAACACCTTTTTCAAAATTGGCGATAGCATCAAACGTTCCGCCAATCGCGGCGACAATTGCCCAAATTCGTAACCTGTCTGCAATCCGGGTGATTTGGGTAAATGGCGCGTCTCCGGTGGCAAACGCCCCGATACTACCGATAATGGCACCGCCAATAATGACACCGAAGGCAATAAAAAAACAATGAATGAGTTGAGCTATAAACCGTTCCTCCATCATCTAGGCTCCTTGTCAATATACTGATTCATTTTATGATGCGGCTGGACAAGATATGCCAGGACGCGGAAAATGGCTAACATGCAGCTTTTTATAGGAATAGCTATAATAAAGATACTTAAGAGAGGGGGGATAGCATGTCATTTACCCATTTACTGGTTCGCAGCGGGTACAGTTTTATGAACAGCACGATTACCATTGATAAACTGGCTTCCAAAGCACGGGAACGGCAATTCAATGCGCTGGCACTCACGGATGAACATGTATTATATGGTGCTATCCCATTTTATAAAGCATGTCAGCAGAATGGGATTAAGCCAATCATCGGGATGCACGTTAAGATGGCCACCGACGACGACGAATCGGATACGTGTGTTCTGCTGGCTAAAAATAACCACGGGTACCGGAATCTGATCAGGCTGAGCACGCACATCCAATTATCCCAAAAAGACCGTATCAGTCACTCAGAGATGGCATCCTACAGTGATGATTTGATATGTATTGTCGTGACCGCCGATTCGAAACTGGGATCAATATTGCCTGCGGAATCATTTGATAGGGTAAAAGAATACCTAGATACGACCTGGCATATGTTTGATAGGGATCATTTTTATCTTGGCGTTCAGGATCATGGTCTCCGAAATGAACGGTTTATCAATCAAGCCGTAAAAGCTTTCCAGGAGACGTATCAGATCAAGGCTGTATTGCTGAACGATGTCCGGTATCTGGATGAAAAGGATGATATCGCCTATGACTGTTTACGTGCCATGAAACATGACAAAAAATGGCCATTGAGGATTACAGATACCAGTGTAAAACAGCGTCACTTGCGCTCGGCTGACGAGATGAAGCAGCTGTATGAAGGCGACTGGCCGGCTGCCATTCGTGAAACTGAAATGATTGCTGACACATGTGATGTTACTTTGGATTTTGATCAGACGATGCTTCCATCCTATCCTGTCCCGAAACAGATGGATGCGTCTGCATACCTTGAAATGATATGCTGGGAAAACGCGAAACAAACATATGCTGTGCTTACTAAAGAAATTAAAGATCGTCTTAAATATGAACTGCAGATTATCCAGTCGATGCAGTTCAGTGATTATTTTTTAATTGTCTGGGATTTTATCGCTTATGCCAAAAACCGGAATATTTTAGTGGGCCCTGGGCGTGGATCAGCTGCCGGATCGCTCGTTGCGTACGTACTCGGGATAACTGAAATTGATCCAGTTGAACATGATTTGCTGTTTGAGCGTTTCCTCAACCCTGAGCGGATTACGATGCCGGATATCGATATTGACTTTTCGGATCACAGACGGGATGAGGTAATCGATTATGTTCGCGAAACGTATGGCGAGGACCATGTTGCACAAATCATCACGTTTGGTACGTTTGCGGCAAGATCGCTGCTAAGGGAACTGATGAAAACGATGGCTATTGAACAGGAAGATGCTTCCTTTATTTTAAAAAACATTCCTGTCCAGGCGAAACAGCCAATCGCGTCATATATCAGGGAATCTGACGAATTGCAGCAATATATCAGGCAATCGGACAAACTGAAGGTGTTATTTACGGTCGCAGCGAAACTGGAGGGACTTCCGAGACATATGTCTACCCATGCCGCTGGTGTCGTGATCAGTGAAGAGCCGCTCGTTAATCATGTCCCGTTAACAGTCGGGACCCATGAAACACATTTGACCCAGTTTGCTATGAATGATCTTGAAGCAATCGGCTTGTTGAAAATGGATTTTCTCGGACTGCGCAATTTAACACTCTTGGAACGTATTCTGCAGACCATCCGTTATACTGAAAACCGCACCATGACGTTAGCGGATATCCCGGATGAAGATGGCCCAACTTATGATTTGCTGCAAAAAGGCAGGACGAATGGTGTTTTTCAATTGGAGTCTCAGGGCATGAAGCAACTGCTGAACCGACTAAAGCCAACAACGTTTGAAGATATCGTGGCCGTCAATGCTTTGTTCCGGCCGGGCCCGATGGAAAATATACCGGTTTACATTGATCGGAAACATGGCAGAGAAGCGGTCGACTATCCGCACCCTGACCTGGAACCGATTTTAAAGAAAACATATGGTGTTCTGATTTATCAGGAACAAATTATGCAAATCGCGCATCAAATCGCCGGGTTTTCACTGGGCCAGGCTGATATTTTGCGCCGGGCGGTGAGTAAAAAAGACCAGCGAGTGATGGATGAACAACAGGCTGCCTTTATTGAGGGCTGTTTGGCTAATGGCTACAGTGAACGTATTGCCGAGGAAATATTTCAATGGATTGTCAAATTTTCCAATTATGGGTTTAATAGGAGTCATGCGGTTGCTTATAGTAAAATCGCTTATCAGCTTGCCTACTTGAAGACCCATTATCCTGCTGCCTTTTTCGCGGAATTGCTGAGTTCAGCAGGGGGGCAGCAGGATAAGTTGACGCTATATATCAAAGAATTAACAGAATTGGGGTTGGGATTGGTCCCCCCCTCGATCAACAAAAGTTTTGGCAAATATTCCGTGGAAAATCGGCAAATCCGTATGGGTTTTATGGCTATTAAAGGGATTGGTCGTCAGGTGATTAACGAAATTATCCAGGTGCGGCGGGAAGGCGTCTTTAAAAGTTTGTTTGATTTTTGTTTGCGTGTGTCGCTGACAGTAATCAACCGCAGAACAATGGAAACGCTCATTATGGCTGGTGCCTTTGATGACCTTTATGCCAATCGTGCCAGTTTGTTAGCATCACTTGATCAGGCTATGGAACAGGGCGAGCTGTTCAAGGAATTCAGCGGTCAATCAAGCCTATTTCAGGACAAACTTGATCTGGAAGAACGTTATGTGGCGATAGAAGAGTTCAGTCTGATGAAGAAACTGCGTGATGAAAAGGAGCTGCTCGGCCTGTATGTTTCCAGTCATCCGTTTACCCAATACCGGGCTATATTGAAGAAAACTGGTTATACCACGATGGAAGATGCGCCAAATTTAACCGGAAAACGAAATGTGAAAAGTGCCGGAATCGTTCAAACCATCAAACCAATCCGTACCAGACGGGGGGACCCGATGGCATTTTTGACGATTGGTGATGAGACAGGCGACATGGAGGCGGTCGTCTTTCCGGATCTGTACAGGGAGATTCATCGTTGGCTTTCTGAAGACATGCTCGTGACGTTTGCCGGTACGGTTGAAAGCCGGAATAACCAATTGCAATGGATCTTAACCCGTTTGGATGTTTTTAGGGAAGCGGATTGGAAAATCAATCAGAATCAGCGTTTATTTATTAAAATAACGGAAGATAATGGGAATAATGCGTTAGCAGCCATTCGAACGGTAGCCGGCAAATATCCTGGCAGAACACCTGTTATAATCTATAATCAGCATGAGCGTACTACTTATCAATTATCCCACGCTTATTTATTGCAGCCTGATAAGGCATGTCTTGAATCGTTGCAAAACCGTTTTGGAATGGACAATGTGGTATTGGATAATGCCAGCGATCATAACCATTCACCAGGACCCTGAACAGACGATGTGATGGTTTAAAGATGTTAAAGACGATGAGGTAAGAAAGTGTATGAGAAGCTTTCTTTCTTCTTTACACAGGGAAGTCATCTGTTATAATGAAATCATTAAGTGGTCAGACCACCCTGTCTGTTTTAAAGTGAGTTTTTTTATATAACTTGCTTGATGCGGATGACATCCTGCCTGTCTTGGACAACCTATAAAGGAGTGAGCCATGTGCCAAATTTAAGAGATGAAGCATTGCACATTCATAAGATGAATAAAGGTAAACTTTCAACCGAAGCGAAAGTGCCCGTTCGGAATGCACGGGATTTAAGCTTAGCCTATTCGCCAGGTGTGGCCGAACCGTGTAAGGAGATCTATGACCATAAAGATGCCGTTTACGATTACACGATGAAAGGCAATATGGTTGCGGTTGTAAGTGACGGATCTGCTGTCCTTGGTCTTGGCAATATTGGGGCTGAAGCGGCAATGCCTGTCATGGAAGGAAAATCTGTTCTGTTCAAAAGTTTTGCCGGCGTGGATTCGTTTCCGATTTGTCTGGACACCCATGAGGTTGAAAAAATCGTTGAGACCGTGAAGCTGATGGAGCCGACTTTTGGCGGTGTCAACCTCGAGGATATTGCAGCACCGAATTGCTTCATTATCGAAGAACGGCTGAAAAAAGAAACGAATATCCCAATTTTTCACGATGATCAGCATGGAACAGCCATTGTGACAGTTGCTGGACTGATCAATGCGCTGAAATTGGCAGGCAAGTCATTTTCTGATATAAAAGTCGTCGCAAATGGAGCAGGCGCTGCGGGAATCGCTATTATTAAATTGTTATATCACTTTGGTGTGCGGGACATGATCATGTGCGATTCCAAAGGTGCGATTTATGAAACCCGACCATACGGCATGAATGAAGTCAAGGAAGAAGTCGCCAAAATGACGAACAAAGATAAGCAGGAAGGCTCGCTCGAAGAAATATTGGAAGACGCAGATGTGTTCATCGGTGTATCGGTTGGCGGGCTGTTGTCCCAGGATATGGTCCGGAAAATGAAAGATGATCCGATTATTTTTGCTATGGCCAATCCCGAACCCGAAATTATGCCGGATGACGCCAAAGAAGTTGGTGTAAAGGTTATCGGCACCGGCCGCTCCGATTTTCCGAACCAGGTTAATAATGTCCTCGCATTTCCTGGTATTTTCCGGGGTGCGCTAGATGTCCAGGCAACCCGGATCAATGAAAAAATGAAAGTGGCTGCAGCTGAAGCCATTGCCTCCCTGATACCGGAAGACATGTTATCAGAGGATTATGTTATACCAGAGCCCTTTGATTCGAGAGTTGCACCACTGGTTGCATCACGTGTTGCGCAGGCAGCCATGGAATCCGGTGTGGCAAGAATCGATGTCAATCCGGAAGACGTAGCCGAGAAAACACGGAAGCTGACACATATAGATAAGGCATAATGCCCTGTTATCAAACTGGTCAAACATTTGCAGGAGGACCGATCGGCTAAATGCCGATCCGACCTTCTCAAGAGAGGGCGCTTTTTCGTATTTTTGAACAACCTTTAAAAGGAGTGACGCCGGCTGTGTCCATGTCACCGAAGCAAAAGGTTTATCAGGGTGTTTTACAGGAACTCCGCAAGTATATTGACGCGCATGATTTGAGGCCGGGCGATAAAATTCCGTCTGAGCGTGAGCTGTCCGAAACGTTGCAGGCAGGAAGATCTTCCGTCCGTGAAGCACTAAGGGCCATGGAGTTGCTAGGATTAGTTGAAACAAGACATGGAGAAGGTACATTTATAAGCCAGTACCGGCCGTATCACTCAGTCGAGGTGCTGTCGTCATTTATTCTGCAGGAGACGAATACACGGCATGATCTGTTGTTTGCCAAAAAGATTATCGAAAAAGAGGCAGCCAGAATTGCTTATGATTATATTCATGAAGCGGATATTGAGCAATTGCATGGCATTATCCATGACACCACATTACGCAGCAATGAAAGACATGCGGCTTTTTTCCAATATTTATTTTATAAAACGGAAAACTTGTTACTTGCGAAGGTTTGGCAGCTAATGGATGAATTTTCCTATGCTATTTCCAGTCTCGCCTATGAACCATCATTCTATCTAGAACTTATAAAACTTTATCAAACCCGACATTATGACAAGATAGAGGAATTATTTTATAGATTGCCAACTGAAAAAAAATGAATGTCGGTTGACAGTTTGTGACATCCTTTTTGCTGGCTGTTTAGTATAGTAAACGAAGTGTTTTGCTCGTCCTGTTGTGACCAAAGGAGGAATTCCCTTGCTTAAGGATTTTTTTGGCAAGAAAAAGAAATATGCGACCATTCCGAGCGAACAAAGCAAGCTCGATATTCCGGAAGGTTTAATGAAAAAGTGTACGAACTGTCATAAAATCTATTATCGAAAAGAAATGAACAAAAACAACAACGTCTGCCCAAACTGTGATTATCACCATCCGTTGACAGCTTGGGAGCGAATTTACAGTATACTTGATGAAGGGACATTTACGGAATGGGACAGTGACCTGACATCGACCAACCCGCTAGAATTCCCCGGATATGAGGAAAAAATTGCGAAAGATCGTGATAAAACCGGTCTGAATGAAAGCGTGGTAACCGGTAAAGGATCAATTGACGGACAACCCGCCGCTTTCACGGTCATGGATGCCGGTTTTCGGATGGGAAGCATGGGGTCAGCCGTTGGTGAAAAAATCGCCCGTGCGATTGAGAGGGCCAACGATGCCTCACTACCGTTCATTATTTTTACTGCTTCCGGTGGTGCGAGAATGCAGGAAGGCGTTTTAAGTCTCATGCAAATGGCGAAAACCTCTGTTGCTGTCAAGCGTTTTTCTGAAGCAGGCGGTTTGATGATTTCGGTTATGACCCATCCGACGACAGGTGGCGTATCGGCCAGTTTTGCCTCAATCGGGGATTATAATATTGCCGAACCCGGTGCCCTGATTGGTTTTGCCGGACAGCGTATTATCGAACAGACGATTAATGAGAAGTTGCCGGATGATTTCCAGACAGCCGAATTTTTATTAAATCACGGCCAGCTTGACAAAGTTGTCCACCGTCATGAAATGAAGCCCCTTTTGACAACGTTGCTTTCCATACACCGGAAAGGCGGGGAAAATGTATGAAATATGCGCTGGACTTTGAAAAACCGATTGTGAATCTCAGAGAAAAGATTGCTGAGCTGAAATCCTTTACGACTGATAGTGACATCGACCTGTCAAAAGAAATCAGCACACTGGAAAAGCGTCTGGAAGTGCTGGAAAACGATATTTACGGTAACCTGCAGCCATGGCAGCGTGTCCAGATGGCACGGCACCAGGAACGTCCGACGACGTTGGATTACATAGGTGAATTATTCACGAATTTTATTGAGTTCCATGGTGACCGTTTATATGGGGATGACGAGGCGATTGTATCAGGGGTAGCTTTGTACCAGGGCAAGCCGATTACAGTGATTGGTCATCAGCGCGGCCGTGATACAAAAGAAAATATTCGCCGCAACTTCGGTATGCCGCATCCGGAAGGGTACCGGAAAGCATTGCGACATATGCATCAGGCTGAAAAGTTTAACCGGCCGATTATTAGTTTTATTGATACGAAAGGTGCTTACCCGGGGAAAGCCGCCGAAGAACGCGGTCAGAGTGAAGCCATTGCGCGAAATCTGATGGAAATGGCCGGTCTCAAGGTCCCGATTATATGCATTGTTATTGGTGAAGGCGGAAGCGGCGGCGCCCTCGGATTGGGTGTCGGGGACCATATCCATATGCTGGAGAATTCGACGTACTCGGTTATTTCACCGGAAGGGGCAGCTGCTTTACTTTGGAAGGATTCCGGCCTGGCACAGCAGGCAGCGGAAAACATGAAAATCACGTCGTATGATTTAAAGGAGCTTGATGTGGTTGACGAGATTATTCCGGAGCCCAGAGGTGGTGCCCATCGTGATATCACAGTACAGGCTGAATACATTGAAGCCGTTCTGGCGAAATCATTACAACAGTTGACAGACTTTTCTCCAGGTGAATTACTTGAAAATAGATGGGAAAAATATCAAAAAATAGGTGAGTATAAACAGCTTTAGCAGGTTAAAGAGGTTGACATGCGTCAACCTCTTTTCCACTTAAAGTGCGTGTCCAAAACGTATGGTGAAAAACAGACTTGATTGCTCCGTTCTGTTACGGCAATGGTTTGACCACCCTTAACCACATAGTAAAATAATTGATATTTTTGCTGTTTACAATTATCTTGGATATAGTGATTAAGAAAAAAGATGGCTTATCGCCAGGTCTATGTGGCTAAAGCCTTCGTTGCACTTATGCCTATTGGAAATGCTAAAATATTCTATAGGCCAACGAACGAAAGACATGAGGTGACAGTATGAATAAAATTGGCGTTTTGACAAGCGGCGGTGATGCGCCGGGGATGAATGCCGCAATACGAGCGGTTGTAAGAAAAGCAATTTATCACCAGATCGACATATACGGGATTAAAAATGGCTTTCAGGGTCTCATCGATGGCAATATTGAAAAGATGGATATTGGGTCTGTCGGCGATATCATTCAGCGCGGCGGGACCATATTGCGTTCTGCTAGGTGCCAGGAATTCGAGACGGATGACGGGCAAAACAAAGGAATTGAGCAGATGAAAAAGCATGGCATTGAAGGTCTGATTGTTATCGGCGGTGACGGGAGTTTTCGCGGCGCCCAAAAACTGACCGAAAAAGGCTATCCATGTATTGGCATCCCCGGAACCATTGACAATGACATTGCTGGGACTGATTTTACCGTCGGGTTTGATACGGCACTGAATACCGTCATTGAGGCAATTGACAAAATACGCGATACCGCTTCATCCCATGAACGGACATTTATCATTGAGGTAATGGGCAGGGATGCAGGTGATCTCGCACTCTGGGCCGGACTTGCTGACGGTGCGGAAAGCATTCTTATCCCTGAAAAAAAGGATGAGCTGCAGGAGGTTATCAACCGCCTCAGACGTGGTCAGGAACGCGGCAAGAAACATAGTATCATCATTCTCGCAGAAGGTGTCGGCAGTGCCTTTGACTATGCGGAAAAAATCAAGGAATCAGCTGATTTGGAGACACGCGTGACGGTATTGGGTCATATTCAGCGCGGCGGATCGCCAACAGCATCTGACCGTGTGCTGGCAAGCCGTCTCGGTGCACAAGCCGTTGACCTGCTTTTGAGCGGTGAGGCGGGAAGAATAGCAGGGATTCAAAATAATCGATTGGTTCACCATGATATATCGGAAGTTTTAGCAGAAAAACACATGATTGATATGGAGATGTATCAACTTTCCAAGGAACTGTCGATATAAGTTGTAAAGGAGGCGCTGGAATGCGAAAAACAAAAATTGTGTGCACGATCGGGCCTGCATCGGAATCGGTCGATACATTGACAAAGCTGATTGAGGCCGGCATGAACGTCGCTCGTTTGAATTTTTCCCATGGTGATTTTGCAGAACATGCTAGCCGGATTCAAAACATTCGGGAGGCAGCAGCTAAAACAGGGAAAACAATCGCGATTCTTCTTGATACAAAAGGACCGGAAATCAGGACGGGAACATTTCAAAACGGTAAGGCGGAGATTGAGAAAGACAGCACGGTGCATGTGACGATGGATGATGTGGAAGGTACAGCTGAACGCTTCTCGGTCACTTATAAGGGGTTGGCTGATGATGTACATACCGGTTCTAAGATATTGCTTGATGACGGGTTGATTGAACTGGAAGTACTTGATGTTGACCAGGAAAGTAAAGAAGTGAAAACAAAAGCATTGAACTCAGGTATCATCAAAAATAAGAAAGGTGTCAATGTACCGAATGTCCGTGTCAATTTACCCGGCATTACTGGAAAGGATGCCCGGGATATCGAGTTTGGCATTGAACAGGGCGTTGATTTTATTGCGGCATCTTTTGTTCGCCGCCCATCAGACATACTGGAAATACAGGAATTGCTTGAAGAACATGATGCCACACACATTAAAGTTATTCCGAAAATCGAGAATCAGGAAGGGATTGATAATATTGAGTCAATCCTGGAAGTGAGCAACGGCCTGATGGTAGCACGTGGCGATCTTGGTGTGGAAACGCCGGCAGAAGATGTGCCGCTTGTCCAGAAAGAGCTGATTGCCAAATGCAACACAGCCGGAAAACCGGTTATTACAGCAACCCAAATGCTTGATTCCATGCAGCGGAATCCGAGACCAACAAGGGCTGAGGCATCCGACGTGGCCAATGCGATTTTTGACGGGACAGATGCCATTATGTTATCGGGTGAAACGGCTGCAGGCGACTATCCGGTTGAATCGGTGCAGACGATGAGCAGCATAGCGTTAAAGGCGGAAACCGCACTGGATCATAAGCTGATTCTTGAAGACCGGTCCAAATCGGTTGATATGACAATTACAGACGCCATCAGCCAATCGGTAACACATACGGCCATGAATTTGTCGGTCAGCGCCATCATTACCCCGACGGAGAGCGGTCATACGGCCAGAATGATTACAAAATATCGGCCGGAAGCCCCGATTATTGCCGTTACGTTTCATGAAAGTGTCAACCGCCAATTGGCACTCGTGTGGGGAGTTCATGCCGTCATGGGCAGCAAAGCGGATTCCACCGATGACATGATGGACATTGCGATTGACCAGGGACTGAGCACCAACCTATTCGAACGGGGAAGCAGAGTGATCATAACCGCTGGCGTTCCGATTGGTGAAAGCGGCACGACCAACTTAATGAAAATTCACGTGATTGGTGATGTCATGGCAAAAGGGCAGGGCATCGGACGCGGCAGTGCTTACGGAAAAGCTGTTATTGCTGGAAGTGCGGCCGAAGCCATCGAAAAAGTGTCGGATAATGATATCCTGGTCACTTATGGAACGGACCGTGATATGATGGAAGCCGTCGAAAAAGCAGGTGGAATCGTGACGGTAGAAGGTGGTCTGACCTCTCATGCTGCTGTTGTCGGATTGAGTCTTGGCATACCGGTCATTGTTGGTGTTAAAGATGTTTTCGATAAAATTCAGGACGGGGAAGATATTACGATTGACGGTGCAAAAGGCGATATTTACGAAGGACATGCCAGGGTATTATAAGATCTGGCTTCCACGGGCTTTTCAATGTGTCAAAAAGAAGTGAAAAGGGATGGGACCGGCGGAACAGCCGATTCCAAAACCGGATAAAAGGGGGAGCAAACATGCGGTGGTTACTTCTGGCGTTAATCATCCTACCTGCAATTGAAATTGGCGTATTCATCTGGGCTGGCGGCATCATTGGCCCATGGTGGGTCGTGGCGTTGATTATTTTCACCGGGGTTGCCGGCGTAGCACTTGCCCGGAAAGAAGGCTTCGAAGCGTGGCGAAGAGCCCAGATGGCGGTTAACAATGGCCAGCCACCGGGTCGAGCCATAGTTGATGGCATCTGCATTTTTGTCGGTGGGATTTTCCTGTTTTCCCCAGGGTTTGTTACCGATATAGCCGGTTTTATGTTAGTACTTCCCTTCACCCGTGGTCCTTTTCAACGAATGCTGGAAAGGTTTCTGCGGGACCGGGCGGCCAAAGGGACCATTATTTATCGGAGATGATAAATCAGGCCCCTTTGATAAACCGCCATGCCTGGTGGAAAACGCCCGCCTGATAAAGGGCATTTCCAATAATAATGAGAAAAGGCCCTATTAATACCCCGAGCACTCCCCATATTTGAATACCAATAAAAAGGGCCAGCAACGTGACGAGTGGATACAGTCCTATACCATTGGCGATAAGTTTCGGTTCCAGTAATTGACGCTGAATGACGATAATCATATATAAAATCGCTAAACCAATCGTCAGGGAATAGTCGGCTGTCAAAAACAGGTAAACGATCCACGGAATAAAGATAAGGCCTGTCCCAATGAAAGGCAATAGATCGGCTAATGTGGCGATTAGTGTTATCGTTAACGCATGGTTGATCTGCAGCACCACAAGGCCGGTTAAAATGGTTGCAGCAGTTATGGACATGAGCAGCAGCTGTGCTTTTATATAGCCGGAAAATGCTTTTTGTAAATGATTCCAAACACGGCTGCCTGTCTCAAGCACTGTTTTTGGAATCATTTTTTTGCTGCTTTCAACCAGCAGATTCCAATCTTTCATGATGAAAAAAGCTGCCAGAATCGTAAACAGAAAAAACGTGATGGAACCTGGTAGGATGGTCAATGTTTGTTGTACCTGTAGAAGCAGATAGTTAAGCATATCCGTACCAAAAGACGCAAACTGGCGAATAAACTGGTGCATGCTTTCATTGATGCTGTTCTGCTGCTCAGGGCTTAGCGTATGAAAAAAAGAAGCAAGGTTATGATATAGTGGCAGGAGGTGTTCGTTAATCACCCCTTCCACTAAAAATACGAATGAGCGGAAATGTGCCGGGATGAAATCGGCTAAATAGGCCGTTCCATGAATCAGTTCGGAAATGAACAGGATGATTAACCCGATAATGCCGGAAATGGTCATTGACAGTACACTAAATACAGCGAGACCACGCGGCATTTTCAGCGTATTTTGCAAAAATGTAACGACAGGATTCAAAACAAATGAAAGAATGACGGCCAGAAAAAAAGGGTAAACATATGGCAGAACATAGTATATAAGGAAGTATGAAGCGATAGCAGCTGTTATAACAACACAGCATCTTAATATCTGGTACACCCTTTGCTTGTACAATTGGACCCCTCCTGATCATGATCCTGCACTATCTTATTTATGATAGACAACGATAAAATAGACTCAGTACAGTTATTTTAGGTTTGAAAATGCATCGTGAGGGTTAATCAAGCAAAAATGTTGTTGATTTTAATCGGTTTCAATTCACATTAGGCAAAATATACTTTATAATTGGCGATGGGGATGGCAATGTTATCTGTAAAAATATTGTCAAATGTAATAACTGATTACTTAATCCTAAGTTAACGGACAATTCATAGAAAAGGAGAGGGTTTGTTATGGCATCAGCAAAAGGGCTGGAAGGGATTGTTGCAACACAATCATCCATCAGTTCCATTATCGATGACCAGCTGACTTACGTCGGGTATACAATTGATGAGCTGGCGGAAAATTCCAGCTTTGAAGAAGTCATTTATTTATTATGGAATTTAAAGTTACCGACACAATCAGAATTGGATGAACTTAAGACTGATTTGGCTGCCAATATGGAATTACCCGAAGCCATTATCGAGCATTTACGGTCGTATGATTTATCAACTGTCCATCCGATGGCGGCGTTGCGCTCTGCTGTATCTATTTTAGGCTTATATGATGAAGAAGCTGACGTGATGGATGAAGTGGCTAATAAACGTAAAGCTGTCCGGCTCCAGGCCAAAATTGCTACGATTGTAGCGGCGTTTGCCCGTATCCGTAAAGGTCAGGAACCGGTTAAACCGAAAAGGAACCTGGGGTTTGCAGCTAACTTCTTGTATATGCTGAATGATGAGGAGCCGAAAGATATTGAAGAAGAAGCCATCAACAAAGCACTTATTCTTCATGCCGATCATGAGCTGAACGCATCAACATTTACAGCACGTGTTTGTGTTGCGACACTGTCAGATATTTATTCCGGCGTCACCGCGGCAATCGGTGCGTTAAAAGGACCACTTCACGGTGGCGCGAATGAGCGGGTAATGGCTATGCTTACTGAAATTGGAGACGAAGAAAATGCCATTCCGTATATTAAAGAAAAATTTGCCAACAAGGAAAAAATTATGGGTATGGGGCACCGTGTCTACAAAAATGGTGATCCGCGTGCCAAATATCTGAGAGATATGTCTAAAGAATTGACGAAAATTACCGGACAGTCAAAATGGTATAATATGTCCGTGAAGATTGAAGCGTTTATAAAAGAGGAAAAGGGTCTGCCGGCCAATGTGGATTTTTATTCAGCTTCTGTTTACCACAGTCTTGGCATTGATCATGACCTGTTCACACCAATCTTTGCAACAAGCCGTGTATCCGGCTGGCTGGCACATATCCTTGAACAATATGATAACAACCGCCTCATCCGCCCGCGCGCCGAATATGTCGGACCGAAAACGCGGGAATATACAGCGATTGAAAACCGTTGAATATCGTACACCCAGTGGGGGAAGTACACCCAGCTGAATGAAGTTTCACTTTATGATAAACTGATTATGAATGAAGATGAATTGGAGGTATTTTTTTATGACAAAAGGTGAAAAAATTACTGTCGAAAACGGTAGGATGAATGTTCCAAATCATCCGATTGTTCCTTTCATTGAAGGTGATGGAACCGGGCCGGATATTTGGGCTGCAGCACGCCGGGTAATCGAAGCAGCTGTTGAAAAAGCCTATAATGGTGAAAAGCAGATTGAATGGACAGAAGTCTATGCCGGGCAAAAAGCCTATGACAAAACCGGTGAATGGCTTCCGGATGACACGCTAAAAACAATCGACGAATATAAAATTGCCATCAAAGGCCCTCTTACAACGCCAATTGGTGGCGGAATTCGTTCCCTGAATGTTGCGTTGCGCCAGGAATTGGATTTATTCACGTGCTTGCGACCGGTCCGTTACTTCAGTGGTGTACCGTCCCCTGTTAAGCGTCCGGAAGATGTGGATATGGCGATTTTCCGTGAAAATACAGAAGATATTTATGCCGGAATCGAATGGCAAGAAGGTTCGGACGATGTTAAAAAAGTCATCAACTTCCTGCAAAATGACATGGGCGTCAATAATATTCGTTTCCCTGAAACATCCGGAATCGGTGTCAAACCGGTATCTGAGGAAGGAACGAAACGTCTGGTACGAGCTGCAATCAACTATGCACTTAATGAAGGTCGTCAAAGTGTTACTTTAGTACATAAAGGTAACATCATGAAATTCACCGAAGGCTCCTTCAAGAATTGGGGCTATGAAGTAGCTGAACAGGAGTACGGTGACAAAGTATTCACATGGGCTGAATATGACCGTATCGTTGAAAAAGAAGGCAAAGAAGCGGCCAATAAAGCACAGGATGAAGCCGTGGCTGCTGGCAAACTTCTTGTCAAGGATGCCATTGCCGATATCTTCCTGCAACAGATTTTGACCCGTCCGAAAGAATTTGATGTTGTTGCGACAATGAACCTGAATGGTGACTATATTTCCGATGCACTGGCAGCACAGGTCGGCGGTATCGGTATCGCACCGGGAGCGAATATCAACTATGATACAGGCCATGCGATTTTTGAAGCAACACATGGCACAGCACCGAAATATGCCGGTATGGATAAAGTTAACCCGTCTTCGGTCATTCTTTCTGCTGTCCTGATGCTGGAACATCTTGAATGGCGAGAAGCTGCCAACCTGATCACCAAAGCAATGGATAAAACGATTGCTTCCAAAGTGGTCACATATGACTTTGCCCGCATGATGGACGGTGCCACTGAGGTGAAAACAAGCGAATTCGGTGATGAACTTATTAAAAATATGGACTAATCGCACGGAAGGAGAATTGGCATGGGTAGCAAACGTAAAAAGATATCCGTTATTGGCTCCGGTTTTACTGGCGCGACGGCTGCTTTAATGATCGCCCAAAAAGAACTAGGGGATGTCGTCCTCGTTGATGTTCCGGACAAGGAAAACCCGACAAAAGGCAAGGCATTGGATATGAAAGAGGCAAGTCCTGTCCAGGGTTTTGATGCTAATATCGTCGGCACTGCCAATTATGAAGACACAAAAGATTCCGACCTCGTGATCATTACAGCCGGTATCGCCCGCAAGCCAGGCATGAGCCGTGATGATCTTGTTAACACAAACGCAAAAATCATGAAAACCGTCACCCGGGATATCGTGACATATTCACCGGAGACAACGATCA
Source organism: Lentibacillus salinarum (assembly GCF_042679865.1). Lineage (NCBI taxonomy): Bacteria > Bacillati > Bacillota > Bacilli > Caryophanales > Bacillaceae > Lentibacillus > Lentibacillus salinarum. The sequence goes on along the minus strand of NZ_JBHTNH010000024.1, from coordinate 65,281 downwards.
TCGTTCTAACCAACCCGGTTGACGCCATGACCTATTCTGTGTTCAAGGAATCCGGTTTCCCTAAAGAACGGGTCATCGGCCAATCCGGTGTTCTAGATACGGCCCGTTTCCGTACGTTCGTAGCGGAGGAACTAAACCTTTCCGTCAAGGACATTACCGGATTCGTACTCGGCGGCCACGGCGATGATATGGTGCCATTGATCCGTTATTCGTATGCAGGCGGCATCCCACTTGAGAAGCTGATTTCCAGGGATCGTCTTAACGAGATCATTGAGCGTACCCGCAAAGGCGGCGGGGAAATCGTTGGCCTGCTCGGTAACGGTAGTGCTTATTATGCACCGGCTGCTTCACTGACCGTTATGGCGGAAGCAATCTTGAAAGATCAGCGCCGTGTGCTTCCATCTATCGCCTATCTGGAAGGTGAATATGGTTATCATGATATTTATCTTGGTGTACCGACTGTCATCGGCGGCAATGGTCTGGAAGAAATCATTGAGCTTGACCTGACCGAGGATGAAAAAGCCCAATTGGATCAATCAGCCGATTCCGTGAAAAACGTCCTGAAAATATTAGAATAAACAAGAAGCTTCTTTTTACCTGTTGGTGAAAAGAAGCTTTTTTAAATGGAATGTTGGACGACGTTTTTAATACCGAAATCGGCTACTTCGTCGATTTCTTCCAATCCGACTTCTGATTGGCATTTGAAAAGACGCGTCAGCGTTTTTCTTATATTGCCGAGCCGGAATGATACCCATGTGGTCCCGTTGAATATCAGCATCAAGCACATGGTAATGCAGTTTTTTTGCGTATGGATTAGCAACAGCGCTTATTTTCTGATATAATATATAAAGCGCTTACATTAATCGAGGTATGATCTTGTGCTCGACAAAAAGCGAAAACTTGGCTATTAAATAAACGCGGTTATCAAACAGTGTAAATGAATCTTTACACTTTCTTCTGTTCACATTTCCCAGCATACATTGTAAGATAAAGACAGCAAAGATTTCCATGAAATGGGGGTTGTGAATGGGAAAGCGCATTTTGATAGTGGATGATGAAACGTCGATCGTGACGCTGTTAACTTTCAATCTGGAGCAGGCTGGTTTCCATACGGATAGCGCATATGATGGGGCAGAGGCTGTCGATAAAGCGGAAAGCACGGCATACGATTTGATCATTCTTGATCTGATGCTGCCGGAAATGGACGGCATGGACGTGTGCAGGCATCTCCGGTCAATCCGAATTGATACACCGATATTAATGCTGACAGCTAAAGATGAAGAGTCTGATAAAATTTTGGGACTGGAGCTTGGAGCCGATGACTATTTGACCAAACCGTTCAGCCCTAAAGAAGTCCTTGCCCGGGTTAAGGCAATTTTGCGGCGGAGCCAAAAGACAGAGGCACAGACCAACATGTCAATGCAAATCGCTGATTTAACGATCTATCCCGATCGCTATGAGGCTGAAATGAATGGTGGAATCCTGACATTCACACGGAAAGAATTTGAGCTCTTATACTATCTTGCTTCGCACAAAGGAAAAGTTCTATCAAGAGATCAGCTTTTAAGCGCGGTATGGCATTATGATTTTGCCGGGGATACCCGGATTGTGGATGTCCATATCAGCCATCTGCGTGAAAAAATAGAACCAAATACGAAAAAGCCGGCTTATATTAAAACAGTCAGGGGGCTTGGCTATAAATTGGAGCATCCAACATGATGAAGCCACTATTGACAAAACCATTATTACCATATCACGCCAGCCTGTTTTTGCTCATGACCTTAACAGGATTTGCATTAAGTACATTAGTGGATGAGTATATTATTCTTATTTCGATTCTGGTGGTGGAATATGTTATTCTGCTAATTATTTTGCTGCATGTCTATGATAAATATATGAAGCCTATCAGAAAAACATCACAAACCGTTGATGAACTGGTCAAGGGAAATTATCGGGCAAGAGTTCATCATTCGGCGGGCGGCAGCATAGGTGAGCTGAATAATAAACTAAATGTCCTTGCCCGGAATCTCAGTGAATTTCAAATCCAGGAGAAGGTACAGGAAGAACAGTTATCGACATTAATTGATAATACGCAAAGCGGTTTGGTGCTGGTCGATGAAAAAGGCTATATCCACTTGGTCAATCGGAAATTTCTCACGATGTTTGGCGGAAACGCGCACGACTATCAGGGTTTTTTATATTATGATGTGCTGGCCAATGAGACCATCCATGAAACCGTTCAGGATACGTTTTTGTATGAAAAAAATATGACATATTCATTCACCCAGATTATTGGCGTGGAGAAAAAGTACATTGAAATCGTCGGTGCGCCGATATTTAATGAGCGGAATATACTTAAAGGTGCTGTCCTGTTAATGTATGATATTACGCATTTGAAAAAGCTTGAGCTGATGCGTAAAGATTTTGTGGCTAACGTCTCACATGAACTGAAAACGCCGATCACCTCCATTACCGGGTTTGCTGAAACACTGAAGAACGGGGCTAAAAATGACCCGGCCTCCCTTGACAGGTTTTTGACGATCATTTATGACGAGAGCACCCGTATGCAAGGCTTAATTGAGGACTTACTGACATTGTCCAAGCTGGAAAAAGATGAATTTGAAATAACCCGGACAGTTGTTGATATGACTCAACTAGTCCAGGAAATCTTACCGGTCGTTGATCAGCGGGCCGAACAAAAAGGGATCACTTTAACGACGCATGTGGATGATAGCATAACAATCCAAGCGGATGCCGAACGTATCAAACAGGTTATGATTAACTTACTGACAAACGCCATCAGTTACACCTTAAAAGATGGCGATGTGAATTTGTCCATTACAGATGAAGGTGACACCGTTCACATTCAAGTATCAGATAATGGCATCGGCATCCCGGAAAAAGCCGTCCCAAGGATATTTGAACGATTTTACCGGGTGGATAAGGCCCGCAGCCGCAACACTGGTGGTACAGGATTAGGACTGGCGATTGTTAAACATATTATTGAAGTACATGACGGCTGTATTAACGTGGAAAGTGAACCTGAAAAAGGGTCTGTCTTTCATGTTTATTTGCCAAAATACGATCCGGCACTCTCTTAATGGGGGTGCTTTTTGTTATACTATGTTAAAATAATGATGATAACGGTAGGATCGGAGGAACATGCTATGAGCGATAAGCTAGTGCTGATTGACGGAAACAGTGTGATTTATCGGGCTTTTTTTGCCCTGCCATTATTGAATAATGATAAAGGTGTCTACACCAATGCCGTTTACGGCTTTACGAACATGCTGCTGAAAATTCTTGAGGACGAAAAGCCGACGCATATGCTCGTCGCGTTTGATGCCGGTAAAACGACGTTTCGTCATGAAACTTACCAAGACTATAAAGGCGGGCGGCAAAAGACACCGCCGGAATTATCAGAACAGATTCCACTTTTGAAAGAAGTGCTCGATGCGTTCCGGATCGCCCATTATCAGCTTGATTTATATGAGGCGGACGATATCATTGGCACCCTTTCGAGGCAGGCCCAGGAAAAAGATTGGGACGTCACCGTTATTTCCGGTGATAAAGACTTGCTTCAGCTTGTGTCGGACAAGGTTACTGTCAATTTGACAAAAAAAGGCATCAGTGACATTGAAGCCTATACACCAGCTTTCATGCAGGAAAAAATGGCGATTGCGCCTGAACAGATTATTGATCTGAAAGCATTAATGGGTGACAGCTCGGACAACATCCCCGGCGTTCCGGGTGTTGGTGAGAAAACGGCCACCAAACTGCTGAAACAATTTGACACCGTTGATAATGTGTATGAACATCTTGATGATGTGAGCGGCAAAAAGCTACAAGAGAAACTAGAAAACCATAAAGAAGAAGCCTTTATGAGCAAGCGACTTGTCATTATTGACCGTGATTCGCCGATTGAGGTGTCACTGGCTGACATGACATATGCGGGGTATCCGCAGACAGAGGTCAGTGCCATTTTCAAGGATTTGGGCTTCCAGTCCCTTCTGAACCGGATTGGTGATGAAGCGGAAGAAGCCACTGGAGAGCGTGAAGAACTGAGCGATATCGATTTTACCATCACCAATGAGGTAACCGAAGATATGCTGGGTGATGAAGCGGCACTAGTGCTGGAGATGCTTGATGACAATTACCATTATGGGAAAATTGAAGGGATCGGTGTGGTTAATCAGTCCAGTGCCTACTTCATTCCGACAGAAACAGCTGTTGCTTCCGAAGTATTTGCCACTTGGGCGACGGACAGCAGTAACTCGAAAATTGTGTTTGATGCCAAGAAAACACTTGTTGCTCTGTTGAATCAGGGGATTCACATCAAGGGCATCACGTTCGACATGCTGCTGGGCTCCTATTTGCTCAATCCGGCCGAAAACAACCATGATATCCCGGCTATAGCCCATCGAATGGGTGAGACGGATGTATTGTTTGATGAAGAAATATTTGGAAAAGGGGCGAAAATGAAGGTTCCGAAACAAGATAGTCTCAGTGAACATGTTGTCCGGAAAACAAGCGTCCTTTTTCAGATAAAAGACAAAATGAAAGAGCAGCTGAAAACGAATGAGCAATATGAACTGCTCAAAGAACTGGAAATGCCGCTTGCACTCATTTTAGGCAAAATGGAGCATACCGGTGTGCTGGTTGACATGGATCGCATTAAGGAAATGGGGGACGATCTGAAGCAGCGTCTGCATGATCTTGAGCAAGAAATATATGAATTGGCCGGTGAGGCGTTTAATTTAAATTCGCCGAAGCAGCTTGGCCCGATTTTGTTCGAAAAGCTCGGTCTGCCTGTCATCAAAAAGACGAAAACCGGGTATTCTACAGCAGCAGGTGTTTTGGAGCAGCTGCAAAATGAGCATGACATCATACCGAAATTGCTGTTGTACAGACAGCTCGGCAAACTGCAGTCAACCTACATCGCCGGTTTGCAGAAAGTCGTGGACAAAGATACACATAAAATCCATACACGCTTTAATCAGGCACTAACTCAGACCGGACGGCTAAGCTCAGTTGAACCCAATTTACAGAATATCCCGATACGGCTTGAGGAAGGGCGCAAAATTCGCCAGGCTTTCGTACCGTCGCAAAATGATTGGATCATGTTTGCAGCAGACTATTCACAGATTGAGTTGCGGGTGCTCGCACATATTGCGGGCGATGAAAAACTGGTGGAAGCATTTACGAACAATCTGGATATCCATACCCGGACAGCGATGGATGTGTTCCATGTTGACCGGGACGATGTCACAGCCAATATGCGCCGTCAGGCCAAGGCGGTAAACTTCGGGATTGTTTATGGCATCAGTGATTTCGGGCTATCGCAAAGTCTCGGCATCACACGTAAAGAAGCCAAACAATTCATTGAACGTTATTTTGAAAGTTATCCTGATGTTAAAGCGTATATGGATGATATTGTTCAGGAAGCGAAGCATCAGGGCTATGTGACAACATTAATGAAACGTAGGCGCTACTTGCCGGAGATCACAAGCCGGAATTTCAATCAGCGGTCATTTGCTGAGCGAACGGCGATGAATACGCCGATTCAAGGTAGTGCCGCCGATATCATTAAAAAAGCCATGATCGACTTACACGAAACATTGAAGGAAGAAAAACTAGAAGCACGGATGCTTTTGCAGGTTCACGACGAGTTGATTCTGGAAGCACCAAAAGAGGAAATCGAACAGCTGAAAGACATTGTGCCAGCGACGATGGAGAATACCGTGGATCTGGATGTGCCACTGAAAGTCGACTATGAATATGGTGCCAGCTGGTTTGATGCAAAGTAAGGGGAAGATGACATGCCGGAACTGCCAGAAGTTGAAACGATAAAAAACACACTCAAACGATTTGTACTTGATAAAACCATTATTGACGTATCAGTATTTTGGCCAAACATCATTAAACGGCCGGATGATATAGAACAGTTTAAGCACCTTTTAACGGGACAGACGATTCAGGCCATCAACCGTAAAGGCAAATTCCTGTTATTTGAACTGGATGATGCTATCCTGGTATCCCATTTGCGAATGGAAGGCAAGTACAATGTCCATCCGTCAGAAGAACCGGTCAAAAAACATACACACGTCATTTTTAAGTTCAGTAACGGTGAAGAACTTCGTTACAATGACGTGCGTAAATTTGGCACGATGCATGTGTTTGAAAAAGGTAATGAACTGAATCGTAAACCATTAAATCAACTGGGCCCTGACCCGTTTGACGACGCATTCACGGTTGATTATCTCTATCAGAAGCTGAAAAAAACCGATCGTGTGATCAAATCGGTGCTGCTGGATCAGACGGTTGTCGCCGGCCTTGGCAACATTTACGTTGATGAAACATTATTTAAAGCGAAAACTCATCCATTAAAAAAGGCGAACAAACTGAAGAAAAAAGAAGCTGAAGCCATTTGGGAAGCCGCGATCGTTACATTGAGAGAGGCAGTTGCCCTGGGAGGAACTACCATCCGTTCGTATGTGAACTCCCAGGGTGATATGGGCATGTTTCAACAGGAGCTGTTCGTCTATGGACAGGAAAACGAACCATGCAAAGAATGCGGTAAACCAGTCGTGAAAATGAAAATCGGCGGACGTGGGACACACGTTTGTGTTTCATGTCAAAAAATGAAGTGAGGATTGTAAATGACACGTGTTATCGGACTGACCGGGAGCATTGCAAGCGGTAAAAGCACCGTATCATTAATGTTCGATGATTTCGGTATCCCAGTAATTGATGCGGATAAAATATCGCGAGAAGTCGTCATGCCCGGCGAAAAAGCGTACAAACAGATTGTTGACACATTCGGTGAATCAATTTTGCGGGATGATCAATCAATCAACCGGAAGAAACTCGGGGCGGTTGTGTTCGAAGACGACAAAAAACGCAGGACATTAAATAGCATTGTGCACCCTGCAGTCCGCGAGAGAATGGTTGAACGACGGAATGGTTATGTCGAATCTGGTGTCAAAAGCGTTGTACTGGACATTCCATTGTTATTTGAAAGTCAACTAACGAACTTTGTGGATAAGACTGTCGTAGTCTACGTTGATGAACAAGTGCAGCTGAGTCGACTTATGGAACGTGACGGTTATTCAGAAAAAGAGGCCTATCAGCGGATTCACGCACAGATGCCAGTCAAAGAAAAAGCTGAACTGGCTGATGCGGTCATTGATAATAATGGGTCAAAGCATGATGCCTATCAGCAGCTGGAATCGTTGCTGCGGGAGTGGGATGTTGTGTAAATAAAACGGCTGGTTCAGAAATTATCCCTCTGGATTAGCCGTTTTTATTATTGTCAGATTATCAGGAGAAGCCATTAACTAAGCTGCCTTACAAAGCGCAGTGATACCTGCTCCTCGCCGGTTTCCGTCACGGCAGTCCTTCTATGCTGGTACACAAATCCCCGTGATTCATAGAAAGGGATTCCCAGGCGATTGCCTACCTGCATAGAATCCCACTGCTCCGATGCCCCTTGACAAATCTGTTCCTTGGTCAATGCGTAAGGTTGCGCCCCCCTGTAGCGATGTGTTTCATATCACATCTTATAAATCATAGAAGATTTTTTCCATAAAAAATGTCACATTCTCATTTTAATGTGTTATACTAATTACAACAGACCACTAAAAAGTATAACATATAATGGAGGATGACATATGTGCAAAACCCGGATTGCAATTAATGGATTTGGTCGTATCGGACGAATGGTTTTTCGTCAGGCGGTAAAAGATGATGCATTGGAAGTTGTGGCCATCAATGCCAACTATCCTCCCGAAACACTCGCACATTTAATTAAGTATGACAGTATTCACGGCATTTTTGACGGTGACGTGAAAGCGCTCCAAAACGGGCTGGAGGTAGATGGAAAACGTATTAATCTAGTCAGTTCACGTGAACCGGAAAACCTTCCATGGCAAGCGCATGAGATTGATATTGTTATAGAGGCAACAGGTAAATTCAAAACGAAAGAAGACGCCGGCCGCCATATCCAAGCAGGTGCTAAAAAGGTTGTCATTACAGCTCCCGGAAAGCAGGTCGACAAAACAATCGTTATGGGTGTAAATGAACAAACGTATAACCCGGAAGAAGATGAGGTCATTTCCAATGCTTCATGTACGACAAACTGTCTGGCACCGGTCGTCAAGGTACTGGATAATCACTTGACAATTATTAACGGCCTGATGACCACAGTGCACTCGTTCACCAACGACCAAAAGAATCTTGATAATCCGCATAAAGATTTGCGGCGTGCCCGTGGCTGCACACAATCGATCATTCCGACATCGACAGGCGCAGCGAAAGCGCTTGGTGAGGTGATGCCACAACTGGATGGAAAATTGCACGGCATGGCATTGCGGGTGCCGACACCGAATGTTTCGCTTGTTGACTTGGTCATTGACGTGGAAGAATCTGTTACAGCAAGCGAAATCAATGAACTTTTCCGAGATGCTTCGGAAAATGGCATGCATGGCATTATCAAATACAGCGATGAACCACTCGTATCGATTGATTATACAACAACAGAGTATTCTGCAATTATTGATGGGTTATCGACGATGGTGATGGATGACAGCAAGATTAAGATTTTGGCCTGGTATGATAATGAATGGGGTTATTCCAAACGGGTAGTGGATCTTACCCGCTATGTCGGAAATCATATCAACAACAGGCAGCCACAAGTTTCATGATGCCGATCATTATAAAAAAGATTGACCATTTTGACCTAAAAAATGCGTCAATCTTTTTTTGTTCCGTTAAAACTGAAAATCGTGTTACAATAAATAGACATATCATATATAATAGGTTTAAGAGGTTGTTCAAAAAGTCCGGTAAAAATGACACGTCGAATAGGGGACCTTCGACTAAATATCGATACGTCCTGTGTCGAACGTCGAAGTCACCACACACGCGAGAAGCTCGTTGGCTTGTTTCTCCGCTGCTCATGTATCTAAAGTCGCAGGGGACCTTCTGCTAAGACCGCCCACGTCAATAGCCAACTGCAGAAGTCACCACATCCTGTGGAAGCCCGCTCCTTGGAAAAGAAAACCACTTTTCCTGCGTGGGATGCGATTTCAGTGAAGCTTTTCTTGTGCTCGAAACGGCACCGCCTCGAACTTTCGACTCACAGGACGTGCTAGTGCAGGCGTTAGCGATTGTCGTCGCGAACTTAGCCTGCCGGTCCTTTTTATCCTCCTTTTTGAACACGCACTTTAAGAAGTTTGTTCGATAGTTTTTTTGATTTTCGCTGGGATGAGGTGCAGAAAATGTCATTTCGCCAAATAATTGCCAGGTATTTCAGTAATCACGCCGAGACCAATGAAATACATATGGATCCTTTATTGCAGACACACTACTATAAAATAACGGGTGAAAAAGGGATGGCGTTGCTGGAAAGCCTGTTTCAAAGCAATCCCAAATACCGTGTCAATGCCGTCTCCAACGAACGTGGTGAAATCAGTGCAACAATCATCAAAGGACGAAAGGCTTTCATTGTGGCGACGGTTATCATGGTGAGACCATACAGAACAGCGATCGATTTTTCGGTTACGACTGAGTCAGCCATGCCAATGGATTTTGGTTACAGTCATAAAGTGATTCAGCAATTGTATACATATGCCGATAAGGAATTGCCGTTGCTCGATAACAGAAACTGATGGCAGCATCAATGAATGGGGTTGGACAATATGCGATGTTCAAATTGCCAAAATAAAAGTACAAAAGTATTGGATTCACGTCCAATTGAAGAAGGGCACTCGATCCGCAGACGCCGGGAATGTGAACAGTGCGGCTTTCGGTTCACGACGTTTGAACGGATCGAAGAAGTACCATTAATTGTCGTCAAAAAAGATGGCACCAGACAGGAATACAGCCGTGAGAAGCTTATCCGCGGGTTAATCAAAGCCTGCGAAAAACGACCTGTTCCCCTCGAGAAAATCGAGGAAATCGCGATCGGTGTGGAGAAAGAACTGCGTAATACCGGGGTCTCAGAAGTGGATAGCAATGACATTGGTGAAATGGTGATGGAACGGCTTTCTGATGTTGATGAAGTCGCCTATGTCCGTTTTGCCTCTGTTTATCGCCAATTCAAAGATTTATCTGTGTTTCTTGACGAGCTGAAGGATTTGATTCAGTCTGATAAAGAACAATCCGATTAACACTTCAGTACATTGGATAAAGGAAAGGGTTAGCATGATGAATGACATCGGAAAGATCTTGCCAATTGAAGGTTACCGGGTTTTATTGAAAGGCAGCCTTCCGTTTGACTACTCGAAATCGTTAACACATCTGTATCAGCCGCTGATCGGAATCCAAGCCATTTCCTTATACCAGACCCTGATGAATGAACGTGACTTTCAACAGGACGCCACAGCCCAAACCCATCATACACTGATGAATTACATGAACCTGCCGCTTGATGCCATCTACCGGGCAAGACGTATGCTGGAAGGTGTCGGATTACTGAAAACTTTTCAGCAATCCGGTGAGCACAAAACGTATACGTATGTACTGCAAAGCCCGTTTGCACCGGTGGAATTTTTTGCTGACGATATGCTGACGCAACTACTCTATCACCATATCGGACAGGCAAAATTTGACATGTTGAAGGCGCATTTTCGATTACCGGCAACTGAAAAAGGTACGAACATTACGGCTTCGTTCAATGAGGTGTTCCAGACGTTTCAGCCGAACACAACCGGTTTGGATATCACGGATAATGATCAGGCGCCGGAAGAAGCCATCCCATCGATTGATTTTTCCTGGATGGAACAGATGCTCAAATCCCGCATGATTCCAGTCAAAAACGTACTGACGACTGCTAATAAACGACTTATGTCACAAATGATGACACTTTATGGTCTAGCTGAATTTGAAGTGGAAAAAGCGGTTCTATGGGCATTGACGGAAGAAAATATACTGGATTCCAAAGAATTTAAGGAAGCCTGCCATGATTTGTTTCAGACCTCACATCAAGAAGCAACGATCAAACTGATGGAAAGAAACGACATGCCAGCAACCGACACGGACGATCAATCGACGACAAAAGAAGAACAGCTCATGAAGAAAATGGAAAACATTTCGCCAAAACAACTACTTGAGGATTTGTCGAGCGGTGGTCAGGCATCCGGCCAGGATTTGAAAGTGATTCGTGATGTGATGACGACACAAGGGTTGCCATCACCGGTCATGAATATTCTTATCCACTATGTCCTGCTGCAATCGGATATGAAGCTGTCAAAAGCTTATATGGAGACGATTGCCAGTCACTGGTCACGTGCCAATTTGAAAACAGCTAGAGAAGCCATGGCATTTGCCAAAAAACAAAAGACACAGTATCAGCAGCGGCAAACGAAACGGAAAAACAACCGCAAACCAGCGGCGAAAGAAGTTGTACCTGATTGGTTCAAAGAACGGAAGAAACAAAAACCGGAACCACGGCGAAATAATCAGGACACACATCAGAATGACGCGGAATTTGCAGCGCTTCTTCGGGAATTCTCTAACGGACATAACAACCATTCGCAAGGGTGAAGCATATGAAGCCAGTACAATCCGAAATTAAAAAATGGATGAACCAGAACAAAAACTTCAAAGAGAATTACTTACAAATAAGGGAAGAAGTTCTAAACGATCCTGAAATTAGTGAATTTCTATCACTTCATCCGCAACTCTCGCAAAAAGAAATTGATAAAAACCTTATCAAGCTCCATGAATATAAAACACAATCCAAGCAGTGTGATCAGTGCCAGTGCTTTGATCAGTGTATTAATATGCTTCAAGGATACTCACCGATTCTGCGGGTAGAGAATAATGAGATACACCTTGTATATGAAAAATGTTATAACCGGATCAATGATGAGAAACAGAAAGAACAACAAAATCTAATTCAGAGCCTTTATATGCCGAAAGATATATTGAATGCAAGCATTAATCGTATTTCTGATGTTGACGGGCAGCAGCGAAAGCCGGTTGTACATGAAATGTTGAACTTCCTGAAGGAGGCCAAAACCAATTTCCCGAAAAAAGGAATTTATTTTTATGGTCCGTTTGGAGTTGGAAAGACCTATTTTCTTGGAGCACTTGCTAATGAACTGAAGCGGTTAAATATCGCCTCCATGCTTATCTATATGCCTGAATTTGTTAGGGAAATGAAAAGTTCCATAAAAGATGACTCCATCAATGAAAAAATCAATTATTTCAAAAAGACTGATGTTCTTATGCTTGATGATATTGGTGCTGAAACACAATCAGCATGGTTCAGAGATGAGATACTAGGGTCTATTTTACAATATCGCATGATGGAAAATCTGCCGGTATTTTTCACTTCCAATTACAGTATGGAACAGCTGGAGGAACAGTTGGCCACTACAAACCGGGGCGGCAGTGAAACAGTCAAAGCGGGCCGGATTATTGAACGGATAAAACAGGTCAGCAGGGAAGTCAACCTGTCGGGTCAAAACCGACGAGACTTATAATGTTCTCAAGATATGACTGATAAGCCCGCCTGTACTCCTATAATCGAAACAAAATCCGAAAAGGTGGCGTGTCCCAAAAAATTTTGTGGCGCATGCCACCTTTTTCATGTTTTGTTCGATTGTAATGTAAAAGGATACGCTACACTGACACACCCTATCACAACAGCCAAGCCATAGATAGTTACTAGTTTCATGGCACCATACATTTTTTCACATTGATGTCCATATAATGTATCAGTTTGGTTGGATGAGGGTGATGTATTTGCTGGAGGTTTACTTTGAGTCGGACAGAGAAGCGATAAGTTTCTGTGAGAAGTTATTTCAACTTAATAAACAAATCGAATTACATTGGAAAACAACTGAAGAATGGGGGAATCATCTGCAATTGGACAACCGGGTGCCCGAGAACAATTTTATGGAGTCAGTTGCCGGGGCAATGGTTGGGGTTTTCGTGACACATCGGCTAACTGACTTGATCAGTCGCATTATACGGCGTAACTATTATTATACAAATTCAGATGAAATTGAACGGATCATGGATTTATCCCATTGGATTTTTTCCGGGGACGACGATGACAGTCAGATGGTCAGAAAAAACAAAGACCCGAGTCAGCTGCTGTATTCCTTGTTCCTGGCGAACATTCAACAATCCGGGTCCATTCATTTTGAGTCAATTGTCAACTTTCAATTGAAAGTGTTTAAAAACCAGCTAATCCATTATGTCGGGCTGGCCATTGATGAATTCAAACGCGAGGAAGACCACCAGGCGTTCATTGACATGCTTCGGGGATATGTCAAAAAACGCACCCCTGTCGTTGATACGGTTCACGTTCTGCAGGGAGAGGCATTTTCATTTTTTAAATCGGATGGCAGGCAGTTTTCAAGGATGGAATTGCGGACACTTATGCAGAAGGAGCCGCTATATATCGTCGGATTGGATGCTGACGAACTGAATTTGTCGCCGCTGATTACCATGGCACCGGAAAAAATTAAGATTTATGGCGATGATCCATCCGAACCGAAAACATTGACAGTGATTAACATATTTCAGGAAAGGGCCGAATTTACATCAATCAGCAGCTTTCCGTTCCCGTATCATTCAAAAAATAAATAATATCGGTTGATTTTATGTTAAACAACAGCTATAATACAATTTATATTAATTCATGAATGTTAATAGTATTGATGAGGACATGATTGTTTGGCTGACTGGGCAGACAAGAGAAGGAAGTCATCGGCTGAAAACTTCCGCTGACCATCTAAATAATTACCACCTCTGAACTCTGTTGTCGAACCAATGAGTAAACAGCAGCGTATTATCTGCGTTAAAGAAAAATGAAGCCGCATGTTGTGCGGGAATTAGGGTGGAACCACGTGTTAAGCGCTCGTCCCTTTGCTTTAAGGCAAAGTGGCGGGCGTTTTTTAATGTGCCAAAATATAAAAACAAAGGAGCGGTTATCATGGCAGACATCACCATAACGTTCCCGGATGGAGCAAGCAAACAATTTCCAGAGGGAACAACCGGAGAAGACATTGCAGGCTCCATTTCACCGGGATTAAAAAAACAGGCACTGGCCATCAAGGTGGATGGAACATTATTTGATCTGCGAAGGGAGCTTCCTCACGGTGGGGAGATCGAATTGATGACGTATAAAAATCAGGAAGGCATCGATATCATGCGTCATTCAACAGCCCATCTTTTGGCACAGGCCGTCACCAGGTTGTTTGATAATGTGAAATTCGGTGTCGGTCCGGTCATTGAGGAAGGCTTTTATTATGATATGGACTTGGATCATGCCCTGACACCTGAAGACCTTCCCAGAATTGAAAAAGAAATGAAACGAATTGTTGACGAAAACCTGGAAATCGAGCGGGTTGACGTTTCCCGCCATGAGGCGAAAGAGATGTTCCGGGAAATCGGTGACGATCTTAAACTGGAGTTGATCAATGATATCCCTGAAGGTGAGCAGGTCACCATTTATAAACAAGGTGAATTCTTTGATCTGTGCCGCGGGGTGCATGTACCGTCAACAAGCAAAATCAAGGCATTTAAGTTGCTGAGTGTATCTGGGGCTTATTGGCGCGGTGACAGCAATAATCAGCAGCTGCAGCGCATCTATGGAACAGCGTTCGAAAAACAAAGCCAACTTGATGAGCATTTGCGCATTCTGGAGGAACGGAAAGAACGCGATCACCGTAAACTGGGTAAAGAACTGGACATCTTCACAGTTTCACAAAAAGTTGGGCAGGGACTGCCGCTCTGGCTGCCAAAAGGGGCGACCATCCGGCGAAACATCGAACGCTATATCGTTGACCTTGAGGAACGGCTTGGTTATGACCATGTGTATACACCTGTTTTAGGCAGTGTTGACCTGTATAAGACGAGCGGGCACTGGGATCACTACCAAGATGACATGTTCCCGACCATGGAAATGGATAACGAAGACTTGGTTCTCCGGCCGATGAACTGCCCGCATCATATGATGGTCTTTAAAAATCAATTATGGAGCTATCGCAATCTGCCGGTCAGAATTGCGGAACTCGGAACGATGCACCGTCATGAAATGTCTGGCGCACTGGCAGGGCTGCAGCGTGTCCGGGCGATGACACTGAATGATGCACATATATTCGCTCGTCCGGATCAGTTGAAGGACGAGTTTATCCGGGTTGTGAAGCTCGTGCAAAAAGTATATAAGGATTTCGGAATCCAGGATTATTATTTCCGCCTATCGTACCGTGATCCAGAAGATAAAGAGAAGTATATCGATAATGATGACATGTGGGAAAAGGCCCAGGCTATGCTGAAGGAAACAATGGAAGAAATGGATGTCGAATATGTGGAAGCAGAAGGGGAAGCTGCCTTTTACGGCCCGAAATTGGACGTACAGGTGCAAACAGCATTAGGAAAAGACGAAACGCTGTCCACTGTTCAGCTTGATTATCAGCTGCCGGAACGGTTCGATCTGACCTATATCGGTGAGGACGGCAAAGAACATCGCCCGGTTGTCATTCATCGCGGTGTTGTGTCCACAATGGAACGGTTTGTGGCATTTCTGATTGAGGAATATAAAGGCGCATTCCCGACATGGCTTGCACCTGTTCAAGTGAAGGTTATCCCGGTATCACCGGATGCGCATTTGGAATATGCGAAAGAAGTCGCGGATAAATTACGTTTTGATGGTGTGCGCGTCGAAGTGGATGAACGTGATGAGAAAATCGGCTATAAAATCAGGGAAGCACAGACACAAAAAGTCCCGTTCGCCCTTGTTCTGGGGGATAATGAAATGGGGACGGGTAGCGTGAATGTGCGCCGGTATGGTGAGAAACAGTCTGAAACATTAAGCTATGACGATTTTAAAGCACTGATCAAACAAGAAATCGATCAAAAAGTGCTAAACAAAAAATAGCAAGAAACCCGGGTAAGCAAGAAAGCCCGGGTTCTTCATTTAGGCTCTTGTTATGCTGCGTTTAACCCTCGCAGTTGATATAAACTGCGACGTAACTTTTGGGATGTTTTCTTCCAAGTCTATCGGGGCTGACTGCTGGTTCGTCGCTGCGGGGTCTTCAGACTGTTCCTTTCCCGCAGGAGTCTCGCATTTTTCCGCAGCTCAGTGTCGTGTTCTGTCTTAGTGAGAGAAAAACCGCTGATCACCGATTTTATGGGGCTCAACACTCATTATGCAGAACGTCACTCCCAGCGGAGGAATACGCGGAGACTCCTGCGGGAAAAGTGGCCAAAGTGAGACCCCGCAAGGCGAATGCCTGAGGAGGCTCACGGGTCACCCGCGGAAAGCGGAGCGTATTTCCGGAGCGGTGTCATTGCACTCAAAATATATTCTATGTCGTAATATATGGCGTTTTGTGTCAAAAACAACAACCTTTTAGGAAACAGTCTTAATTTATAAGAAACCTCGATGGATCGACATGGTATTAAAGCATCTGGGCTTCCTTTTTAACTGCAATTATGATAAACTTAAAATGAAGCTTTTACAGCTTGGCAAAATAACTTGACACATTGTGTAATAGATGCTATTCTATAAAAGCTGAAAAAATGATCTGAGACAAGTAGAAGCACCCGCTTCTCACCTGATCGACGCAAAATAGCAGTCGGCTGGTCCTAACTTTTTCAATAGCCATTATTGGAGACGTGTGGGTGCATGTATGCATCGACACATTTTTATTTGCGATAAACTCACTTGTCAATGAACAGATCACGAATTAAAATTTTGGAGGTGTCTAGCAATTAGCAAAGAGATGAACGTCAATGAAAAAATCCGTGCCCGAGAGGTACGGCTGATCGACTCTAATGGCGATCAGTTGGGAGTGAAGCCACGGAAAGAAGCGCTGCAAATCGCGCAAACGAGAGACCTTGATCTGGTGCTTGTGGCACCGAACGCGAAACCACCGGTATGCCGTATCATGAACTATGGCAAATATCGTTTCGAGCAGCAAAAGAAAGAAAAAGAGGCACGCAAAAAACAAAAGGTCATTAATGTTAAAGAAGTACGTTTCACTCCGGGAATTGGCGAGCATGATTTTAACACCAAGCTTAAAAATGCACGGAAATTCTTAAGTAAAGGTGATAAGGTGAAAGCAACTGTCAGGTTCCGCGGACGCGCCATCACGCACAAAGAGCTTGGCCGAGAAGTGCTTGACCGCCTGGCGGAAGAAACAAAAGATGTGGCAACGATTGAATCCAAAGCAAAAATGGAAGGCCGCAATATGTTTATGATGCTTGCGCCAAATAAAGATAAATAAGCTTTCAACGACACAAGGAGGATACCAATATGCCTAAAATGAAAAGCCATAAAGGAACGCAAAAACGGTTCCGTAAAACAGGTACAGGAAAATTAAAACGTGCGCATGCGTACACAAGCCATATGTTTGCTCATAAATCACCGAAGCAGAAGCGTAAACTGCGTCAATCAGCTATTGTTTCCAAAAGTGATTTCCGACGTATCAAAACAATGCTTCCATATAAATAGGCTTGAAATTTTACCAGAACATTATCATGATGCAACGATTTTTCAATTGTATTAGGAGGGAATTGACATGCCACGCGTAAAAGGTGGAACAGTGACGCGTCAACGTCGTAAACGCGTATTAAAACTAGCAAAAGGGTACTATGGTGCCAAACATTCGTTATTTAAAACAGCCAAACAGCAAGTGATGAAATCCGGTCAGTATGCTTATCGTGACCGCAGACAGAAAAAACGTGACTTCCGCAAGCTGTGGATCTCCCGTATTAATGCTGCCGCACGCATGAACGATATTTCATACAGCCGATTGATGCACGGGCTGAAACAGGCTGGTGTTGAAGTAAACCGTAAAATGCTGTCTGATCTAGCTGTTAACGATGAACAAGCATTTGCCCAATTAGCCGATAAGGCGAAAGCGGCATTGAAATAGTGCAGAATTCAAAAGGCCAAATCCGTTTAATGGGTTTGGCCATTTTTCTATTAAAGCGGCCATTCTATAATGAATATGGCGTGATAAACACATTTATTGAATAAAGTGTCGCTTTTGAAGAGTCATGGAATTCATTTCGTTATTATATAGGTGTAAATAGAAAGGTGTTGAGGGAAGGTGGGACGTTTAACAGAAGGCAATCGCAAGCAAACGATTCAATCAAACAATAAAACCGTCTATTCGATCTTGTTCATTATTGGAACGTGCCACTTATTAAACGACACCTTGCAGGCGGTTGTTCCCGCCATGTTTCCCATTTTGGAAAATTCACTAGGGTTGACGTTTACACAAATTGGCCTTATCGCGTTTACCTTGAATATGGTTGCTTCAGTCATGCAACCGTTTGTTGGGATGTATACAGATAAACGGCCAATGCCGTATGCCTTGCCTATTGGACTGGGCAGCAGTATGTTCGGAATGTTCGGCTTGGCTTTGGCGCCGAATTTTTGGGCTATTTTGGCGAGTGTGTTATTTATCGGGTTGGGTTCGGCTGTATTTCATCCGGAGGGTTCGCGGGTAGCATACTTTGCAGCAGGTTCACGCAGGGGATTGGCGCAATCGATCTATCAGGTAGGCGGGAATTCTGGTCAGGCGCTCGCTCCTGTGATTACCGCACTGATTCTCGTTCCATTGGGTCAGTTCGGTGCCATTTGGTTCACATTCATTGCTGGATTGGCAGTCCTTTT
The DNA here is from genome assembly GCF_042679865.1 of Lentibacillus salinarum. Classification (NCBI taxonomy): domain Bacteria; kingdom Bacillati; phylum Bacillota; class Bacilli; order Caryophanales; family Bacillaceae; genus Lentibacillus; species Lentibacillus salinarum. The sequence continues at coordinate 46,638 of NZ_JBHTNH010000024.1, read as the reverse complement.
TTTAATTTATATTGCAAAATGGTACGCAACACAAATTGATCATTCCCCGGTAAACGTAAAAGCTCGGAATGGCAGCGGTGAGCGTGATAAACGTCTTTCCAAAGCAATAAAAAGGGCGCTTATTGTCCTTGTCTTTATTGTGTTTGCCCGTTCCTGGTATAAAAATGTCATTTCCAATTTTTATGCCTTTTATGCGATTGATCGTTATGGGGTGACAATTGCTGAATCACAAGGCTATACGTTCATTTTTCTATTATCCGGTGCAGTTGGAACCTTTTTGGGTGGACCGTTTGCCGATCATTTCGGTAAACGGAATGTCATTATCTTTTCGTTATTAGCTGCCGCTCCTTTGGCCTTGGTTATGCCGTTTGCTGGACCAGTGATGGCGATTTTCTTGCTCGCCTTGTTAGGGGTCATTATCATGTCGAGCTTTTCGGTAACCGTTGTTTATGCACAAGAACTGATCCCGGGAAAAATTGGTACGATGTCGGGATTGATTGTTGGTTTGGGATTTGGCATGGGAGCGATTGGGTCGGTGGCGGTTGGATCGTTGATCGACTTCATTGGTCTCACCCCGACGATGATGGCTGCAGCCTTTTTACCACTGCTTGGATTGCTGACGTTTTTATTGCCGTCCGATAAGAATGTCCGGGAATGGTATGGCGGTTAACGCGTTTTATAACAGAGGCTGTTCTGTTTTGGTTCGCACATTCTGTACAATTTTGGAAAGAGAATCTATATAGTCAATCCGTATTGGACGCTTCTTCCAATTATGCCGTCAGACTACTGACATTGGTTTGTTTAATGGATGTCATAACGGCTCGTCTCTTGTCATATATATGAACTGATGTGTGAACAGGACCAGGAGCCGGAGAAGGAGGGGAGCTATGGAGCAGTTTGGCTATTACATCATGATGTTTATTGAAACAGGCGGGCTGTTCGCACCGATTTTATTTATCAGCTTTCATTTATTAAGGCCATTATTTTTTCTCCCGGTTGTTTTCATTTGTATTTCGGGCGGGGTTCTTTTCGGGGCTGTAGCCGGAACGTTATACTCGGTCATCGGCATCACACTTTCCAGCATAATTTTTTATGGCTTGATTCGCTGGATGCCCAAAACGCTCGGGAAACTTGTCCTTTTAAAACAAAAATTAATGGGGACTGGTTCTGAATTGACGACATCGCAAATTGCACTTTTACGACTCGTGCCTTTTATTCATTTTCATTTGTTATCGTTGTGTCTGATTGAGGTCTCGGAAAACTTCAGGGATTACACCAGGTCGTCGTTGTTGACGAATATTCCGCTGGCGTTTGTTTATACGTCTGTTGGTAAGTGGCTGTCAAACTTATCCCCGTTTTATATCCTCGTTTTTTTACTCACATTGTTGCCTTTCATTTATCTGCTGCGCCGAAAAGAAATTTTTATAAAATGGGATGATTTTTTTCAGGTCAGCACATGATGCCAAAAAGCGCACTCGCCCAGGGTGCGCTTTTTCCAACTAGCATTCACAATGCCCAAAATCAATCAACCGGTGTTATGATCAATTTATTGATGGGATATTTCCACGTAATGGCGGCGTAAGGATAGCGGTTTAATAATTCGTTTTCCATAAAATATAAATCGTCCCGCGTTATGCCTTCCAGTTCATCCGTATCACGCGCAGACACATCGATATTGACAACCTCAAACGCCTTTTCAGTGACACCGATATATTTTTCCCCTTCAAACAAACAGCCTTTATAAACAAATTGGATATTTTTTTGGGAATTAGCAGGCTCATCAGCCAAATAGAATGTATTGGCTGTTTTGGCGATTTGCAGTTTACGGTCCGGGCTCCGAAAATATTGAATGATCAAATGGATGAGCAGACCGAGCGCGATGAGAATAAGTAATCGGATCAAAAGGACCATCATATCGACCGTCTCCCTGTTATGTTTGATAGCAGTTAGTACGCACCAGCTTCCTGAAAGTTTCACGATTGGGATCATTTCATGCTAGAATAGTTCTAAACGTGATAGGAAATGGGGTGAGAAAAATGGATTGGTCACCATTGTATACGATGCAGGCGCAATTGGATACTTATATTGTGTCGCACCATGATCTGTCGGGCAAGGATCTGTTCCGCGAAAAATATTTGGCATTACTGGTGGAACTGGGCGAGCTAGCTAATGAAACAAGGTGCTTTAAGTTTTGGAGTAGGAAACCAAGGAATAAACAGTCAGTTATTTTGGAAGAATATGTTGATGGCATTCACTTTATTTTATCGCTCGGACTGGACAAAGGCTACCGGTATGACTCAAACGACTTAAAACCTGCTGACACAGATGAAACAGGGCAATTTAATCGTGTATATGAGGTGTGTGTTACGTTTTACCGCGATCCTTCCGAAGCGCATTACAAACAGTTATTTGCGCGTTATTTGCAGCTGGGCAAGTTGCTTGGCTTTGATGAAATAGCAGTTAAAGATGCCTACCTAAAAAAGAACGAAATCAATTATGAGCGGCAAGATCAAGGATATTAATAAAAATGGTTTGGCATTTTCACTGGAACCGTTATAATGATAGCGGAACATAAAAGGAGGTTTTTTACATATGGCTCATTTAGATGAAACCAACACGATGCTGAAAGATTTGACAGATGCACGTGGAATCCCGGGGGATGAAAAAGAACCACGGGAGATTATGGAAAAATACATTGCCCCATATGCTGACGATGTGTATACCGATAACCTGGGTAGTCTGATTGCGAAAAAAACCGGTGAGGAAAACGCGCCGAAAATCATGGTTGCCGGCCACCTGGACGAGGTTGGATTTATGGTTACCCGCATCGATGACAACGGCTTTATCTATTTCCAAACAGTGGGTGGCTGGTGGAATCAGGTAATGCTTGCCCAGCGTGTCACGATTATGACCGCTCGCGGCGATGTGACAGGTCTGATCGGGTCCAAACCACCGCATGTGCTGACAGCTGACGAACGCAAAAAGCCGGTTGAAATTAAAAATATGTTTATTGATATCGGCGCGTCAAGTAAAGAGGAGGCACAAGAATTCGGTGTCCGGCCGGGCGATTCAATCGTGCCTTACTTTGAATTTACCCAAATGAAAAATGATAAGATGCTGATGGCCAAAGCTTGGGATAACCGGATTGGCTGCGCGATTGCGATCGGAGTCTTAAAACAGCTTAAAGGTGACAAACACCCTAACATTGTTTATGGTGTTGGAACGATTCAGGAAGAAGTCGGTTTGCGCGGTGCGCGAACATCCGCTCATGCCATCCAGCCGGATATTGGTTTTGGCGTGGATGTTGGCATTGCCGGAGACATGCCGGGCGTGTCCGATAAAGAAGCGGACAGCGAACTGGGAAAGGGGCCGCAAATCATTATTTATGATGCATCAATGGTGCCAAATAAGGGTGTCCGTGACCTGGTTGTTGATACGGCGGACGAGCACAATATTCCGTATCAATTTGCATCCATTGCCGGTGGTGGAACGGATTCCGGTTCCATTCATTTAACGGCAGACGGTGTTCCATCGTTGTCTATTACGATTGCAACACGCTATATCCACTCACATGCCGCAATTTTGCATCGTGATGACTTTGAAAATGCCGTGAAGCTGATTGTCGCCACGATTAAGAAATTGGATGCCGACAAAGTGAGTGAAATTAAGCTGGGGTAACCCACGTACTGATGAAATAGGAAAGATAAAAACGCCTGAACACATGCCAGGCGTTTTTATCCTACGTCAAGTAGCGGGTCATGACGTTGTCAACATATTGCTTTGTTTCGTTAAATGGCGGGACACCTTGGTATTTGTCCACATTCCCGGGACCGGCATTATAAGCAGCAAGCGCCAGTTCTATATTGCCGTTATACGTCTCAAGCATCCGGCTCAAATAGTTTACCCCACCGTCAATATTCTGCTGCGGATCATAAGGGTTGGTAACACCAAGAGCCACCGCTGTTTCCGGCATGAGCTGCATCAGCCCCTGTGCACCGGCACGGCTTGTCGCATTCGGGTTATAATTTGACTCCGCTTCAATGACCGAATGAATCAATTCAGGATCGACCCCATATTTTTCAGCAGCTTGTGCTATGTCAGCATTCAATGTATCCCGTGAGGCAGTGTTGACCGCGACACCGGGTGAAAGTTGACTGATATGGCCCCCTGGCTGGCTGTTCAGCCCTGAATATTTCCCTACCGTATCGTCGTTTGATCCAGCATCTAATTGGACCTGTTCAGTCGAGTGATCATGATTGATCTGCTGCTGGAGCAAAAGCTTGAATGGTTCATCTGTCATGGGCCTATTCCATGGGGTGCCGGGGGACCCGGATGATGTTAGCGTGGCCATTGCCTGTTGCTGTATGTATGATTGCAGACGACGTATATCCATAAATCCATCTCCTCATCCTGTTACGTTCAGTTTATAACGGAAAACGTCAATAGGCAACAAAAAGTTACAATGAAATCGGATTCTCACCATATGCCTTTAACACCTGGTAATAAAATGGATCATTACCAATACAATAAATCTTGTCGCATAATTGCCTAATTTCATCCATATCATGTGATGTATATAAAATCATTTTCCCATCAGATTTTGCTAGGTTGTTTAAATATGCGCCAATTTCCTTGCGTGATTTCAAATCAATTCCCGCAGTCGGTTCGTCAAGCAGTAACAAATTAGGCTCATGAATCAGGCTGATCGCGATATTTAGTTTACGCTTCATGCCGCCTGAAAGCGTATTGACCGGATCGTCCCACTTGTCCAGCTTCATTTCAGAGCAAAGCTGTCTGAGTTGATCCTTATTTAGCCGGTTCCAGGCAAGCTTTTCGAAAAACACCATATTTTCCGCAACTGTAAATTCCTCCCATAGCGCGACATCCTGCGGGGCAAAGCCGATTTGCCGGCGGACCTTTTTTAACTCAGTCTTGTACGACTGGTTGTTCAACGTGATGGTACCGGACGTTGGCCTGGATAATGAAGCAAGAATCTGCAGCAGGCTTGACTTGCCCGCGCCGTTTTCACCAACAAGGCCAATGATTTCGCCGGGTTTGACTGAAAATGAAAGTGAATCCAAAACCTGCTTCTTTCCATAGGCTTTTGACAATGATTGAACCTCAAGCATCATATCGCTCCTTTCTGAACAGCCAAATAACAGCAAATACTGTAACCAAGACAGACCACAGGCTGATATATTTTCCTGAAAATAGTGGCGCCAATGGGTTTACGGGATCAAACCATGACCAGCTGCCGCCTATCCCTGATGGAAGCATAACACCACTGCTAATCCCAACAATCAAAACCAGCGCAAATGACACAATATAATATAAAAATACGTTCCTGAAAAATTGAGCAAACAGGAATGCTGCTATACAGACGAATAGGCGGTAAACCAGTAGATTCATGAGACTGACCCATTCCCCGAATAGAAAATAGATTATACTGACGGTGAAAAAATCAACCATTAATAACACGACACTGTATACGATAAAGTTTTGCAGCAGGTATGATTTTAACGTTTTCCGTGAAAAAGCAAGGCGTAACAGGGCACGCGATTGTTTTTCTTTCATAACCCAGTCAAAAATAAGCAATGTGGAAAGAAGCATGGCAATCGCCCAGATCTCCCAAACCGGGAAGAGTCGTGGGTTATCACGTGATCCTGCCGGGGCATCGTGAAACGAAAAAGCTGTGTCCAGCAAGTTTTCGTCTTGCTGGATTTCCCGGCTTTTGGACATGATTTCCTCGATTGTCCACGCTTCTTGTCCATCGTATTGCTTTTCCAGTTCTTTGATAACAAATGCTGCTTTGGACCGGCCGGTTTCCTGCTGTACGTATGATAGAATCATTTCCTTGACGGGTGAGTAGGCGAACGATAAATTGGTCTGATAACTGGTGATCAGTTGCTGCCGGTTATCCTGTCGCACATTGTCTTGAAAACCTTCATGAATAATGAACACACTGTCCAGTGCATGTTTTTCCAAATCAGACAGTGCCTTTTCTTCAGAACGTAATTCCATCCTGATAAACGGTGTTGACTTTATTTCCTGTATCAATTCTTCGGCAGCGTCCGTATGTTCCTCTTGGACAATACCGACAGGAACGTTGGCATCTTCCTGTAGTGTACCGGTTATGAGCGTTATACTGATGGTAGCTATGACGGGAAACAAAAGCCAGAAAATAAGGCTGATCCAATGTTTTTTCCAGTGCATAAGACGTGTTGTTATGATCTGTTTCATGGAATCGTACGCTCCTTCCATACCGTCGTGCCAATCAACAGTAGTAGAACAGCCATCAGTATAAGCGCCATCGGTATATAATCGGCATACAGCCGGTTTTCCAATAATATCTCCTGCAGCCAGTGGAAGGCTTCACTGGCAAAAACGTACGGGAGCAGATCCTGCACATATAACGGGAAATACAAGGTTGGTATAATGGCCCCGCTTGCCAATAAAACAATAAGTGTGAACATTGACTGAGCAAGCAGTCGTCCTTTTTGTCCAGTGATTATCGTTTCGAGAATGGCCAGTATGACGAGGTATGTGAAACTGTATAATCCGGTTATTACAGTGATGCGACCATAATCCTCACCATATAATGCCATATCCATTAATGTGACGTATGTATAGATTGCCATGCCGGCCAAAATGCAGGTCAGTACAAATGCTGTCACGATTTTCGCCGTCAGTTGCTGCCGTATGGTGACACCATATAAACGCATTCTGTTTTGCATGCGCGCTTGCGCCTCAGTTGTAAAAAATGAATAAAATATGAACAGCCAAATCGTCACCATCATGAACCATCCGGCAAGACCATAGTATTGAACGGGTGAGGTGCTGGCCTGATTTGTGATTTGTTTTTCATCCATCATTTTGTCTTTTCCGACGGCATAAATGAGAAAGTCATTAAATTGCTGGAGGAGTATGTCCTGACGTGTCTCGTTATCAATGGACAACTGTTTGGCGTAAACGTTTACCGTTAAAATATTAGCCTGTGACGCGCGGATATGTCTGGCAATACTGTCGAGCACTTCTTTGACAAGATAACTTTCCGTTTGCTTTCCGGGATTACCGGTTATATGTAAGGTGACTGAATTTCCATTATACAAACTTTTTGTGAAGCCTTCAGGAAAAGTCACAAAGGCACTCAATTGGGTGCTAATCTGCTTTTCGGCCTGGGTTTTGGTCATTTCCTCGATGTGAATGACACTTCCCAGTTGTGATGACTCTTCAATTAAACCGACAACTGTTTGGGTTTCCTTTGATTGGTCCAAATCAACCAACCCGACATGAATCGGTTCTGTGTCTTCGGGCATGAAGATGGAAATAGCAACAACCGTAACAAGGGATATGAGTATAATCGGAAACAGTAAAAGAAGAGGAAGTGAGAACCACTTCCTCTGTAATGTCTTAAGATTGCTTCGTATGAACAATAACGTGTGCTTTATAAATGTCATGCCGGCACTTCCTTATTAGAAACTGTTCATATTACCGCCGGGGACACCCATATGTCCCATGAGCCATTGCTCGAATTGTTGGGTAACGTCGGTTTGAAAATATTGCTCCAACTCATCAACAGACATGTTGCCAAGGTCTTTTACATTGTCACCATCAGGCTGTTCAACTTCATGAATGGTCTTGGCATCGTTACTGACATGCAGGCTGACGATATCCTGTGGCAAATCCGGCATTTCCACCGATAGTGTGTGGTCGGCACTTTTCTGGTCCTGATCATACGTAGCTTCTCCGCTCCAGATTAGACTGCCGGAGCCATTTGGGCTTGGGCTGTTAAATGTGACGGTTCGTTCAAAATCCCTTGTGCCGTCCTGAAGCGTGGATGAACCGGTATAGGATAGCTCGATATCATCCGCGCCAATTGTAATCGAGTCGTCAAGCACATCATCCTGATGGGAGAGATCGGCGTCAAACATAAGTTCCATGTCGTCAATCGCTAACTCATAGTCAAGTTTTTGGTGCTCATCCTTTAATAATTGACTACCATTGATTGTCAAAGTAGTCAATTCCTCGTTTTTAGGTGCTAGGCTGATGGAAAGATCACGCTGTACGATCAGGTCATCTTGTACCCAGATAACAGAGGTTAAGCCGTCGGGAATCTGGAAATCTTCCACGCCATTAATAGCTTCATCAATTGATTGCTCGAAATCATCCATCATTGTGTTCACTTCGTTTTCCATTTCGGCAGGCATCGTATTGGAAGCGAACATGCCAAATTGTTGCTGTTTGATTTGCGCTTCAATGATGTCTTTTAATTGGTCATCATGTTTCATTTTCTCCAGAATCGTTGTTGTGAGTTCTTTTACGTCCTGTTCAGACAGCTGGAGGGTGATTTTTTTCGTATCAACTGACTCATCCTGAACAGTCACAGTCTCATCCGCTGTTGCAAAGGCATCACTCGAAAGTTCCCCATAAACCATGGTCAGATATTCCTCTGTTATATAAGCTTGGTCTTCATCTGACAACATGCCATCCATTTGATTAAAAATGTATTCAAAATCCATATTCACATCGTTGAGTGCCGGATCTGCTTCCTGCAGCAGTTCCGACAACTCGCTATCGTTTATTTGCAGAATTTCTTCCAGGAACGGCAACTGTAATCTAGCATTATCGGCGTCAAGGTACATACTGATATTGTTCATCTCGATCCCGCCAAAATTGAGTTGCATGTCCGCTGCCATCCGGTTGTTATCTTGGTTCAATTGCGATGTCAGCTGCAAAGTTGATTGATTAAGCAGTTGTTCGGGGCCCATGCCCATATTATTGCTTGGAGGTCCGTTGTATTCGGCGGATAATTCCAGGGTATTTTCAATCGGATTTTCCATTGTTGTTTCCGCCCAATCAAATTCCGGCTGATACCGTTCCTCCCCTTTTTCTGCCAGAAATTCAATTGTGTTTTTTTCTGCTTTAAAGTATTGTGCTTTAGGGGTACCAGTTACCACCATAAAAGCAGCCACACTCCCACCAACAATGAGTACAGCCACCACAATAATGGCTATGTATTTTTTAGGCACCCCTTTTTTCGCATTTTCCTCCATAAATGATCTCCTTTCTGATTCCTTATAAACGATATGTATTATGAAGTCCCTTGTCTTAATACAATAGTTCCATTATATATCATTCTTTGAAAAAATGGTCAATTGTGTTGAAAATAGTAGAAAAATATTGACGAAACTATAGATCGATAGACTATATAAATGTTGGCGCAGCCCATGCACGCGGCTGTTTTTTTCCATAAAAAAAGACAGGTGCGTAAATGCGCCTGTCTTTATGTTCCGTTACGCTTTGCCGCTCGCATCTTTAACCCCTTGTTCCAATGCTTTAATCATATCCTGTTTGTCCTGTTCATCGGACTGTTCCCAAATTAGCTCAAAGAGAACGCCCAAACCAGGGAGCATTTTTTCTTCACCGTCCTCGATGGCATCGACAATGGTTGCTTCCAATTGTTCCTGATCATTTGTTGCAATATTGGATACGATCGCTTTCCGTAAATTCAGATCCATGAAACCACCTTTTCTGCTTTTTAAACTAACGATAGTTTGACCGACAAAGCATAAAATATGTATCATAAAGGAAAAATGTCGAAGTAGGTTGAAGATCATGATAACATCGTTACAGAATCCAAAAGTGAAGCAGTGGTTAAAACTGCACAAGCGGAAAGGGCGCAAACAGTCCGGAATGTTTCTGGTGGAAGGGTTTCACTTAGTTGAAGAGGCCGTTCAAAGCAATTGGGAGATCGACGACATCATTGTGGAAGAGGGGATTGACTGCCCGGACTGGTGCAGAGCATTTATGCCTGTCTTGGTCAACAATAAAGTGATGCAGCAAATAACACGGACTGAGTCCCCCCAGGGAATTGCCGCAGTGGTTAAAATGACAGAGCCAAAGGTCGGAGTCCGCGATAAGATACTGATAATCGATTCGATTCAGGACCCGGGCAACCTGGGTACCATGATTCGGACAGCAGATGCGGCTGGGTTTGACATGGTCGTGCTTGGTGAGGGAACAGTTGATGTGTACAATGATAAAGTGGTCCGCGCGACACAGGGTTCTTTATTTCATGTGCCGATCGTGCATGCTATATTAACCAGCATGATACCTGTGCTGCAGACAGAAGGGGTTGTCGTTTGGGCATCAGCCCTTGCTGATGCCATTCCATTTCATCAAGCGAAAGCGGGCGATAAAGCCGCGTTAGTCATTGGGAACGAAGGGGCAGGCATTGACGACGCTATTATCGCTTTAGCCGATCAAACTGTTAACATCCCAATTTACGGGCAGGCTGAATCACTCAACGCCAGCGTTGCAGCGGGCATATTAATGTATTCACTGATAAGATAGTTGCATCTTTTCACCAAATTATTTATAATAAAAGAAATTTGATTAAAAACGCATTATAAAGGCTGTGAAAGAGACAGGTGGCAATACACTGTCCAGCAAAAAGGGAGGAGATGTCATGGACTGCGAGCATCTCCGCTGTGACAATTGCTGCCATTTCACTCTGGAGCTGGCACTTGGACCTTTGTAAAAGTAAAGGTGCCCCGGATGATGGCATCCGTTATCATGTTAAAGTTGGACACGAAGCAGTTGTGTCAACAAGGGTGGTACCGCGACAATACAGCCTCGTCCCTTCTAGGGATAGAGGCTTTTTTTAATGGTGACCATGACCAAAAAATGTATAAGGGGGCATATGGATGAAAGAGCAATTGGAAGATATCCGCAAAGAGGCACTCGCTGAAGTCAAAGAGGCAAACAATTTAAAAGCGCTTCAGGAAATAAAAGTAACCTATTTAGGTAAAAAAGGATCCCTGACACATGTGTTACGTGGGATGGGGAAGCTATCCAAAGAAGAACGGCCTGTCGTTGGCGAGATAGCGAATAAGGTCCGTGAGGTGATTACGGCGGCAATTGAGGCTAAAACAGCTGACCTTGAGCAGGCTGAAATGGAAGAAAAACTGGAAAAAGAAGCCATTGATGTCTCATTGCCGGGCCGCCCGGTGCGTGTCGGCGGGCCGCATTTATTAACAAGTCTTATCGAAGAGATTGAAGATTTATTCATCGGGATGGGGTATGAAGTACGTGAAGGTCCGGAAGTGGAAACCGATTATTATAATTTTGAGGCGTTGAACTTGCCAAAAGGACACCCTGCCCGCGATATGCAGGATACATTTTATCTCACAAATGAACTGCTTCTCAGAACGCACACATCACCCGTGCAGGCAAGAACAATGCAGGATTATGGCGGAACACAGCCGGTGAAGATGATCTGTCCCGGGAAGGTTTACCGGCGTGATACAGACGATGCTACCCATTCCCATCAATTCACACAGATTGAAGGGCTGTATGTCGATGAACATGTCAGAATGAGTGACTTAAAAGGAACACTGGACACGTTTGCCAAAAGCATGTTTGGTGATGACCGGGAAATCCGTCTGCGGCCAAGCTTTTTTCCGTTCACCGAGCCATCTGTCGAAATGGATATCTCCTGCAAGGTATGCAAAGGGGATGGCTGTTCTGTCTGCAAGCACTCCGGCTGGATTGAAATTCTCGGAGGCGGGATGGTTCACCCGAATGTATTGGAAATGGCCGGGTACGATCCCGATGTATATACCGGATTTGCATTCGGCATGGGACCGGAGCGGATTGCCATGCTGAAGTACGGCATTGATGATATTCGTCATTTCTACACGAATGACAAGCGCTTTATGACGCAATATCACCATGCAAAAGGAGGGACACTGTAATGCTTGTGTCGTTAAATTGGCTGAGAAACTACGTTGATATCGCGTCAAACAGTCCTGAGGAAATTGCGGAAAAAATTACAAAAAGCGGTATCGAAGTGGATGGAATCGAGTATTTTGCCGACAAAAGCGATGGGGTTGTCGTCGGTTATGTCGAACAATGTGAGCAGCATCCGAATGCAGATAAACTAAGCCTGTGCCAAGTAGATGTTGGTGAAGACCAGCTGCAAATCATCTGTGGTGCACCGAACGTCAGTCAAGGCCAAAAAGTGGCTGTGGCCAAGCCTGGTGCTGTATTGCCCAACAATTTCAAAATCAAAAAAGTGAAGCTGCGCGGTGTCGAGTCAAATGGCATGATTTGCTCACTCCAGGAACTCGGGGTTGATGAAAAATACGTTCCCAAAGATGTTGCTGAAGGGATTTTTGTATTTCCGGATGATGTCACGGTTGGTGAAAGTGTTGAACCGCTTCTGAATTTAAACGATGCCATCCTGGAATTTGATCTCACACCAAACCGCGCTGATGCTCTGAGTATGCTTGGTGTGGCCTATGAGGCAGCAGCTATTCTTGACCAGGATGTGACGCTTCCGAGTGAAGACGTCGAACACGGTAGTGAAAAAGCAGACGATTATATTTCCGTCCAGGTGGAAACACCTGAGTTAAATCCTTATTACGGCGCGTTCATGGCTAAAGATGTTGAGATCAAACCATCCCCATTATGGATGCGCAACGCTTTAATGGCCGCCGGTATACGCCCGATCAATAATGTGGTGGATATTACCAACTATGTGTTGCTCGAATATGGTCAGCCGCTACACGCCTTTGACTATGACCGTTTTGGTTCTGATCTGGTCGTAACGCGACGTGCTCGGGAGCATGAAACGATGATGACGCTCGACGGTGAAGAAAGAACGTTGACGCCTGAGAATCTTGTTATTACAAACGGAAAAGAACCGGTTGCCCTTGCCGGTGTGATGGGCGGCGCGAATACAGAAGTTAAAGATGACACGACGACTATTTTACTGGAAGCCGCCTATTTTGACCCGGCTGCAGTCAGAACCACCGTCAAAGATACCGGGTTGCGCAGTGACGCCAGTGCTAGATTTGAAAAAGGCGTTGACCCTGACCGGGTGGACCGGGCTGGATGGCGTGCTTGTCATTTACTCGAAAAATACGCCGGGGCGACGATATTAGCAGGCCCCGTTGCCTTTGACGCGTTAGACCGCCGTGAGAAAGTCGTGACCATTGAAACAGATGACATTAATAAACGTCTTGGTACGGCGATCACCACAAGCGATATCGGCGTTATTTTACAGAAATTACAGTTTTCATTTGAACAGGAACAGGATCGGTTTGTTGTACATGTCCCAACTCGACGTGGTGATATAACCATTTTTGAAGATATGCTGGAGGAGGTTGCCCGCATATACGGCTATGATCATTTGCCCTATACCTTGCCGCACGGATCATCACAGGCCGGCGGTTTAACGACAAAACAGCAATTGAAACGTGACGTTAAAAACTATTTGCAAGGTGCTGGGCTTATGGAAACGATCACGTATTCATTAACCGATGATGTGATGATTGATAAGCTAATCAGTCCGGAACTCAAGGAACAAAAACCAAACGCTGTTCAACTCGCCATGCCAATGAGTGAAGACCATAAATATTTGCGCCTGAGCATTTTGCCGGAACTTTTGCGAACCGTGTCCTATAATTTGGCACGAACGCAAACGGACATCCATTATTTTGAACTGGGAAATGTCTTTATTTCCCATGAAGAAACCCCTTCACGCCAGCCTGATGAACAAATGCGCTTATCGGGGGCACTTACCGGATTGTGGCTGAACCATCCATGGCAACAGGAGAAAAAACCGGTTGACTTTTATGTTGTCAAAGGCATTCTTGAAGGGTTGTTTGACTTTTTGGGTATGCCGATAACGTTTGAACAGGCAAAATTGCGCGATATGCATCCCGGCAGGTGTGCGACGATCTCGCTCGATAATCGTGTGATTGGATTTTTTGGACAGGTCCATCCAAACTTTGAAAAAACGATGGATCTGAAAGAAACGTACGTATTTGACATTGACATGGCTTATTTATTGGACGTCTATCAAAATAGGACAGACTACGTGCCGATTCCGAAATATCCGTCGGTCGCAAGAGACATTGCCTTTATTGTTGATGAATCGGTCAATGCCGGGGATATCAAAGCAATGATTGAAGCAGCCGGGGCGCCGCTCGTTCAAAACGTGCAGATATTTGATGTTTATAAGGGTGAAAATTTACCGGAGGGCAAAAAATCGATTGCCTACAGCCTGCTTTATCAGGATCCGGAAAAAACATTGAAAGATGATGAGGTTGAAGAATCCTATCAGAAAATTATCAGCAAAGTAAATGGCGCATTCGACGCCTATGTGCGCACCTGATATGAAAGAGCAGGCACTCACGCCGGTGTCTGCTCTTTTTAGTTTTACAGCTTGTTTAGCGCTTTTGTCGTGTTGGCAAAGTGGGTTTTGGCACAAGTGTCCAGAAAATCTTGGCCATGTGATTTAATGATCCGGGCGGCTGCCTGGTCTACTTTTCCCGATGCACCTTTCGGCAGTGTCAAGCCTGCCTGGTTCGATAATTGGTCCATCTCCTTTACGAAGCTGGTTCTCGCAATGATGGACGCGGCCGCTACAGCGATTGAATAACTTTCTGCCTTGGTCATGAAGTACGTGTTTTCATGAAGGTGTTCGTGTTCTGCTGCAATATGCTTTTTATAAACGGCGGGTTCACAAAATTGATCAATCAGGATGCCTTCTGTTTCCGCGTCATTCATTTTATTTAAAACATGGCTGATGGCATGGTGGTGGAGCATGGCTTTCATTTTTCCCTGTGACCATCCTCGTTTTTTAAGCTTATTGTATTTCGTATTGCGTAAAACCAGAAGCGAATACGGCATATCCAGCGCCAAGATATCTCCGGCGATTTGCCGGATGGTTGTATCAGTCAGGTTTTTGGAGTCTTTTACACCTAATTCTTTAAGCAGTGGCATTTGTTCCTGCCTGACAAAAACCGCGGCTGTGGTGATTGGTCCAAAATAATCCCCTGTTCCGGCTTCATCTGATCCGATATGGCTTCCGGATAAGAGCGAATCTGGCGGTGGCATAGTGGATTTGGGAGCGGGTTTCTTTGGCTGTGCTGGTTTTTCCTTCATATGGCCGGTCCATTTTTCCGCTTCGGCTGCCGGGTTGTTACCCTGAAATAACACTTTTCCGGATTTATAAGCCGTTATGGTGGTATTGGCCGTCTTGGCGCGAAAAACCGCTCCTTGAGGGGGCGTTTGCAGGCTCTCGGTATAATACGTTTTCATGTTTTCAAGCATAGCCGCTGGTAATTGGTACACGGTCTGTGGCATGATTATCCTCCAATTGATGTGATGTTTTCAACAATAGCAAACACCGGGGTATAATGGAAATAAAAGACAAGCAATTTTCAACAGGTTTAGGTGTTCCTACGGTAAATTTTTGGATTTCCCGGTTGGCCGTTTTTGTGTTACGATATAGTAGATTATTTTAAGATGTAACATAGGGCTGATATCGAATTTTAATCAGTATCGGGTGAATCAATCGTTTGCAATGCTGATAGGAGGGTGTCTGGTGTGGCCCAGGATGATAAAACACGGGTAACAGTCGAAATATATAATAAAAATTATACAATAGTCGGAAATGAAGATACAAGTCACGTGCGTCTGATCGCCAGTCAGGTTGACCAGAAAATGCGCGAAATACACGGGGCAAACCAGCAGCTTACGACGACTGAACTTGCTGTACTGACTGCTGTCAACACCATGAATGATTATATGAAATTAAAAGAAGCGTATGCAGCCTTGCTTGGATCACAACATAAGAAAGAGGATTAATGGTCAATGGTAGATTTCGTTTTAATCGTATTACTCATTTTTGGATTTTTAATTGGACTGAAACGCGGGTTTATTCTGCAGGCATTTCATTTAATCGGGTTTATGGCCGCCTTCATTCTAGCCGCTTTATACTATGATGAGCTGGCACCGCAGCTAGCTTTGTGGATCCCATATCCTGATTTGGACAGCGATAGTGCATGGGCGGACTTCTTGGAAGCCTTGCCGGTGGAAGGCGCCTTCTACAATGCCATTGCGTTTGCGATTATCTTTTTTGCCGTCAAAATACTTCTGCAAATCATGGCTTCCATGCTTGATTTTGTGGCGGAATTGCCGATATTGCGCTCGGTTAATAAATTGCTTGGTGCGGCACTCGGTTTTGTGGAAATATACCTGTTGATTTTTATTGTTTTATATATATTGGCCCTTACGCCGTTAACGGAAATTCAGGCATGGATCAATGATTCATCGATCGCATTGTATATCATTGAACACACACCATTTTTATCGGAACAAATCAGGACATTATGGTTTACGAGCATGGATGACCTGATCAATGCCAATTAATCAAAATGAAAGGCTGGTTCGAATAATAGGCATTCCGATTGTCATTGTGTACAATGGGGATAGCCTTAATTGAATCGGCTTTTTTAATGAACACAAAGCAGGTGAATCGTATGGCTGTCAATAAAAAAGACGTTATTAAATTATTGGAGGATATCGCTGTCCGGCTGGAACTGAAGGGGGAAAATCCGTTCAAAGTTTCGGCTTACCGTAAAGCTGCCCAGGCACTTGAGCGGGATGACCGATCGATTGCGGCTATTGACGCTTTTTCGAAAATAAAGGGTATCGGCAAGGGGACAGCTTCTGTCATTGATGAATATATTCAGAAAGGGACATCGGAAACACTAACGCAGCTGGAAAAGGAAGTCCCACAGGGCTTGGTGCCGCTGCTGAACTTGCCTGGCCTCGGAGGAAAAAAGCTCGCCAAGCTTTACCAGGAGCTTGGTGTTACGGATGCTGACTCGCTGAAGGTCGCATGTGAAAAAGGGGACGTTGAACAGCTGGAAGGATTCGGGAAAAAGACCGCTGAAAAAATGATAACAGCGATTGACGAAGCTAATGAGCGTCCCGAACGGCTGCCGATTGCGACAATGTTTCCACTGGCTGAACAGCTTGAACGTTATTTGGATAAGATTCCGGAAATCGGGCAGTATTCCCGGGCCGGAAGTTTACGGCGAATGCGGGAAACGGTGCGGGATATTGATTTTATTATCGCGGCGGACCATTTCCAGCCAGTTCGTGACCGTCTGTTGGAAATGGATCGAATTAAGGAAATTATCGCACAAGGTGACACAAAAGTGTCCGTCACCCTTGAAGATGTTTATGACATTAATGTGGACTTCCGGATTGTTGCGCCGGAGGAATTTGCGACGACACTGCACCATTTTACCGGCTCCAAGGATCATAATGTTGCCATGAGGCAGCTTGCCAAATCCAAAGGTGAAAAAATCAATGAATATGGTGTTGAAGTTGAAGAGACCGGTGAAATCGTGACATTTCCAAGTGAACAAGCATTTTTTGAACATTTTAACTTGCATTATATCCCGCCCGAAGTCCGGGAAAATACCGGGGAGGTTGAAACATTCCGCGACCCCGTCCCGTTGCTTGAATTGGACGATATCCGTGGTGATTTGCACATGCACACGACTTGGAGTGACGGTGCGCAATCGCTGGAAGAGATGGTCAACCAGGCGCGCGTGAAACAATATGACTATATAACGATTACAGATCATTCCAAGTTTCTCCGGGTAGCCAACGGGTTAAATGAAACACGATTGCGCAAACAGCGGGAAGAAATTGCCAAGTTAAATGAAACGTATCAGGATATTCATATTTTTGCCGGTGTGGAAATGGATATTTTACCGGATGGAGCGCTAAACTTTTCGGATGACTTTTTACAGGAAATGGACTTTGTTATCGGCGCGATTCATTCCGGTTTCAATCAATCACAGGAGCAAATCATGGCACGGCTCGATGCTGCACTGGAAAATCCTTATGTATCCCTAATTGCCCATCCTACAGGCAGACTGATCGGCCGTCGTAAAGGGTATAATGCCGATGTTGAACGGCTGATTGAGCGTGCCAAAGAAACGGATACAGCTCTAGAGATTAATGCCAACCCGAACCGGCTCGACTTGTCAAGTGAGTGGGCGCAAAAGGCGCAGGAGGCAGGCGTTAAAATCGCCATTAACACCGATGCTCATGATTATCAAATGCTTGATCATATGGCATATGGTGTCGGAGCTGCTCGCAAAGGGTGGCTCAAAAAAGAGACTGTCATCAATACGTGGCCAACACAAAAACTGACCGACTTTATGAATCGTTCGATAGAGTCAGATCAAAGATAAATTCAGTCGCGTGAAACGTTTAATCAGCTAAAGGAGAAAAGCCTGATGAATGAACCTATACATCAAACGTTGGAATTTGATAAAGTCATCGAACAACTGAATAATCAGGCAGCAACATCAATCGGAAAGGAATTAACCGGCAAGTTGAAACCGTCCACTGATATAACTGACGTGAGGGAAATGCAGGCGGAAACCGATGAGGCCAGCCAGATTTTACGGTTGAATATGGCTGTTCCATTAGGTGGAATAGCTGACATTCGGCCAAGTATCAAACGGAGTGTCATAGGCGGGGTTTTGGCCGCTGAAGAATGCCTTGATGTGTCGACTACGCTTTACGCCGCACGTCAGGTTAAACAGTTTTTGGAAAAAATGGAAGAAGATTTACCAATTTTAAAAGAATTGGCCGGCCGGATTGTTACATTACGTGAACTGGAAACAGCGATTAACAGCTGCATCGATGACAGAGGGAACATGATGGATAGTGCTTCTGTTAAGTTACGAAGCATTCGTTCCTCGATTCGCACATACGAAAGCAACGTACGGGATAAATTGGACAGTTATACCAAATCACAGAGCAAGATGTTGTCGGATGCGATCATTACGATTCGCAATGACCGTTATGTTCTGCCGGTAAAACAGGCGTACCGTGGGGCTATCGGCGGGATTGTTCATGATCAGTCCGCTTCCGGTGCCACACTGTTCATGGAACCGAAAGCCATTATCGACATGAATAACCAGCTCCAAGAAGCAAAAGTTAAAGAAAAACAGGAGATTGACCGGATTCTTCACGAATTAAGCGCCCATATTGCGGATCAAGAAGCGATACTTTATGAAAATGTCACCGTATTGGCGCAAATTGATTTCATCGTTGCACGAGCGAAACTAGGAAGGCTTATGAAGGCTGCTATGCCGGCCATGAATGATAACGGCTTGATCGACATCAAGCAAGCGCGGCACCCGCTGATTCCTGATGATGAGGTTGTGCCCAATGATGTTGTTTTGGGGAAGGATTATACGTCCATCGTCATAACCGGCCCTAACACCGGTGGTAAAACCGTTACATTGAAAATGATTGGGCTGTTTACGTTAATGGCTCAGTCCGGCTTGCAGATTCCTGCGGCTGATGGCTGTCAAATGGCCATTTTTGATGACGTCTTTACTGATATTGGGGATGAACAATCGATTGAACAAAGCTTGAGTACGTTCTCTTCCCATATGACCAATATCGTCTCCATTCTTCGTCAGATCAATCATAAATCCCTTGTTCTGTTTGATGAACTCGGCGCGGGTACCGATCCTCAGGAAGGTGCTGCCCTGGCTATGGCTATTCTGGATGATGTGGTTTCCCAGGGGGCACGTGTCGTGGCTACCACCCATTATCCCGAATTGAAAGCTTACGGTTATAACCGGGACAATGTGGTCAACGCATCGGTGGAATTTGATGTGGAAACATTACAACCTACTTACCGGTTGCTGATTGGTGTACCCGGCCGGAGTAACGCATTTGACATCACCAAACGGCTGGGAATGAGCCAATCAGTTATTGACCAGGCCAAAAACCAGGTCGGGGTGAACGCCACAAGTGTGGAAAATATGATTGCCTCCCTCGAACAATCACAACGTCAGGCTGAGGCGGATTACGAGCAGGCGCATGATATATTGCAGGAAAGCGAAACGTTACGAAACGATTTACAAAACGCATGGCAACAGTTTGAAGATAAACGGGAAGCATTATATAAAAAAGCGGAAGATAAAGCGGCCAAAGCACTTGAAAAAGCACGGGATGAAGCTGAAACAATCGTCAATGACATACGGCAAATGAAAACAGATGCTGCATTAAAAGAACACGAATGGATTGAAGCCCGTAAAATGCTTGAAGAAGCGCAGCCGAATCTGTCTGCTGAAAAACCGGACAAACCGAAACAGCCCACGACAAAACAAGAACTGAAGCCAGGCGACGATATTAAACTGTTGTCAGCAAACCAGCGTGGGTCAGTTTTGGAAAAGGTCAATGAGAACGAGTACCTGATACAAGTCGGCATTATGAAAGTCAAAGTAAAACGTGATGAGATCCAGTTGATAAATAACAAAAAGCCTGCCACCGAAAAGCCACTAACAACCATCAAAGGTTCTAGCTATCATGTCAAAACGGAGCTTGATTTGCGTGGTGAACGCTATGAGGATGCGATCGGAAGGCTGGAAAAATATATCGATGATGCACTGCTTGCGGGCTACCCGAAAGTTTTCATCATTCACGGCAAAGGTACCGGCGCTCTCCGGAAGGGTGTAAAAGCATTTGCCAAAAAACACCCCCGGATTGCAGCAGACAGACCCGGTTCAGCCGGGGAAGGCGGCAGTGGTGTGACGGTTCTGGAATTGACGTAATGGCAAAGGGGTTTGTTGAAAATGACTGGTTTTTGGGAAAACATTCTGGTGGAAACAGCCGCCAGATACAGTGTTGTTGTTCTTTGTACGGTTGTTTTTCTGGCCATATTTGAGTTTGTTACGTCTTACCATAATTGGCAGGAAATCAGACGGGGTAATTTTGCCGTGGCTATGGCGACCGGCGGAAAAATCATGGGGTTGGCCGTGATTTTCCGAGCGTCCATAGCCCATAACGATACGCTGATGGAGATGATTGGCTGGGGGACGTTCGGATTCATCCTGTTGCTTTTCGGCTACATCATCTTTGAATTCATGACACCGTCCATTAAAGTCGATCAGGAAATCGGCCACGGTAATAAGGCAGTAGGTCTAATGTCGCTGCTTATTTCCGTCGGCCTGGCATTTGTGATCGGTGCGAGTATTGGGGGAGATTAACGTGTTGCTGGAACGGTTGGCAAAAATCATGTTTGTTGTTGCTGTGGTGTTTTTGGTTGTCGGGGTTTTCTATTTCCTTTAGAAAAATTTCGTAAAATAGGTAATTAAAGTTTCAAAAAATACACATTTATCGGTATAATGAATGTATGCAATCATAAAGGAGGAAACGTTTTATGGTGAAACAGAAGAATTGGCATGTTCATTATCCAGATGACATTCCGACGACCATTGCGTATGATGAGAAGCCGCTTGATGCTTTTCTAGCCTCGACAGCTGAACAATTCCCTAAAAAGAAAGCGCTTCACTTTATGGGGAAAGAATGGACATTTGCGGACGTTTATTCACAGGCAAGGAAAATGGCAGCCCATTTTCAGTTGCTTGGTCTGAAAAAGGGTGATCGAGTGGCTGTGATGTTGCCGAATTGTCCGCAGGCGGTCATCAGTTATTATGGGGCATTGCTGGCAGGGGCGGTTGTTGTCCAGACCAATCCGCTGTACAAAGAGCGAGAGCTTGAATACCAGCTGAACGATTCAGGCGCAACATTTATCGTCTGCCTGGATATCCTATTGCCGCGCGTCACCCATGTCCGCGGAAACACCCCGTTAAAACATACGATTGTCACGGGGATTAAGGATTATTTGCCTTTTCCCAAAAACTTGGTTTATCCGTTTATCCAAAAGAAAGAATACAACATGGTTGTGAAAGTGGAACCATCCGAAGATATACACATCTGGCAAACGATTATGGAAACGGGTCATGAACACTATACACCAGTTGATATGGATCCGAAAAATGATTTGGCATTACTGCAGTATACCGGCGGAACAACCGGAAATCCAAAAGGTGTGATGCTGACCCACTATAACCTGGTTGCCAATGTGCAAATGTGTCGGAAGTGGTTATATAAAGCTGAGCCTGGTAAGGAAACCGTCTTAGGCGTTCTGCCGTTCTTTCACGTATACGGGATGACCGCTGTCATGAATATGTCTATTATGTACGGTTACAAAATGATCCTGCTTCCCAAATTTGATCCCGAAGAGGTCCTTAAGACGATCCAGAAGCAAAAGCCGACCATGTTTCCGGGCGCACCAACGATTTATGTGGGATTATTGAACCATCCCAATCTGAAAAAATACGATTTATCGTCCATTGAAGCCTGTATCAGTGGATCGGCACCATTGCCTGTGGAAGTCCAGGAACAATTTGAAAAAGTGACGGATGGACATCTTGTTGAAGGGTATGGATTAACTGAATCGTCACCTGTCACCCATGCCAATTTTATATGGGGGAAGCGTGTCAACGGTAGCATTGGTGTGCCGTGGCCTGATACAGATTCTAAAATCATAATGGAAAACGGTGAAGAGGCACCAGTCGGTGAAATTGGCGAAGTGGCTGTCAGTGGCCCGCAAGTCATGAAAGGGTATTGGAACAATCAGGAAGAGACCGATAACGTTTTAAAGGACGGTTGGTTGTTCACGGGAGATGTGGGCTATATGGACGAAAGTGGCTATTTTTATATTGTTGACCGGAAAAAGGATATGATTATCGCTGGTGGTTATAATATTTATCCGCGGGAAGTGGAAGAAGTATTATATGAGCATGAAGCTATTCAGGAAGTTGCTGTCGCAGGTGTTCCGGATCCGTACCGCGGTGAAACCGTTAAGGCCTATGTTGCCCTGAAAGCCGGTCATCAGATTGATGAAAAGCAATTGAACGCATTTTGCCGCAGTAATCTGGCAGCTTTTAAAGTACCAAGGATATACGAGTTCCGTGATGAATTGCCCAAAACAGCGGTTGGCAAAATTTTACGCCGGCAGCTGGTTGCGGAAGAGAAAGCGCAACAAACAAAAACTGAGACGGTTTGATTCAGAACATCGTTTGAACAAGTTGTATATTGACAGAAGCCACACAGCCATGTAAAATAAAATTGTGAATGACTATTCATTCATTTATTGGTATCGTATTTGTTAAGGAGATCGTCATGAAAAAAAACAAACCGAAGTACAATCAAATTATTGAAGCGGCTGTTGAGGTGATCGCAGAAAATGGCTATCATGCTTCACAGGTAGCCAAAATTGCTGGCAAAGCAGGGGTCGCTGACGGAACCATTTATTTGTATTTTAAAAACAAAGAAGATATTCTCGTATCTGTTTTTGAAGAAAAAATGGGGCAATTTATTGAGAAAATTGCCAATGCTATCCGTGATAAAAACAATGCCGTTGAAAAACTGTACACATTGATCGAAATGCACTTCCGGCAGCTTTCAGAGGATCACCATCTTGCAGTTGTTACCCAGCTGGAGTTACGACAGTCTGATAAAGAACTCAGACTAAAAATCAATCACGCTTTAAAACCCTATCTTGCTGTCATAGATGATATAATCAAAGAGGGGATCGAGGAAAAAGTCTTTCGTGATAATCTGAATATTCCGCTTGTCAGACAGATGATTTTTGGTACAATGGATGAAATTGTTACCAACTGGGTGATGAAGGAACAGAAGTACGATCTTACATCACAGACACCGGATGCTCACGCGTTTATCACGGATGGTCTTTCCTTAAAAATGTCATAGAGGGGAGGAACATCGATTTGCGTACATTATCCTATGAGACAAAAAAACATGTTGCGGTACTGACTATCCAGAGCCCGCCAACAAATGCTCTCTCAAGCCACCTTCTAAATGATTTAAATGAACTACTGGACCAAATTGAAACCGATTCCAGCGTGAAAGCCGTTGTGTTAACGGGTGAGGGTAAATTTTTCTCTGCCGGGGCGGATATTAAAGAATTGACATCCCTGCAGGATACTTCCGCTTATCAATCCCTGTCGGAAAAAGGACAGCGGATATTTGACCGGATTGAACATTTTCCAATACCGGTGATTGCTGCAATTCACGGTGCTGCTTTGGGAGGCGGTCTGGAATTGGCAATGGCATGTCACATTCGTGTTGTGACCGAAGATGCCAAGCTTGGACTGCCCGAGGTAACGCTTGGGATTATCCCTGGATTTGCCGGAACACAGCGCCTACCGCAGTATGTTGGTACCGCTAAAGCCTATGAGATGATTCTAAGCGGTGAGCCAATCAGCGGCGAACAAGCAAAAGTATTCGGGCTCGCCAATCATTCAGTACAAAGTGGGAATGCTTATGACAAAGCATTTGAACTGGCTGAAATTATTGCTTCGAGGGGTAAATTATCCATAAACGCGATTATGGATCTGATTCCTTATGCCAAGTCAGAACAGTTTGCTAAAGGTGTTCAAGAAGAAGCCAAGGCATTTGCCGGTATTTTTGGGTCGGCAGATGCGAAAGAAGGCCTAAAGGCATTTATTGAAAAACGCAAACCGAACTTCCAGGATAAATAGATTGTGACCTAAAGGAGGAACTTATATGAACATCTATGTATTGCTGAAAAGAACATTTGATACGGAAGAAAAAATCGTTGTATCAGACGGGCGAATTGAAGATGAAGGCGCTGAATATATTATTAACCCGTATGACGAATATGCCGTGGAAGAAGCCATAAAGCAGCGGGATGAGCACGACGGGGAAGTCACAGTCGTTACTGTTGGCGGGGAAGAGTCGGAAAAACAATTACGCACCGCGCTTGCTATGGGGGCGGATAAAGCTGTTCTGATCAACACGGAAGATGATATTGAGAATGGTGATCAGGTTACCACCGCCAAGATTCTGCAAGCTTATTTTGCGGATCAGGAACCGGATCTCATTTTGGCTGGTAATGTAGCGATTGATGAAGCAAGCGGGCAAGTCGGACCAAGACTGGCAGAAAGTTTGGGAATCAATTATGTGACGACGATAACCGCGCTTGCCATTGATGAGGACACTGCCCATATTGATAAAGATGTTGAAGGAGACGTCGAAAAAATTGCAACCGGCCTTCCATTACTGGCTACCTGTCAGCAGGGATTAAACGAGCCAAGATATCCTTCCTTACCCGGTATTATGAAAGCTAAGAAAAAACCGTTGGATGAACTGGAAATTGATGATTTAGATCTGGAAGAAGAGGATGTCGAAGCCAAAACAGAAACGATTGATGTATTTCTGCCTCCTGAGAAAGAAGCGGGAAGAATTTTGGAAGGCGAGGTTGATGACCAGGTAAAAGAACTAGTCTCCCTGCTTAAAGATGAAGCAAAAGTACTTTAACTGACAACCCACACGGAGAGGAGAAATAAAATGAGCGATAAATTACTTGTGATTTGTGAAGCAAGAGATGGCGAACTGCGGAATGTAACATTTGAAGCAGTGGCTGCAGCCAAGAAGATTAATGCCGGAGCGGAAATTGTCGGTGTCTTATGCGGCAGTGATGAGATGAACGAACAGGCACAGGAAGTCATTTATTACGGTGCAGACCGTGTCGTGACGGTCAAGCACGATAATTTGGCAACCTATACATCGGAAGGCTATTCGCAGGCTGTTATGGCTGTGATTGAGGACGAATCACCGGATGGTATCGTCATGGGGCACACGGCTATTGGTAAGGATTTAACACCACGGCTTGCGGCTAGGCTTGACACCGGTTTGATTTCTGACGCCACCACCATTGAAAATGACGGTGATCAGGCTGTCTTTATCAGACCGATTTATTCGGGCAAAGCATTTGAGAAAAAAGTGATTTCAAGCGGCATGACATTTGTAACCATCCGTCCGAATAACATACCGCTGCTTGATCGGGATGATACACGTTCCGGTGACGTGACAGCCAAACAGGTTGATGTCACAGATCTCAATACCGTCATTAAAGATGTCATTCGCAAAGCGTCTGAAGGTGTTGATCTGTCAGAAGCCAATGTTATTGTTGCCGGCGGTCGCGGTGTGAAAAGTTCGGAAGGCTTCGACCCTTTATATGAACTGGCAGATGTGCTGGGTGGAGCAGTTGGTGCCTCACGTGGCGCATGTGATGCGGAGTACTGTGACTATTCATTGCAGATTGGTCAGACTGGTAAGGTTGTAACCCCTGATCTGTACATTGCGGTCGGTATTTCCGGTGCTATCCAGCATCTGGCCGGCATGTCCAACTCAAAAGTAATCGTAGCCATCAACAAGGATCCGGAAGCCAATATTTTCAATGTCGCTGATTATGGCATTGTCGGTGATATTTTTGAAGTTATTCCAAAATTGACGGCTGAGCTTAAGGAAGTGGCGGTTTAAATGTGAAACGATCTGATCGTTTTCGGTCAGGTGTTTTTCAAATCGAAACATTCTAGCCAAAGATCCGTCCGGGTACTTATCCGAGATCTATCAAACCGCCTGGAACACGTCTGGCGGTGAATAAGCAAACGATTCGCGAGGAAGAGCTAACGATGATATACTTAACTCATAGTTCAGTGAATGAGGAGGGAAATAAAATATGGCAATTGAACATGTGACTGATCAAAACTTCAGTCAGGAAACAGCTGAAGGTCTAGTGCTGGCTGACTTCTGGGCGCCATGGTGCGGACCATGCAAAATGATCGCCCCGGTACTGGAAGAAATTGATGGCGAAATGGAAGATACCGTCCAAATTGTTAAATTGGACGTTGATGAAAATCAGGAAACAGCTGGTAAGTACGGTGTCATGAGTATACCAACACTTCTGTTGTTCAAAGATGGCGAAGTTGTTGATCAGGTTGTTGGTTTCCAGCCTAAAGAAGCTCTGGTTGATTTAATTAACAAACACGCCTCGTAAGGTGTACAATTATAGCGGAAGTGTGATAGAATCCCTTGTTACACCATGTAACAAGGGATTCTCTATAGTTTGGTATCACGATTTTTGGGGATGGGTTGGCAGATGAATCAACAACTACATGAAAAATTGACTGTTTTGCCGTCACAGCCGGGATGCTATTTAATGAAAGACAAAAACGATACAGTTATCTACGTTGGGAAATCAAAAGTACTCCGTAATCGCGTCCGATCCTATTTTAGAGGCGCCAATGATAAAAAGACACAGCGGCTGGTCCAGGAAATTCAGGATTTTGAATATATTGTAACGTCATCCGAAATGGAAGCATTGATTCTGGAAATGAATTTAGTTAAAAAATATAATCCCAGGTACAATGTTCGTTTAAAGGATGATAAGTCATATCCGTATTTGAAAATCACGTCCGAACGGCACCCAAGATTACTGATTACACGAAATATCAGGAAAGATAAGGGAAAATATTTTGGACCGTATCCGAACGTGCTGGCCGCTAGAGAAACGAAAAAACTGCTTGATAGATTGTACCCATTGCGGAAATGCAATAATCCACCGGGGCGTCCATGCCTGTATTATCACATGGGTCAGTGTCTTGCCTGCCGTGAAAATCCAGTAGCAAAAGAAACGTATAAAAACATTATCCAGAACATCACATCTTTTTTACACGGCGGTCATAAGGCCATTAAAGATGATTTAGTTGCCAACATGCATGAGGCCAGTGACGAATTGAACTTTGAACGGGCGAAAGAGCTGCGTGACTTGATTCAGCATATTGAATCAGTTATGGAACGGCAAAAAATGACATTAAATGATCAAGTGGATCGTGACATATTTGGCTACAGCTACGATAAAGGCTGGATGTGCATTCAAGTATTCTTTGTCAGACAGGGAAAATTAATCGAGCGGGATGTGTCCATATTTCCATTTTTCGATGAGCCTGCTGATACCTTCCTTAGTTTTATTGGAAGATTCTATTTGCACCAGTACCATTTGAAACCGAAACAGCTGCTTGTGCCGATTGGTACGGATACAGATTTATTAAGCGAATTATTGGAGATAAATGTTCATACACCCTTTCGTGGACGGAAAAAAGAACTTGTTGATTTGGCCATGAAAAATGCCCAAATTGCCTTGGAAGAGAAATTTTCACTGATTGAACGGGATGAAGAACGAACAGTACAGGCCGTGGAAAAGCTTGGTGAGGCCCTTCATATTGAGACGCCGCACTGGATAGAGGCGTTTGATAATTCCAATATACAGGGGGCAGACCCTGTTTCGGCGATGGTTGTGTTTACCGATGGACGGCCTGACAAAAAAGAATACCGCAAGTATAAAATCAGGAATGTGGATGGGCCGGATGATTATGAAACAATGCGCGAAGTTATCCGCCGCCGCTATACAAGAGTCCTAAAAGAAGAACGGCCGCTTCCTGATTTGATTATCGTTGATGGTGGAAAAGGTCAAATGAGTGCTGCGCTGGATGTTTTGGAAAATGAACTGGGGTTGGATATTCCGTTGGCTGGTCTGGCAAAAGACGACAAACATAAAACAAGTGAATTGTTATATGGCGATCCACCCGCGATCATCCAGTTATCAAGACAATCACAGGCGTTTTATCTTGTGCAGCGCATCCAGGATGAGGTCCATCGGTTTGCTGTTTCCTTCCACAGGCAATTGCGTGGAAAAAACCTGGTACAGTCAGCACTGGATAAGATTCCCGGGGTGGGGGAGAAACGCAGACGCCTGTTGTTGACGCATTTCAAGTCCGTCAATGATATAAAAAAAGCGCCCTTGGAAGATATCACGAAATTAGGTGTTCCACAGGACGTCGCTCAGCGAATTCTCACCCATTTAAACAATGAAGAAGGGAGCGAAACAACGTAATTTGTTCCGCTCCCTTCCGTTTTTTATAAAATAAAATAAAACCGTTTCACTCTCATATTCCTGGAAGCAATACTAGCCCGATTTCTAATCGGTATAAATGACGGTGAATTCAATCTGGTGAATTTTTTTATGTATTTCTTCACGGCATTCACATGATCGCTCTTTGACACGTTCGATTGATTCGGCCAGAAACCCTGCTTCCAGACGGAATTCCGTATCCAGAGGAGCCGTTAACCGGCAAACGACCGAATCAGCCATTAATTGAAAAATAAGTTCTTTCTTTTTTTCTTTGACGAGTTCTAGATGGCCCCATCCCAGCTTTTCATACACATAGACAATATCGGAAATTGACTCTATCTCAAATCTTCTGGCCAGATTTTTGCCCATAAAATAAAGCATGGTATCCGATTCCGTCCCGAATATATCAGGTAAACCAATGTAGCGGATCATATCATATCCGGCTCCTGATGAATGCAGGTTGTCCAGGATTGTAATCGGCATGGCGTCATGATCTTTAGACATTGATGTCATCCTTTCCCATAACAATTGCACCGTAATTGATTGTCCAAAATAATCGACAATATTATTATCCATGCAAATGTGTTAAAGTGCAAGCAGTGTCAGGCATATTTTAATATTTTAACTGCTGGGGTATTCCCTTTTCTTGACGCCTTACATAGATAGCATTACAATAAATGTGTCATAAATTGTACATTTTTGGTTAATAAATAGGCAGAGGGTTGTTGCCAAATAATGTGCATTCTGTCAATCAAATCATTTAAACTGAGGGGGGTTAAACAGAATGGCAGAGCATCGAGAGTTTTTTTACCGTCGGCTCCACTCGCTTTTAGGGGTCATTCCAATCGGGATTTTCCTGATCCAGCACTTGGTGGTCAACCATTTTGCCGTATATGGTGAAGAAAGTTTTAATCAGGCGGCTGCTTTTATGCATGATTTGCCGTTCCGGATTGTCTTGGAAATTGTAGTGATATATCTGCCGATTTT
The DNA here is from genome assembly GCF_042679865.1 of Lentibacillus salinarum. Classification (NCBI taxonomy): domain Bacteria; kingdom Bacillati; phylum Bacillota; class Bacilli; order Caryophanales; family Bacillaceae; genus Lentibacillus; species Lentibacillus salinarum. The sequence goes on along the minus strand of NZ_JBHTNH010000024.1, from coordinate 17,165 downwards.
ATTTCATGCCATCTTAGGGGTTTATATTGTCTTTGTCGGTAAAAACAATACGACCCGATACGGTTATTTCCGCAACTGGATGTATTTTTTGCAGCGGATAACCGGTATCATAACGTTCGTGTTCATTGCCTGGCATTTATGGGAGACGCGTGTCCAAATCGGTCTTGGTAATGAAGAGTTGGATTACAGTCTGATGGAAGGGATTCTGACAAGTCCCATTATGTTCTGGTTTTATATTATCGGCGTTGTGTCGACAACATTCCATTTTGCCAATGGGCTCTGGAGTTTCCTGGTGACATGGGGCGTTACACAATCACCGCGCTCACAGAAGGTTCTTACATATGTGACACTGATCGTCTTCTTGGCGCTGAGTTATATCGGGGTCAGAACACTAATTCAATTTGCTTACGGCGTTTAAGCGTGAGCAACCTTTTATTTAGAACAAGGAGTGAGGAATCCATATGAGTAATCGAAAAGTTATTGTTGTTGGGGGCGGTTTAGCCGGCCTGATGGCAACAATCAAAGCAGCGGAAGCAGGTGTAAATGTTGACTTGTTTTCAATTGTGCCTGTAAAACGGTCTCACTCTGTGTGTGCTCAAGGTGGCATTAATGGTGCGGTTAATACCAAAGGTGAAGGTGACTCACCATGGATTCACTTTGACGATACAGTTTACGGCGGCGATTTCCTTGCCAACCAGCCACCGGTGAAAGCGATGTGTGATGCGGCACCAAGCATTATCAATATGCTGGACCGCATGGGTGTTATGTTCAACCGCACACCTGAAGGGCTGCTTGATTTCCGCCGGTTTGGTGGAACACAGCATCATCGCACGGCATATGCAGGCGCAACAACAGGGCAGCAATTACTTTATGCGCTGGACGAACAAGTGCGCCGCTATGAAGTGGAAGGTCTGGTCAATAAATATGAAAGCTGGGAATTTGTCGGTGCCATTATTGATGATGAGAATGTCGGACGGGGTATCGTCGGTCAGAACATCCGGAATCATGAAATTAAGTCATTCCCGGGAGATGCTGTCATCATGGCATCAGGTGGACCTGGGATTATTTTTGGCAAATCGACTAATTCGATGATCAACACGGGGTCGGCAGCAAGCATTCTCTATCGCCAGGGCGCCAAATATGCAAACGGTGAATTTATCCAGATCCATCCGACGGCCATTCCCGGTGATGATAAGCTCCGTCTGATGAGTGAGTCAGCACGTGGTGAAGGCGGCCGTATCTGGACTTATAAAGATGGTGAACCATGGTATTTTCTTGAAGAGAAATACCCGGCGTACGGAAATCTGGTGCCACGTGATATTGCTACACGGGAAATTTTTGATGTGTGTGTTCACCAAAAACTGGGCATTAACGGGGAAAATATGGTTTACCTTGATCTGTCCCATAAAGATCCGAAAGAACTTGATGTCAAATTGGGTGGCATCATGGAAATCTACGAAAAATTCGTCGGGGAAGACCCGCGCAAAGTGCCAATGAAAATTTTCCCTGCTGTTCACTATTCAATGGGCGGCCTGTGGGTTGATTATGATCAGATGACGAGCATTCCGGGTATCTTTGCTGCCGGTGAGTGTGATTTCTCCCAGCACGGGGCAAATCGCTTAGGTGCCAATTCATTACTTTCGGCTATTTATGGTGGTTCAGTTGCTGGTCCGAACGCCATCAAATATATTGATGGTTTGGATAAACACGTCGACGACTTACCGTCCAAGTTGTTTGAGGATAGAGAAAAAGAAGAACAGGAAAAATTTGAAAACCTGATGCAGATGAACGGTACGGAAAATGCTTACCAGATTCATAAAGAATTGGGCGAGCTGATGACCGATAATGTCACTGTTGTCCGCTATAACGACAAGTTGAAAGAGACAGATAAGAAAATCCAGGAATTGATGGAACGCTGGGAAAATATCAACATAAATGATACGTCCCGCTGGAACAATCAGGGCGTCATGTTCACACGGCAGCTGGAAAGCATGTTGCAGCTGGCACGCGTCATTACAATCGGTGCTCTGAAACGCGATGAAACACGCGGGGCACACTATAAACCGGACTTTCCTGAGCGTGATGACGAGAACTTCCTGAAAACAACAATTGCCCAATATGACGAGGAGAATAATGAACCTGCGATCACGTATGAGGAAATCGATGTTTCGCATATCGAGCCGCGTAAGCGTGATTATTCCAAAAATAAGTGAAGGGAGTAAGTGAGGATGGCTGAGCAAAATACTGTTACGTTTATCATTACCCGTCAGGACAGCCCGGATTCTTCTCCTTATAACGAGACTTTTGAAGTCCCTTATAAAAAAAATATGAATGTTATCTCCGGACTGATGGAAATTCGCAGAAACCCGGTGAACGCTAATGGGGAGAAAACGACACCGGTTCAATGGGATATGAACTGTCTGGAAGAAGTTTGCGGGGCGTGTTCCATGGTTATTAATGGAACGGCCCGACAGTCATGTGCGGCTCTTGTGGATGAGATGGAGCAGCCGATCCGTCTTGAGCCGATGTCGACATTTCCGGTTATCCGTGACCTATTCGTCGATCGTGAGCAAATGTTTGATGCATTGAAACAGGTGAAGGCTTGGATCCCGATTGATGGAACGCACGATCTTGGTCCTGGCCCGCGGATGCCTGAGAAAAAGCGTCAATGGGCTTATGAACTTTCCAAATGTATGACGTGCGGGGTTTGCCTTGAAGCTTGCCCGAATGTCAATGATAAGTCAGATTTTATTGGCCCTGCGGCACTTTCCCAGGTACGCTTGTTCAACGCGCATCCAACAGGTGAAATGAACGCAAGTGAACGCCTTGAAGGGTTGATGGAAGATGGCGGTGTTTCGGGATGCAGCAATGCCCAAAACTGTGTACAAGTATGTCCGAAAGGTATTCCACTGACCACATCCATTGCTGCGATGAACCGTGCGACAAACATTCAGGCATTCAAGAACTTCTTTGGCAGTGATGAGGCGCACTAGGCTATAAATTCTATCAATCTGTTTGACCCTTGCTTGTTTGGCAGGGGTCATTTTCATAACAGGGAGGCAATACCGTTGAAAAAAGTTTCATATATTGATAACATAGCGCAATGGCGGTCTGAGTTTTCATTTTCTATTCCGGTTAAAATTCGTTTTTCCGAAACGGATATGTTCGGTCATGTTAATAATGTGTCGGCATTTATTTATTTTGAAGAAGCTCGGATCGAATTTTTAAAAGCGGCAGGTATGTTTGGTAACCAGGATAGTGACGCGGCCATGCCGATTGTGGCAGACCTGCAATGTGATTATCAGCAACAGATTTATTTCGATGACAACATTAAGTTATATGTCAAACTGAACCATATCGGCAATACCTCTCTGGATGTCCATTATATGGCACTGAATGAAAAGGGGGAACTCTGTTTGACAGGACGCGGGAGAATGGTATACATACACCCGGAAACCGGAAAGCCCGTCCCATTATCTGATTCGATAAAAGAACGATTAATGGCGGTTAAATGATAAAAACCGACTTCCTTAAAAAGAAAGTCGGTTTTCCCTAAAGCTTTAGCTCCCCCATCCGGAGGAGTTCTACAACAGCTTGGGAACGCCCCTTAACACCCAATTTCTGCATTGAGTTCGAAATATGGTTCCGGACAGTTTTTTCTGATATGAACAATTCCTGGGCAATTTCTTTTGTTGTTTTGTCTTGTACGAGAAGTTCGAATACTTCTTTTTCACGATTGGTCAATAGTTGCTTCGGTTTGTACGTGTTGTCCTTCAAATGATAACCCCTCCTTGCTGTCAAAGAGCTGCAGTTGAAGGGTGAATTATTTAGTCACTAACAGCGTATGAAATAATGCGTAAACGGTGCGCACATTTTTAAATGACGTTTAATAAAATGGTAGTAGATTATTGGACAATAACCATCAAGATTTCATTCACGTACTAATTTCACCGAAAAACTGCGATTTTTGTCATGTTATGTTACACTGACATACAGTCATAAAACGTCATGGAATAACGTATAAGATGCGCTATATACGAGGCCAAGCCTAGTTTTTCCAAAACGATTGGTATACATTCGAGTTCTTTGGGGGGGTTACCCGGGTTGAATAAAGACATATCAGCAGAAACAATTGCCGATCTTGAAAAAAGACTCCGCTACATTTCAGGCATCATCAAACAAAATGGAAGGAAGATACTTCATCATTATCCAATCACCTCACCGCAATTTGTAGCCCTGCAGTTTCTTGTTGACGATGATTTGACGATTGGTGAGCTTTCCAGTAAAAACGGTTTAGCGTTCAGCACAACGACAGATCTGGTCGATCGTCTAGAAAAGAACGAGCTCGTTGAGAGAGTAAGGGATACAAGTGACCGCCGGGTCGTTAGGATCCATGTATTGCCAAAAGGCAAAACCATTATTGAAGACGTGGTGGAAAAGCGTCAGGAGTACTTAGGTGATGTCCTGAAGAATTTTTCAGGAGATCAGACGAAAACATTAAATGAACTGTTAACTTTTCTTTATGAAGAAATGGAGCAGGTTGATTATCAATAACAGCACGAAGAGGCGATTTTTTGAATCAGGCTATAGGCGTTATCGATTCCGGTGTAGGCGGACTGACAGTTGCCCATGAGTTAATGCGCCAGCTTCCGGGCGAAAGCTTAATTTATCTGGGTGATACGTTAAGGTGTCCATACGGGCCAAGGTCAGAAGCGGAGGTGAAACGATTCACTTGGGAAATGGTGAATTTTTTGCTTCCTAAAGATATCAAAATGCTTGTGATAGCATGTAATACGGCAACAGCATTTACGTTGACTGAGCTGCAGGAACAATTGCCGATTCCGGTCATTGGTGTCATCAAACCGGGAGCACGTGCAGCCATCAAATATACAACGAACGGCCATGTTGGTGTGATTGGAACAGAGGGAACCATTCGGAGCGAGGCCTATGCGACGGCATTAAAACATATTAAAGCCGACGTTCGTGTTAATTCATTGGCTTGTCCATTGTTTGTCCCGATGGTTGAGCAGGGTGTTTTATCCGGTGAAAGGGCTGATCATATTGTGGCACAGTCGCTGAAGCCGTTGAAGGAACAGAATCATATTGACACGTTAATACTTGGCTGTACCCATTACCCGTTAATCATAGATACCATTCAAAAGACGATCGGTGATCAGGTGACGGTTATCTCCTCAAGTGAGGAAACGGCACGTGAAACAAGTACAATTCTGGAATTTCATAATCAATTACAGACTGGGGTGGCAACGCCAACTCATCAGTTCTATACAACAGGCGACATTGGCATTTTCGTTAAAATCACGGAAGGTATTTTTAAAGCATCCGCCGATCAGTTTCAGTCTGTTTCGATTAAGCGGGCAATTATTTAAAACCCTTTTTGAACTTTTATGCTCAAAAAGGGTTTTAATTTTTTGTCTCCACATTGGTCTAAATTTTAAAACAGCTCGTATATATAATAGTACAAACCATCGTAGGAGGGGGAAACTATGCAGAAGCACAGATTATTGCTATTCAGCCTGACGGTGTGTCTCGCGATTATATTAACGGGATGTTTCCAGGGGGAGCAATCATTGGATAAAAACGAAATGGATCCGCCACAGGACGCTGAAGCAGTCGATGATTTGGAAAGTGAGTCCGGTGAAGAAGCTAGTGCCACAGAAGATGAGGAAAGTCAGGAAGAAGTCATGGAGGGTGATAAGGGGGAAACATCTGAGACGATCGACAGGCAGCTGTATTTGCTGGATGCCAATGGAATGGTAGCATCGCAGACATTGCAACTACCGCAGCCGGCATCCAATGAAGTGGCCAAACAGTCATTGGAATACCTGGTGAAGGATGGACCGGTTACCTCTCTGTTGCCCAACGGATTTCAGGCTATTTTGCCGGCCGGGACGGAAATACTCGGATTGGATTTGGATAACAGTGGAACAATGGTCGTTGATGTTTCTGAGGAATTCGAAAATTATCAGGCTGAGGACGAGTTAAACATATTGCAAGCTATGACGTATACGGTTACCCAGTTTGATAGTGTCGATGAAATGAAGCTGCGTATTGACGGAACCCCGCAGGAATCGATGCCGGTTGATGGAACGCCAATTGGTGAAGGGTATTCAAGGGTTAACGGGATAAATCTTGTCCATTCCAATACAGTCGATTTGCTCAACAGTGAACCGGTTACATTATATTATCCGTCTGTTCAAGGTGACAATGACTATTTTGTGCCGGTTACCCAGCATGTCAATGTGGAAGATAGCTTATACGAATCGACTGTTCAGACACTGATGGAAGGACCGGGATTCGATACGAACCTGCAGCATGTATTTAATAGCTCTGCAGAGTTAGCGAATGGCCCACGATTAAATAAAGGCGTGCTGGAAGTGGTTTTCAATCAGGAAGTGCTCGAGGATAGTGATGAAGCCATCATTTCCAACGATGTGATGGAAACCCTTGTACGCACATTAACACAAGATGAGGATGTAGAAGCGGTTGAAGTAAAAGTGGAAGATGTTGAAACGCTGTTTAATGAGAACGGGGAACCCTATACAGAACCTGTGACGGTCAAATCTTTCGTGTCAACAGAAAAACTATAGCGGGAAAGATCATTTAATGATTTGTAAAGACTGTGCTCAGCAGTCTTTTTTCTTCTCGACTTGAATTCATAATTTATGTTTCCTGGTAAAAAATATGTTAGGATAATGGGTGATGCATAGTGAAGGAGGCATAGATTCCATTGAGACATGACCAGCGAGAAAACAACGAATTACGATCGATTACGATGACACCGGGTTATATTAAACATCCGGAAGGGTCGGTCCTGATTGAATTTGGAGATACCAAAGTAATCTGCAATGCAAGTATTGAGGATCGCGTGCCCCCTTTTATGCGCGGGAAAGGAAAAGGCTGGATTACGGCAGAATATGCGATGCTGCCACGAGCGACAGAGCAGCGCAATATCCGTGAATCGTCCAAAGGGAAAGTGAGCGGGCGGACAATGGAAATTCAGCGTTTAGTCGGACGTGCTTTAAGATCGGTTGTCGATCTGAATCAAATTGGCGAGCGTACTGTATGGGTGGACTGTGATGTTCTGCAGGCGGATGGTGGGACCAGAACAGCGTCGATTACAGGAGCTTTTGTTGCTGTCGTATTGGCGTTTGATAAACTGCTGCAGAAAGGGACGCTAAAAAAAATGCCGGTGACAGACTTTATGGCAGCCATTTCCGTCGGGATATCATCGGATGGTACAGCACTGCTCGACCTGGACTATAAAGAAGACTCTGAAGCTGCTGTAGACATGAATATCGTCATGACAGGGGCAGGCGAGTTCATTGAAATACAAGGAACCGGTGAAGAAGCGACATTTACAGGTAATCAGCTGCAAACAATGCTTGGACTTGCTGGACAGGGCATGCGGGAATTGAACAGTATCCAGAAATCGCATTTAGGGAACCTTGCTGCTCGGATTGGCGAGACAAAACAGACAAAGGAAGATTCACCGTGAACGAGATGATTATTGCCACAAAAAACCCAGGAAAGGCAAAGGAGTTCAAGACATTTTTTGCTAGGTACCGGATCAATGCTGTTTCATTGCCCGAATTGCCTCGGGAAATGGATGATATTGAGGAAACGGGCACAACATTTGCGGAAAATGCTGCATTGAAAGCCGAACAAATAGCAGAACTGCTGGGAAAACCTGTTTTAGCTGACGATTCCGGATTGGTCATTGACGCGTTGAGCGGTCGGCCGGGCATTTTTTCGGCAAGGTATGCCGGTGAACCGAAAGATGATATGAAGAATATTCACAAAGTGTTGCGCGAATTACAGGGCGTTGGGGCGCCAGAACGGACCGCACGCTTTGTCTGTGTCCTAGCTGTAGCTATCCCTGGAGAACCCACTGTCTTTAAAAAAGGATACTGTGAAGGGAAAATTGCTGCTGAACAGGCAGGTTCAAATGGGTTTGGCTATGATCCGATTTTTATTCCCGACCGTTATACAAAAACAATGGCAGAGCTTTCGCATGAGGAAAAGAATCGGATTAGTCATCGGCGACATGCCATTGATCAATTGGAAGACTGGGTCAGACAATATGCCGTCAGTAATTGAGGTGATACAGTGCCAAGCGTATTAATAGTTAGTGACAGCCACGGCTCAACGAATGAACTTAAAACCATTCAGACCCGGCATCATGCGGATTATAAGATACATTGCGGTGATTCAGAGCTGGAAATGGATGATCCGGAATTGGCAGGGTTCATTAAGGTTGGCGGCAACTGTGACATGGATGTCAGATATCCTGAAGAACAGGTCAGTACAGTTGATGACGTAACGTTTTTTATTGCACATGGTCACCTGCACCAGGTTAAATCTAACCCGCTTGTGATTGCCTATCGGGCAGAAGAGCAGGGGGCGCAAGTCGTCTGCTTCGGCCATACACATATTGCGGGTGCCGAAAAAACCGGCAATCAATTACTGATCAATCCGGGGAGTGTTCTGCTGCCCCGGGGGCGAAAAGACAAGACGTATGCCATTATGGCATGGGATACATTAGACAATGTTTCTGTGCACTTCTATACGATTGACGGTTATCGGCTTGAAGATTTATCGCTAAAAACGTCATTATCTTAAAACCCACTGCTTGAACGGGTTTATAGTTAAAGGATGTAATAAGTAAAAATGCCCGGCATCTTATCAGTAAGATGCCGGGCATTTCAAGTCAACGTCCCAGGCAGGACTCGAACCTGCGGCCTACAGCTTAGAAGGCTGTTGCTCTATCCAGCTGAGCTACTGGGACATGGTATTATGTATGGAGCGGGTGATGGGAATCGAACCCACGACATCAGCTTGGAAGGCTGAGGTTTTACCACTAAACTACAGCCGCATGGTAAATAATGATTTCTATTTTGTTATTCATGAACCGGGTCATACTCGTCACTGACGAACAAAACTTATTATAGGCACTTTAAAACAATTTGTCAACAGGGTAAGAAAGCGTAAAATTTTATTTTTTATGTATCAGCAGGTAGATTGATGGCGATTAGATCATTGTATATGATAGGATGTAAATTGAAAATCAAATAGGGGAACTTATTCTTTCAAAAGCCTGCAACCATATGTCAGGTTTTAAAGTAGAATGTTCGGGGTATGGTTATTTATTAAGAAATTTTCTGCGGTATGAAAGGGGTGGATATATGGACAACAGCCCGGAAAATGTGATTCTTTTTCCAAAGTGGCGTCAGGCTTTAGAAGAAGAGAGCCTTTTGGCACTCAAAAACAAAAAATATGAAGAAGCATTGGAAAAGCTCGATCAACTACTCGGCTTTGGGGTACATAATCATGAAATCAACATTGGCAGGTTAATGTGTCTGATGGAACTGAACCGTTATAAGGAAGCACAGGACTTTTGTGAGGCGTTGTTAATACATAACGATAATCATTACGATCAATATGTTCATATCTACTTAACAATATTATTCCAGACAAGTCAATACGAATTGTTGATGGAACAGGTTGAACAGGAGTTTGCCGCCAAAACGGTACCGAAAGATATGACAGACCAATTCCGGCAGTTGTATGATATGAGTAAACGGATGCGTGATGAAATCAGGACCGAGAAGACGCCTGGATACATCGATGATTTATTCCAAGCTGTAGAAACCGAAAACCATGTTCGTCAATACACATTGGTTGAACAGATACGTAAACTGACTGCCAATCCGACAGACCGAATGGCATCCCTTTTGACTGATGACCGTGTACATCCTGTCACCAAAACAGCCATTTTTATGTGGCTCCAAGAAAACGGTTTTTCAGAGAAGGTGTTAGTACATAAATTAGGCGCAGAACTTTCTGTAGCCCCGGATCAGGTATCACCGTTAACTACTCACCCAGTGATGCAGCAGACATTATTAAGCATTAATGAGCAAGAACAGGAAAATCCAACGCTTTTTCAATTAATGGAACAGTTATTATGGCATTACCTCTATGTCCGGTATCCTCTTATGCCACATGAAAATGATGTTAATTCTATCGCCGCTGCGTTAACGGTAATTGGGGAAAACTATTTGGATATACATAAGACAAAGCAAACAGATAGAAATGAACAGATCATTCAATATATGGACGAAATTAAAATGTGCGATGCATTATACGCAACCATTAGAGAAGGATAGCTGCTGCAACGGATGTCTATAATGGTTGAAAGGCCATAGATTTATGTTATAATGAGATGGTTGCAAATTTGCTCATAAACATTCGAAATGTACTGTCAAGAACCGTTATCATGTTAAGGAATAATAGATTTTGGAGGGTATGTTATGTCAGCAAAATGGGAAAAACAAGAAGGGAATCAGGGTATCCTGACGATAGAGGTCAGTGCCGATGAGTTTGATAAAGCATTGGACCAGGCTTTCAAAAAGGTCGTGAAGGATGTTCAAATTCCGGGCTTCCGTAAAGGAAAAGTTCCGCGTAACATTTTTGAAAAGCGTTTTGGTGTGGAATCTCTGTATCAGGATGCTGTTGATATTGTCCTTCCTGATGCCTATACAAAGGCTGTTGAAGAAACAGGCATTGAACCGATCGAGCAGCCGGAAGTTGACATTGAAGAGATTGAAAAAGGAAAAGATCTCATTTTCAAAGCTACAGTCAATGTCAAGCCGGAAGTGACATTAGGTGACTATAAAGGATTAGAAGTGGAAGAACAGTCAGTCGACGTGACAGATGAAGACGTGGACCATGAGATTGAACATCAGCGCGAACATCATGCCGAACTGATTGTTAAAGAAGCGGGCAACATTGAAGAAGGTGACACGGTTGTGATGGATTTTGAAGGCTTCATTGACGGTGAACCATTTGAAGGCGGAAAAGGTGAAGATTTCTCACTAGAAATTGGTTCAGGCCAATTCATCCCGGGTTTTGAGGAAGAAATGGTCGGAAAAGCCTTAGGGGAAGAAACCGACATCAATGTGACGTTCCCTGAAGATTATCATGCCGAACATCTAGCAGGAAAAGAAGCCGTATTCAGTGTCAAAATCCATGACGTTAAAACAAAAGAACTGCCAGAACTGGACGATGAGTTTGCCAAAGACGTTGATGAAGAAGTTGAAACGCTTGACGAACTGAAAGAAAAGAAAAAAGAGGAATTGCATAGCCAGCGGGAACAGGATGCTGAAAATCAAAAACGGGAAACATTGATTGAAAAAGCTTCCGACAATGCCGAAGTGGACATCCCGGATGCCATGGTCGAATCGGAATTGGACCGCATGCTGCAGGAGTTCGAACAGCGTCTGCAAATGCAGGGCATGACACTCGATATGTACTATCAGTTCTCCGGCCAAGATAAAGAGGCCTTGAAAGATCAAATGCGTGAGGATGCCCAAAAACGGGTCAAAACGAATTTGACACTGGAAGCTATTTACAATGCTGAAAATCTAGAGGTCACCGATGAGGATGTTGAGAAGGAAATCAGCAATATGGCATCCATGTACGGTACAGATGCAGAACAATTAAAACAAATGCTTGGCGGCAATACCGATGCCCTTAAAGAAGAACTTAAAGGAACAAAAGCTATCGAGTTCCTGGTCGAGCATCGTAAAACGGTTTGATTCTGGAAATTGAGCTTAATATCATGTTAAAACAAGGTGCGACATGTCGCACCTTGTTTTAAACTTTTATTAATTTTTGTTATCTATCCCGTCCAACTAACATACGATAATTAAAGATGAAACGGCAGGGGGTTTTGTTTCCTGTTTCAGCCTCCTTGTCAGATTACTGAAGTTGTTTTTGGTGGCTTCCCCATTATAAAATGGAGCTGGAAAAGCGTTATTATTTTGTTTTCGTATGTTGATTTGATATGATGACGATAAGTTAAAATGTAGGCACGACAAAAAGAAGCAGATTTAAACTTTAGGAGTGAAAATGCAATGTTTAAATTTAATGAAGAAAAGGGACAATTAAAGTGTTCGTTTTGCGGAAAGAGTCAGGATCAGGTTCGTAAATTAGTGGCCGGTCCAGGCGTTTATATATGTGATGAATGTATCGAACTTTGCACGGAAATTGTGGAAGAGGAACTTGGTACAGAGGAAGCGACCGAGTTTGAAGAACTGCCAAAACCAAGAGAAATTAACGAGACGCTGGCTGATTATGTTATCGGTCAGGATGAGGCCAAAAAGAACTTGTCTGTTGCTGTCTATAATCATTACAAGCGTATTAACACACCGCAAAATAATGCCGATGACGTGGAATTGGCCAAAAGTAACATTGCCATGCTCGGTCCAACCGGTTCCGGTAAAACACTGCTAGCCCAAACACTCGCACGTATTCTGAACGTTCCATTTGCGATGGCGGACGCCACATCGCTGACAGAAGCGGGTTATGTTGGGGAAGACGTGGAAAATATTTTGCTGAAACTGATCCAGGCGGCTGACTATGATGTGGAAAAAGCGGAGAAGGGCATCATTTACATCGATGAGATCGACAAGGTCGCCCGTAAATCAGAAAATCCTTCCATCACCCGTGATGTGTCAGGGGAAGGTGTCCAGCAGGCACTCCTGAAGATTTTGGAAGGAACGGTTGCCAGTGTACCGCCACAGGGTGGACGCAAGCATCCGCATCAGGAGTTTATCCAGATTGATACGACCAACGTCTTGTTTATTGTCGGTGGCGCTTTTGACGGAATAGACCAAATCGTTAAACGCCGTTTAGGCAAGAAAGTGATTGGTTTCGGCTCTGATAATGAAGAGCAGGATTTAGATGAAAGTGAACTGCTGAAGAAAGTATTGCCGGAAGATCTGCTGCGGTATGGTCTGATTCCTGAATTCATCGGCCGGATTCCGGTCATCGGCAGTCTGACGCCACTGGATGAGGATGCGCTTGTTGAGATTCTGACCAAACCGAAGAATGCCCTTGTTAAGCAGTATGTAAAACTGTTTGAAGTCGATGATGTCGAGCTTGAATTTGAAGAAGAAGCCCTCAGAGCAATCGCCAACCGGGCAATCGAACGGAAAACCGGTGCACGCGGCCTGCGTTCCATTATAGAAAGCATCATGCTGGATGTCATGTTTGAACTTCCGTCCCGTGAGGATATCGAAAAATGCATTATCACAAAAGACACGGTTCAAAAAGAGAATGGAAGACCTAAATTTGTATTCAACGATGGCACTGTCCAGGATGAAAATGAAAAATTGCCGAAAGAAAGTGCTTAAGGTAGGGGTCAACACCAAAATCTAAGGTTGAAATATATGAATAAATATGGTATTACCAACTGGATAGCGGAGGAAAAACACGTAGACTCCTGTGGGAAAGCGCAGTGTAGACCTGAGCAGAAAAAAGCGAACTTCTTTTTTCGAGGAGGCTGAACTCGGGGCCCACGGAAAGCGTAGTGTTTTTCCGTAGCGATCGCTATAATCAAATTAAATTTGATTTGTCAACCATAGATTATGGTGAAGAGCCTAATTTAGAACAAATGAAAATATAATTTAAGAGGTTGTTCAAAAGTCCGGTAATCCTTAAACTTTCGGCGCACAGGACGTGCTAGTGCAGGCGTTAGCGATTGTCGTCGCGAACTTAGCCTGCTGGTCCTTTTTATCCTTCCTTTTGAACATGCATTTTAATGGTCAGAGACTGACATTTCTTTGGCTCCGCTTGCCAGGCATTTCAACAAGCGGGAGAGCTGATGGCTGCTGTCAGTCTCTTTCTATGTTTTGTCTTAACTGTGAGTAGTATTTGGCTACCAGGCCATACTAATGGTCAGCTGTATTGGTTTACAAATAACCATATTTTCTATACACTTGACCGATTAAATGAAATACATCGGAAACCAGTTATGATGGAGGTACATATACGATGACTAAAGAACCCATACAACTGCCTCTCCTGCCACTGCGCGGGTTACTTGTCTTTCCGTCCATGGTATTGCACCTGGATGTTGGCCGTGACAATTCTGTTGCTGCTCTGGAAAAAGCCATGATGGGTGACCAAACCATTTTCCTTGCTGCCCAGAAACAGGTAAGTGTGGATAAACCGGAGTCCAAAGATATTTATCGGATTGGCACAGTCGCTTATGTCAAACAAATGCTGAAACTCCCCAACGGGACCATTCGGGTATTAGTGGAAGGCCTTCACCGCGGCGAAATTAGCCGATTTATCGATGGCAATGAGGAATTTACGGTTGACATTGAACAACTGGAAGATGAACACGGCGAAGAAAATGAAGAAGAAGCCTTGATGCGTTCGCTGCTTAAACAATTTGAACAATACATAAACGTTTCTCAAAAAATAACGAAGGAAACATTAGCGACCGTTTCCGACATTGATGACGCTGGCAGGCTAGCCGATAGCGTCATATCACACCTTTCTTTAAAATTAAAAGACAAACAAGATCTGTTGGAAATGGTTAATGTGAAAGAACGCTTACAGCATTTGGTGCAACTGATTACGAATGAAAAGAAAGTGCTGGACCTGGAACGGAAAATCGGACAACGTGTCAAGAATTCAATGGAGAAAACCCAGAAAGAATACTATTTACGTGAACAATTAAAGGCCATCCAAAAAGAGTTGGGTGAAAAAGACGGGAAATCCGGGGAAGCCGAACAGCTGAGGGAAAAAGTTGAAGCTTCCAATATGCCGGAGCGGATTACTGACGTTGCCATGAAAGAATTGGACCGGTTTGAGAAAGTTCCACAAAGCTCTGCGGAAAGTTCGGTCATCCGCAATTATATTGAATGGCTGCTGGCACTGCCGTGGACAGAGCAGACAGAGGATACCATAGAGATCGACCGGGCAGAAGCCATCCTTGATGAAGATCATTACGGACTTGAGAAAGTGAAGGAAAGAGTGTTGGAATATTTGGCTGTCCAAAAATTAACCCAATCCGTCAAAGGTCCAATTCTTTGTCTTGTCGGGCCGCCCGGGGTCGGAAAAACATCCCTGGCTCAATCAGTTGCCCGTTCCATCAATCGGAATTTTGTCCGCATTTCGCTTGGTGGTGTCCGTGATGAAGCCGAAATTCGTGGTCACAGACGCACGTATATCGGCGCGATGCCCGGCAGAATCATCCAGGGTATGAAAAAGGCAAAAACAATCAATCCGGTGTTTTTGCTCGATGAAGTTGACAAAATGGCCAGTGATTTCCGGGGCGATCCGTCGTCAGCGATGCTGGAGGTATTGGACCCCGAACAAAACAGTCAGTTCAGTGATCATTTTATTGAGGAAACGTATAACTTATCCAATGTTATGTTCATTGCGACGGCGAACTATGTCAATAACATCCCTGGCCCATTATTGGATCGTATGGAACTGATCACGATTGCCGGGTATACGGAAGTGGAAAAACTGCACATCGCTAAAGAACATTTACTGCCGAAGCAGCTGCAAGAAAACGGACTGCAGAAGAGCAACCTGCAAATCCGTGAAGACGCCTTGCTGAAGTTAATCCGGACGTATACACGTGAAGCAGGTGTGCGCAACCTAGAGCGTCAGCTGGCCAAACTGTGCCGCAAAGCTGCAAAAATTATACTTTCCGGTGAGAAAAAGCGGGTGATTATCACTGAGAAAAGCTTAGAGGAATTTTTGGGTAAACCGCTTTTCCGTTACGGGCAAATGGAACAGGAAAACCAAGTAGGAGCGGCTACCGGCTTGGCCTATACAGCTGCCGGCGGTGATACGTTATCGATTGAAGTATCGTATTACCCCGGGAAAGGAAAATTGACCCTTACCGGAAAGTTGGGCGATGTAATGCAGGAGTCGGCACAGGCTGCCTTCAGTTATATTCGTTCCCGGGCAGAGGAACTCGCTATTGATCCGGATTTCCATGATAAAAATGACATTCATATTCACGTCCCTGAAGGCGCCACCCCCAAAGATGGCCCGTCAGCTGGGATAACGATGGCGACAGCCCTTGTTTCGGCATTGACAGGCAGAGCCGTCAAAAAAGAAGTCGGTATGACAGGGGAAATAACGCTAAGAGGGCGCGTACTGCCCATCGGCGGATTGAAGGAAAAATCGTTAAGTGCTCATCGGGCCGGCCTGACAACGATTATTATTCCAGAAGAAAATGAAAAAGATATTGAAGATATACCAAAAAGTGTGCGTGACGATTTAACATTTATAAACGTAAACCATTTGGATCAGGTGTTAACACACGCACTAACGGGGGAGAAACATGAAAGTAACGGAAGCTGAAATTGTGATAAGTGCCGTCAGCCAACAACAATACCCGAAGAACCACCTTCCTGAAATTGCGTTGGCCGGTCGTTCGAATGTCGGGAAATCGTCATTTATCAATAAGCTTATCCAACGAAAAAATTTAGCCCGAACATCATCAAAACCAGGCAAAACGCAAACATTGAATTTCTATAAAATCAATGACCTGTTTTACTTTGTCGATGTTCCCGGCTACGGTTATGCCAAAGTATCCAAAAAGGAACGAGAAAAATGGGGCGTCATGATGGAGGAATACTTTGCTACACGAGACGTCCTGAAAGCTTGTGTGCTGATTACCGACATTCGGCATGAGCCGACGGAAGACGATGTATTGATGTATGATTATTTGAAGCATTACGAGCTGCCCGTTATCGTGATCGCCACGAAATTGGATAAAATCCCGAAAGGCAAACGCGTAAAGCATTTAAACCAGACAACCCGGGCGTTAAATATTGACTCGGGGGATGTTGTTATTCCTTTTTCAGCTGAAACTGGCGAAGGAAAAGATGATGCCTGGCATATAATCAGACAATATATCAACCATTAAAGAGTCTGTTCAAAAAGGAGGATAAAAAGGACCGGTCGGCTAAGTTCGCAACGTCCTGTTGCAACGCCGACACTAGCACGTCCTGTGCGTCGAAAGTTCGAGGCGGCGCCGTTTCGAGCACAAGAAAAGCTTCACTGAAATCGCATCGCACGCAGGAAAAGTGGTTTTCTTTTCCAAGGAGCGGGCTTCCAAAGGATGTGGTGACTTCTGCAGTTGGCTATTGACGTGGGCGGTCTTAGCAGAAGGTCCCCTGCGCATTTAGATACATGAGCAGCGGAGAAACAAGCCAACGACGAAATTCGATGTGTCATTTTTACCGGACTTTTTATACGAAAATGGGATTTTTGCTCAAAAAAACGCAAAAAAACACCCTCCCGATAATGGGAATACCCATTTTTGAAATTTG